>CAZBBS010000158.1:0-5262 GCA_964490145.1 uncultured Enterobacteriaceae bacterium
TAAAAGCATAGCGCGGGGCATCAGTGCCGCCATTGGTGGAGGCAGAATCGATAAAGACACGATGGGTACTGGGTTTGTCATCAAACCAGGCATCCTCATCATGCCGGGCAGGGACAAAGCCGGATTTCTTTTCCTGGGCCTGTGCACCGGATGCTACCGTCAGGCCGGCCAGGGCGACGCCCATGCCGGTCATCAGCGCCCGGCGTTCAATGTGGTCATTGTCTTTTTTCATGTTTCACTCCCCCATGGAAGAATCGATGTTGATTGGCACCAGTATAAAAAAACAGGGTGCTTACTGCACCCTGTTTCACATCATTTACGCAATGCCCCCGCTAGCCACCGGCTCCCATACGGTACTTGAAGGTCAGTCCCCAGCTCAGGGGACGACCACGGGTGATACCCAGGGCTGAACGTAGAGGCGTTTTCAGGTTCACCGGTGCCGGCGGACCGCCTTCCCAGTATCCACCACCAAAGCGGCTGGCAAAGTTGCCATAGTTCTTGTCCGCCAGGTTATTGCCGAACAGGGATACCTCCCAGAGATTGTCCGGGCTGGTATAGGTCAGCCTGGCATTAAGCAGGCCGTAACCAGGCAATTCATAGCGGGAATCCAGGAACCACTCTGCCACCGGGACACCAAAGGGTCCGGTACCGCAGCCGGATGAACCCGGCCCGTTGGGGGCTTCCACCCCACCCGGATGGGTTTGCTGGGCGCCGGTATAGGCATAGTTTACGGACAGGCGCAGCCCCGCCCTGTTATCCATATCAAAGTCCCACATACCTCCGAACTGATAGCTCTTCTTGGCAGGGGCCGGGAACAGGTAAATGCCATTGTTTACGCACACATCCTCAACATCTGCATCTACCCAACCGGCACTGGCTGTCAGGGAGAACTGGTCAGTCACCACTAGCTGGCTGTCCACTTCGACGCCATCGAAGTTCACATTCCCCTGGTTGGCCAGCTGGATGGTAAAGCCCACTGGTGAATTCGGATCGGACACCGCCGTGGGATTTTGCCGGTCACTGTATTTCATATCGAAATAGGTGGCATTGAAACGCAGGCGGCTATCGAACAGCTCGGAACGGAAACCCACCTCCTTGTTCACCACTTTTTCCGGCGGGATCGGCTCGATGAAATCACCGCTCTGATCCGCCCCCGGTACGTTATCCAGGATGTTGTAGGCATAGGATCCGGCCCGGTAAGCCTTGGACGCCGTGGCATACACCATTACGTCATCATTCAGGTGGTAGTCAGCCGTGAAACGCCAGTCCAGCTCCGACCAGTCGTCACTGGCATTGACCGTGGTTGATGTCGTACCCGGAGCAGGCGTGAAATTGCCGGAAGCATATTCGGTCTGCTCATATTCCTTTTCATCATAGGCAAAACGCAGCCCTGCGGTGATATTAAACGCATCGGTGGCATGCCAGGTTCCGTTCATGAACAAGCCAAACGAATCCGACTTCTGCACGGTAGCCGTGTCGCCGGTAATCAGACCACCGGTCCAGCCATTACCATTGGGGTTCTGATTGGTGGGTGTAAAGAACGGCAGACCCGGCGCACCAAAGATACTGGTCCCGGTGGCCTGCAACAGATAGTTGCGCGGGCTTTTGGCGGTTTCATGGAAAAAGTTGAGACCGGTCACCAGATCCAGCGCGCCATCCATGTGCTGGGAGTTCATCTGGAATTCCTGATAGAAAGTCCAGGAATCCGCTTCACTGGGACGACGTTCCATCCCCAACAGCTGCCAGTCAGTGATACCGGTGCTGTCAAATTCCGAATATCCCGTGGTGGATGTCATGGACAGGGTATCGGAGAGGGTCCAGTTAACTGTCGTGTCCAGCTGGGTATAGGTATTTTCATTCACCTGCAGACACAGATCATCCCAGTCCGGATTGGCATCATCCAGGAAACAGAAATCCGGCATGGTGTAATCATCCAGCAGCAGCCGCTCATCGTTATTGCGCAGGCGCGACTGTCCGGAAGCTTCCAGGAAGTCTGACATCCAGTCTGCATATCCACCTTCAAAGCTGATCACATCACTGACACCGTTGATCGGGTCCACCGGCGCCATATCAAAGGTCTCCAGGTCCTGGGGGTTGCCGTCTGACTTGGAATCCAGATGCATGGCCCCGAAACTGACTGAAACATTGTCACTAGCTTCCCAGGCGGCACGCAGCCGAAGAATCAGGTTTTCGGAACTGCCCAGTTCCTGAGGGCCGCGTGTCACATAGCCATCCTGGTCCATGTAGGCGGCCTGGGCGCGGATGGCCAGGGTGTCGCTGACAGGTGTATTGAACATGACGCTGACATCACGGCGATCAAAGTTGCCGCCGGTCACCTGGACATACCCATCCTTTTCCTGGGTAGGCTGCTTGGAAAACACTCGAATGGCACCACCCAGGCTGTTGCGGCCAAACAGGGTACCCTGGGGACCACGCAACACCTCAACACGCTCCAGGTCCAGCACCTGCATGTAGGGACCGGTCTGGCGAGGGATAAAGACATTATCAAGATAGAAACCAACCCCCCGCTCCCCGGTAGCTCCGCCGCCACCGGAAATACCACGAATCTGGTAAGTGGGTGAGACATTCCCCGTTCCCCTGGATCCCTTGATATCCAGGTTGGGTGAATTGGTGGCCAGGTCTTCCATGGTTTCGACACCCCTGGCTACCATGATGTCACTGGAAAATGACAGCACGGAAATTGGCGTATCCTGCAGGGATGTTTCACGCCTCTCCGCAGTCACCGTGATTTCTTCCAGAACCTGAGCTTGCAACGATGGTGCGGCAATGGCGGCAAGGCAACATAGCCTTAGCAGATTGGACTTTCTTTTAAATGATGGCTTCCTGGTGACTTTCATTATTGTTCCCCTCCAAAACTTTCAGTTCTTTTTAATTTTAGCTTCACTGGTGACGGTTTCCGATTCCCCCTCCTTCTGTGAACCAGGTGTGTTAACTGCGATCAGGATATAGGTTGTACAGCTGCCCCCTGACCTGCAGGCGTTCAGTTTTCATTTCGAAATTGTTGCCTTCACTGCGCCGGTGACCAAACACGGTAACCGTATCCCCCACATTGATTTTGTCTTCGGTAAGTCCGGCGCGCCGGCTTCGTGACGGGGGAGACAACAGGACATTCCATTCCTGGCCGTCCTCGCTTTTAAGTGTGAGCTGGTCATGGGGATTGCCAAAATGCTTGTCAACGACCTCGGCCGTTAACTGGAAAGGGTCATTGCCATACCAACTCCAGCCGTGATGGGCCAGGGCAAAACTGGCAGACAGGGTAAACAGGATACTGCATGCGATGGTTACTGCGGTTCTGGTGTAAGTCATTGATGCCTCCATATTCCCGGGAGTGGTTTCGAGAATATGCCAATGACGACAGCATTTCAATAAATACCGGGGCTGGTCTCACTAATTGAGGGATCGGATGCAGGAGGCAGGAACGATGAATGGCTTTGTCGTTTTAACGCCAAGCTTATTTTTCATCTCACAGGTAAAAACAATGTCCTGAAACACAACACCCTTCAGGAACAACCTTGTCTCCTGCCGCCTGTTCCCGTGCGAAGCACGAACCTCTGTTTGCGGGATGAGCGAAAAATCCGCAATTAAAAAAGCCGGGAAATTCCCGGCTTTTTTAATTGCTCAGTGATATCAGTTTTGCCCTGTCGCTTCTTCCACTTCCTCAAGATCTTCCGGTGCTACCTCGTTGGCGGGTGGCCCGAAGGGGCTGGGCTCATTCATGGCGATATGGGCCTGTGAGATCACGAAGTGACGGATGGCATCCGCGCCTTCTTCATCAAGGATTGACGCAAAGGACGTCATACCGCGGCTGGCCAGGGCACCGCCAAGCACGACACTGTTAAAGCCTTCAGCAGAGTGCAGCTGCGGGCTGCGACGCAGGTCAGGGAAGGCACTGCGGGCCAGGCCGCCGGTATCGTGGCACATGGCACAGTTCTCCCCGTATAGATGTTCACCGGTTGCCAACACTTCAGCATTGGCGGTTTCCGCCGGTGGTGCAAACGGGCGCTGGGTGAATTCCACCTTCTCCGGCAATTCAGCCGTGCCGCCAACCTTGTATACCAGCAGGCGGGCGTACGTAGGAGCGTAGTAGCCAAGGAAGGAAGGTCCGCCAACAACCTGGGCAATATACTGCTCGCCTTCATGCATGTAGGTGATAGCACCGGCAAAAGTATTGGCCTGGGTTTCGAACAGTTTCAGCAGGGTGCCGTCTTCTGCATCATAAATTCCGAGGGTTTCATCACGGCCATTGCCCTTGATCAGCAGACCACCGGCTGTGGACAGCGTACCGCCCACGCCGACTTCCTCGATAGCCCAGGCTTCCTGTGCTGCTACCGGATCCCAGGCCACCAGGCGGGTTTTGGTGCCACGAACAATGGTGTTATCAGGATCATCATAGGCATAGTCATGACCGCGATATTCCATCCCGAGATTGAAACGGCCATCGATATTTTCCGGCGCATTGGCAAAGGCCATGCTGCTTTCCATGGCCGGGATATAGAGCAGGCCGGTTTCCGGATTGAAGGACATCGGGGCTGCACCATGGGCACCGGCCGGTCCCGGCTGGATGATGGTACCGCCTTCACGCTTGGTGTACTGGGCCGCTTCATTGATGATGGGACGGCCTGTTGCCATGTCATAGCCTGAGGTCCAGTTCACCGGTACGAAATTGTTGGCCCTGAGCAGTTCGCCGCTGTAGGCGTCCAGCATGTAGTAATAACCGCTCTTGGTGGCCTGCATGGCCACATGGCGCAACTGGCCATCGACTTCCAGGTTGGCCAGGGTGATCTGCTGGACGGAATCGAAATCCCATTCCTCACCGGGAATCTGCTGGTAATGCCAGACGTACTCACCGGTATCAGCATCAACGGCCACAATGGAATTAAGAAACAGGTTGTCGCCACCGCCCGGGCTGCGCACGAGAGGATTCCAGGGCGCCCCATTACCGACACCGAACAGCAAAAGATTGGTTTCGGCATCATAGGTGATGCCATCCCAGGTGGAACCACCGCCACCCAGTTCCCACCAGTTCCCATTCCAGGTATCCGCGGCCATCCGCATGGCATCGTTCTCGAAACCCAGTTCGGGATTGCCAGGAACGGTGTAGAAGCGCCAGACGATTTCCCCGGTATTGGCATCCAGGGCAGAAACATAACCACGGGTGCGGAATTCTGCACCGCCGTTTCCGATAAACACTTTGCCGTTGGCAATGCGGACAGCACCGGTGGAGGTGTACCATTTTTCACT
>CAZBBS010000159.1:0-5239 GCA_964490145.1 uncultured Enterobacteriaceae bacterium
CACGCCTGTCCACAATCCGCCTGATGCTGGCCGAGCTGAAAAAAGTGGAAGTGGATGAACGCATCGACCTGCCTGAAGACCGCATCATCTCCATTCTGGACAAGATGATCAAACAGCGTCGCGACTCGGTGAAACAGTACGCCGATGGTGGTCGCCAGGAACTGGCGGATGCCGAAGCTGCAGAAATTGATGTCATTCAGGAATTCATGCCTGCCGCGCTCAGTGAAGACGAGATTGCCGGCATCATCAGCAAGGCAATTGCTGATATTGGCGCTTCCTCCATGCAGGACATGGGCAAGGTCATGAACGAAGTCCGCCCACAGCTGGCTGGCCGTGCCGACATGGCCGTCGTAAGCCAGCAGGTCAAGCAGCAGCTCGCCTGATCGCCTTCCCGGCAACCCAAGAAAACCCTTCTTTTAATCCTTACTTTAATCCTTACTTTGGCTAGAATGTTCCCACAACGGAATTCGTTGAGGGTCATATGTCGTTCATTGATGAACTGAAAAAGCGCAATGTCTTCAAGGTTGGCATCACCTATGTGATTGTTGCCTGGGTTGTCATCCAGGTTGCCGACACCCTGTTCCCCACCTTCGGTGCACCAGCCTGGGTGATGCCGGTATTCACCACTATCATCATGCTCGGTCTGCCCCTGGCTCTTGTCCTGGCCTGGGCTTTTGAAATCACCCCGATTGGTGTGCGCCTCACTGTCGATGAAGACACCGTCAAGGGTTCCCCGTCCGGCCTCCTGCTCAATGTCGTCATCATGGGCATCATGGCCCTGGTCATAGTCTGGCTGGTGGTGGACAGATACCGAATGGATGACGCAACAACTGTTGCCGATACCGTCAATGCGAGTTCAACGACCGGTTCAGCGTCCAGCGCCACGATCGCTTCAAATCGCCTCCCCAACTCCATTGCCGTCCTGCCCTTTGCCAACCTGAGTCCGGACGAAAACAACGCGTACTTCGCCGCTGGCATTCATGACACGGTTCTGCTGGAGCTTTCCAAGATCACCGACATGAATGTCATTGCCCGCACCTCGGTGCTGCCTTATGCCGATACCACCCTGCCCCTGGATAATATTGCCGAAACCCTGAACGTGGAAACCATCATGGAGGGCTCGGTGCAATATGTCGAAGGCCAGGTGCGCATCACGGCTCAGTTGATCAACCCGGAGACAGGCGCCCATCTCTGGTCAGGAAATTACGACCGCCCGTTAGCCGACATCTTCACCATCCAGTCCGAGATTGCCCAGAACATCGCCAGCGCCATAGGGGCTGAATTACTACCGGAAGAACTCCAGCAGATAAGCCGTCGCCAGACCGATTCCGAGGAAGCCCTGGCCCTGTACCTGAAGGCCAGGGCACTGACGCCCAACTTATCGCCAGGCATGGATCCTCTCGCCAGAAAAAACCTGCAGGAGGCTATCTCCCTGGATCCGGAATTTGCCGAGCCCTATGCCGTCCTGGCGTTCCACTATGCCCTGAGCCTGGGATCTACGCATCCTGACCTGAGCATGAATGAAAGGGAAACCCTGACCCGCCAGTACGCACAGACAGCACTCAGGCTGAACCCTGACCTGGGCCTGGCCTAGGGTGCGCTCGCAATCCTGGAAGGCGCTCACTTTCGTACTCGCGATGAATGGGATTTCTGGGAGCAGGCACTGGCATTAAGCCCGAATGATGTAGATGTCCTGGATGACGCCATCCGCTCCTTTGCCACCAAGGGACAAATCAACAGGGCACTGCAACTGGCGGACAAAATCAGTGATATCAATCCGGATGCCATGTTGACGATTCAGGAATGGCTGGCTTTCGGTACCGGCAACTTCACCCCTTACATAGAGCAAGTGGAGTCATTGGGCAAGGATTTCCAGTCCATAACCAACAGCGAGTTCTTTCTGGTGGTCAAGGCTATTTTTGAAACCAGTGAAGGCCGTCGGGACAAGGCCATGGATATCGTGACAAAACTGAACGAAACTGGAATTCCCGCCGAGCAGTTTTTCTTCCCCTATCTGCCCTATGCCAATGGGCGGCTTGGCAACAGCGACATCACGCGGGAACAATACGCTCTTTATGTGGAAAAGCTGGGTGCTGAATCACTGGCCAAACACATCAACGGTGTTTTCTTTGCGCTGGCTTTTGGCAACAACGACGAAGCATTGTCAATCATGCAGAACCTGCTTGTGAATCCCGGTCCGGACAATGGCATAGATACAATGTTCTGGATAATGTACGCCAACTTCTTCAAGGATCCGGTATTGGAACAACCTGAATTCCTGGCAGTACGCCGGCAGTTTCTGGATATGTACGGCCCATAACCATTCGCAGACGGCTCACCTGGGTATGCCGGGTTATCGCCTTTGTGAAACACCCCTATCAGGCTGCCCGTTTTACCCGGGAATACGGGATATTCGGGCTCAGGGTATTGACCGGAATCATGTTATACCTTTTTCAATGTAGTCCGGCCCTGCCGATTTTCCATTACTTCGTCATTTCCACACCACAGTTGTGGCAGTATTTTGCATCCCTGTCATGACCAACATGACCGCAATTGTTGCAGGCCATCAAGGCGTCCCAGTTTGCCTTTTTCCCTTTCTGGTCCTGCTGCACATTCCAGATTTCCGAGGAAATGATGCCGAACGGCACGGCAATAATGGCGTAGCCCACCACCATGGCTGCCGCGGCAATGAACTGACCAATCGCCGTTTGAGGCGCAATGTCGCCGTAACCCACCGTGGTAATGGTGACTATCGCCCAGTAGATACTCTTGGGTATGTTGTCAAAACCATGTTCCTGCCCTTCCACCAGGAACATCAGGGAGCCGAAGATAATGATCAGGATCAGCAATCCGTACAAAAAAACAAAAATCTTGTGCCGGGCTTCCAGCAAGGCGCGAACCAGCAGGTTCGCTTCTCCCATGTAACGGGCCAGCTTGAGTATCCGGAACACCCGCAGCACACGCATACTGCGGATAACAATCAGGTACACACTGCCCGGCCACAGAAAAGCGATATAGGTGGGCAAAATAGAGAACAGATCGACCAGGCCGAAAAAACTGAAGGCATAGCCTTTGGTGGAGGGGGTGCAGTACAGACGCAGGACATATTCCAGGGTAAACAGCACGGTAAACCCCCACTCCAGAATATAAAGCAGCCCATGCCATTTCTCATTGATGGAAGCCACCGAGTCCAGTATCACCGCCAGCACGGAAGCCATAATCGTGATTATCAGGACAAGATCAAACAGCTTGCCATGCTCGGACTCGTAACCAAAAATTATCCGGTAAAGTTTCTGCTGTGTCGGCGACATCTCGGACACTGATTTGCTCATGCTGATTTTCCCCAGGTATTTTTAATACGGTAATTATTCTGCATTCATGGGCAAAATCCTTGATATGCATTAACAGGAAGCAACCCACCAAAGCCGCTATACTAGGACAACCAATCCTCCAGCGCCTGTTTTTTGGCAAAAAAATTGACTCAAAAACATCACATCCATCAACTGCTTTCCCGGGACGAAGCCAAAATTCCCATGGCTTTGCTGGGTATCGCCGTGGGAATTTCTGCAGGCTTGGTGGCCAATCTGTTTCGCCTGGTGCTGGAAGGGACCTTTCCTTTTTTCAGCCCTGGACTGAATCATGATGATTTTGAATCACTGTCTCCGGTATGGCACTTTGCCTTGCCCGTGATCGGCTGCCTGGTGATCGGTCAGATTCTGCATATTGCTTCGCCGGATCTCAGGCGCATGGGCGTCAGTTATGTCATCGATAATGTCGAGCGCTTTCGCACCACGCTGTCAGTCAGAAATGCGGCCATGCAATTTCTCACAGCGTCCATCACCCTGCTGACTGGCGGATCCTGTGGACGGGAAGGTCCCAGCATTCACCTGGGCGCCACCACAGGGAGTGTCATTGGCAGCTCCCTGGGGCTGCCCAACAACAGCAACCGCATCCTCATAGCCGCAGGTTGTGCAGCTGCCATTGCTGCTGCATTCAATACGCCCATCGCCGGGGTCATTTTTGCCATGGAAGCGGTGCTGATGGAATACGCCATGTCGGGCATTATTCCGGTGATAGTGGCAGCAGTAAGCGGCACGGTTGTTACCCGCTTTTTCTATGGAGATGCGCCGGTATTCATCATTGATGCCGTCACCATGGGCAGTCTCTGGCTGATTCCCCACGTTGTGTTGATGGGACTGATAATTGGCACTCTGGCCAGTCTCTTTGTCTGGCTGCATCGCCAGGCAGTTGGCTTTCAACACCTGGATATTCGAGTGAGACTCCTTATCACCGGACTAATGACCGGCCTTGCCGCCCTGCTTATGCCCGAAGTTTTGGGCACTGGCTATGACACGCTTAACCAGGCCCTACTGGGTCAATCTGCGCTGGAATTCCTGCTGGCCCTGTTGGCCGTCAAACTGGTGGTCACGGCTATAGGCCTGGGACTGGGATTGCCTGGCGGGGTTATTGGCCCCAGCCTGGTCTTGGGTGGCCTGGCCGGCAGCATCATGGGCGCTTTTGGCGCCCAACTGCTGCCCGGGAACCTCTCCTCCACAGAGTTTTATGTCCTCATTGGCATGTGCGCCATGATGGGGGCTACCCTGCAGGCACCATTGGCCGCCCTGATGGCCCTGCTGGAATTGAGCAATACCCCGGCGATCATCCTCCCGGCCATGCTGATCATCGTGGTGGCCAATATCACCAGTTCCGAGCTTTTTCATACCGGCGCCATATTCAGAAACACGCTAAAACCTGCTGGCAACGGCTTTTCACCGGAACTATCCCGTTTCCTGAACCGCTTCGGCATCAGCTCGGTGGCCAACCGCCGCTTTAACATGCTGCCTCCCGATGCCGATCTGGATCTGATCCGGCATGTCATCGCCTCTGATGCAGAATGGATCATCATCAATCATGAGGGTGACACCAAGGCACTCATCACGCCATCAGCCCTGGCCACTGCACTGGAAAGCCCGGAGTTCAGCCTGGAAAAACTTGATGCCGCCGCAGAAATCATCCCTTTCTCCCACCAGGCCACCCTGCTGGAGGCGTTGGAAACCCTGACAGACTCAAAACAGAACTTTGGATACATCACGGGCAGAAGCCATAACCTTGAAAATGAAATCAGCGGGGTGTTCTCTCAAGATGATATTATTGCCTTCTATAAAGGGCGCTGAGTGATCAGCTGCCCATGTTATCCGGCAACCCGGCCGGACCAAGACTGGAACTGTACTTCATCCTG
>CAZBBS010000160.1:0-5197 GCA_964490145.1 uncultured Enterobacteriaceae bacterium
CAACAGTGGCAATAATGCCGAACACGTACCAGACATTGAAGTTTTTCGGCGCATAGTACTTGGTCATATGCTTTTCGATGGTCTTGGTTACCGGCAGACGGTAATCGATCCAGGCCATCAGACCGTTTTTGCTTTTATTATCCATGGCAGCTTTATTATCAAAATCAGACATCAGGAATTCTCCCCATCCAGGCCAACCACGATAACGGAATCACTTTCGTAGTAGTGAGGCGGAACAGACAGGTTATCTGGCGCAGGAACACCGGAATAAACACGGCCAGCCAGGTCAAACTTGGAACCGTGGCATGGGCAGAAGAAACCACCGGTCCACTCGGGGTCATACTCCTGGGGCTCAACCTGAGGCGCCATCAACGGCGCGCAACCCAGGTGGGTGCACAGGCCAACCATCACCATGATCTCGGGACGGATGGAACGATATTCGTTCTGACAGTATTCAGGCTGCTGGCCGGCTTCTTCGGATTCAGGGTCAGCCAGATGATCAGTACGGCTGCGCAGGTTGTTCAGCGCTTCCTCATCACGATGGAAGACGTATACCGGCTTGCCACGCCACTCCGGCATGGGGCCCAGCAACTGACCGGGACTCAGGCGGCTGACATCGATCACAATGGGAGCACCAGCGGCCAGGGCCCTGGCGCTGGGGTTCCATGAACCCACGAAAGGCACGGCAGCACCTGCCGCACCGGCAGCTGTCACCAGAGATGTGCTGCCAATGAGAAATCTTCTGCGTTTGGTATTTACGACATGAGCTGAGCCATCACTCACGATGCGGTCTCCTATTTTTCGATTTTGCCTGCTTTTTACCGCAGTGGCCGGAATTATGAGGGTTGGAAGCCAAAAAATCGGCTCTCCGTTGGGCCGCGCATACTACTAAATCGGGGTGATTTTTTCAAGGTAAACAGGGCCTTCTGACCCTGATTTCCCCAAATTTCCGGCAAAAAAAAACGCCGGAACTGCAAGTTCCGGCGTTCTGTTCTCGGCGTCCGGGTTGAACCGGAGTTCCAGCTTAACGCTTGGAGTACTGTGGACGCTTGCGGGCTTTGCGCAAACCCACTTTCTTGCGCTCCACTTCCCTGGCGTCGCGGGTAACGAAACCGGCTTTACGCAGGGTTGCCTTGTTCTCTTCATCATATTCAATCAGGGCGCGGGTAATGCCATGACGGATGGCACCGGCCTGGCCGAAGCTGCCACCACCGGCAACACGTACACTGACATCAAACTTGTCGGTGACTTCCAGCAGCTCAAGCGGCTGACGGACAATCATACGGGCCACTTCACGACCAAAAAACTGGTCAATGCTGCGGTCATTGATGGTGATATTGCCGGAACCGGATTTCAGGAACACGCGAGCTGTAGAGGTTTTACGACGTCCTGTTCCGTAGTATTGGGTAGCTGCCATGAGTTTGTCTCTGTTTCTTAAGTCTTTGTCTTGGGAATCCGGGTATTATCAGGCCAGGCTCAGTTCAGCCGGGCTCTGTGCACTGTGTGGATGCTGGGCACCGGCGTACACTTTAAGCTTTCTGAGCATGGAGCGACCCAGCGGGGTACGCGGCAGCATGCCTTTAACAGCCAGCTTGATAACATCTTCCGGCGACCTTTGAATCATTTCATTGAAGGTAGCGGACTTCAATCCACCCGGATAACCGGTATGGTGGTGATACATCTTGTCAGTAGCCTTGTTGCCAGTAACAGCCACTTTCTCGGCATTGACCACAACGATGTAGTCACCGGTATCCACATGCGGGGTATATTCCGGCTTGTGTTTGCCACGGAGACGATGGGCTATCTCTGCTGCCATACGGCCCAGAGTTTTACCTTCCGCATCAATGACATACCAGTCATTCTGGGCAGTTTCTTTATTTGCTGAAATCGTCTTCATCGCTCGATCCGAATATCTTTGGTTGCTATGCCTTAAATTCTGTCTGGTGGCGCCGAAAATCTGTAACTCTGAGTTTCTCTGGGCGCCCTGCCCGCTAATTCCGGATATCCCGGAAAGAGGGAGCGCGAATTCTACCGATGCAGCCCACCGGATTCAAGTGTTCTTTGGCTTTTTTTAAGGGAATCATCATCCCCGGAAATCGGCCGGTTTGCCCCTGCCCTGCCAACCCGCCGACCTCAGTCCTGATGGTGCTCCAGCCCCAGGTATTCCCGGGACTGCATCTCCAGTAGCCGGGAAACTGTACGCTCAAAGGGGAAAGCCAGTTCGGTGCCCTGGTAAAGCCCCTTGAGGGGAGCCTGTGCCGACATCACCAGTTTCACCCGCTGGTCATAGAATTCATCAACCATGGAGATGAAGCGCCTGGCCTCGTCATCCCGGGACTCATCAAATACCGGTACGTCAGACAGCAGAACAGTATGAAACAGCTGGGAAATCTCGATATAGTCGGCAGCACTGCGCGGGCCGCCGCAAAGGTGCCGGAAAGAAAACCAGGCCACTCCTTCTATACAGCCATTGACCGGAATCACCCTGCCCAGAATTTCTATCTCCCGGTCCGTTTCTTCCTCAAGCCCGCGGGTCAGCGCTGTAAAAGCAGATGACATGGCCTGGTCGGCACGCATACCCAGCGGAAAATGGAAAATGCCTGCATCTTCCAGCGTGCGCAGGCGGTAGTCTGTGCCGCCATCCACATTCAAGACCCGGGTATGCTTTTCCAGCAGAGCAATGGCTGGCAGAAACTTCTGCCGCTGCAGCCCTCTTTCATAGAGTCTCGCAGGCTCAATATTAGAGGTGGTCACCAGGACAATACCCCTGGCAAACATGGCCTCAAGCAGGTTGCCGAGTATCATGGCATCGCCGATATCACTGACAAAAAACTCGTCAAAGCACAGCACGTCCGCCTGCTCGCAAATCTCGCCTGCCACCAGCTCCAGTGGATTTCTGGCTCCCTTGTTGGCATTCAGCCGCTGATGAATGAGCTGCATGAAGCGATGAAAGTGCATCCGCAATTTCCGCTCTCCCGGCAGGCAATGGAAAAAAACATCCATCAGGAAAGTCTTGCCGCGGCCTACTCCACCCCATAAGTAGAGTCCCCGTGTTTTCTCCAGGTGCTTTCTGCCCTTGTGGTGATGAAGCAGGATCTGTAGAAATCCGCGGGGCCGCTGCCAGTAGCCTGTCATCTCGCGGCAGACGGCATCCAGCGCCGCAACCGCAACCTCCTGGGCCTGGTCTGGCAGGATGTCACCGTTGGCAAGATGTCTTGCATACTGTTGTGCAGGGGTTGGCGGATTGATCAAGGGAGAATTTTTCGAATACAGCGAATAAGGCGGAACAAGGGTCCAATTATAGGTATAATCGTCGCCATGTTTCCAAGTTTTATCCGCGCATTAGGCCCAGGTGACAAAATATGAGCTGGCTCATTGGATTGATCGGTTTTGCAGTTGGTCTGTTAGTGGGTGCCCTTGTTTACAAGCAGCTCAAGTCTGATGAAGCCAGGGTCAGGATGCTTGAAGAGCAGCTGGAAGACCTGCAGCGGGAACACGAAGCCTACAAAGACAGCGTGCACACCCATTTCCATGATACTGCCAGTCTGCTGAACAACCTTACCGAAAGCTATCGTGATGTTTACAGGCACATGGCCAGCGGTGCACAGGCCCTGTGCCCGGAATACATCTCCGAACAGCTCAGTCACAGCGCCAGGGCCCAGGAATCGCTGACCCGCGACACCTTCATGGGCGAACAGAACGCCCAGGCAGAACTGTCACCTCCCCGCGATTATGCTGATCGCCAGGGATCCGACCATAAAGGCAGCCTGTCTGAGGATTACGGCCTGGATAAAGTCACCGAATCAGAGGTTCGCGAACCCCAGTACTGATCCCTGCCAGACAGCTTTTCCACGTTCCATATAAACAGGCGACCCTGTTCCTGCTTCCCCCATTCGCTTCCCACATATTAAGGAACCAAACTGGCGCTGCAGACCTGTCACACACTGCCAAAACAGTCGCAGGATGTCGACACAACGGTCTGTCGCCAACGTCTTGGGTTTACCAGGCAGTTCCCGTATAATCTGCGCCCCAATTCACCTGGGGAAACTCCCTGATCTGGTTTTTCACACATGATGACTGATTACAAGCTTACTCACCTCAAGCAACTTGAGGCTGAAAGCATTCACATAATCCGGGAAGTTGCAGCGGAATTTGAAAATCCGGTGATGCTTTATTCCATCGGTAAAGATTCTGCCGTCATGCTGCACCTGGCGCTCAAGGCTTTTTACCCCGGCAAGCTGCCCTTCCGCCTGCTCCATGTCGACACCACCTGGAAGTTCAAGGAAATGATCGAATTCCGCGATTCCATGGCTGAAAGGCTGGGCCTTGACCTGATTGTCCATATCAATCAGGACGGCATTGATGAAAATGTTGGCCCATTCACCCATGGCAGCTCCAAGCATACCGACATCATGAAAACCCAGGCTTTGAAACAGGCCCTGAACAAATACAAATTTGATGCCGCCTTTGGCGGTGCCCGCCGTGACGAGGAAGCTTCCCGAGCCAAGGAACGTGTTTACTCCTTCCGTGACCGCAACCATAAATGGGACCCCAAGAACCAGCGTCCGGAGTTGTGGAACCTGTACAACGGCAAGATCAACAAGGGCGAAAGCATTCGCGTATTCCCCCTGTCCAACTGGACCGAGCTGGATGTGTGGCAATACATTCACCTGAACAACATCGATATCCCGGATCTGTACTTCTCCAAGGAGCGTCCGGTTGTTGAATATGAAGGCACCGAGATTTATGTCAACGATGACCGTGTACCGAAAGAGCTAGCAGAAAAGGCCGTGATGAAGAAAGTTCGCTTTCGCACGCTGGGCTGCTATCCCCTGACCGGTGCCATCGAATCGGAAGCCACCACTCTTCCTGAAATTATCCAGGAAATGCTGCTTGCCACCACCTCCGAGCGTCAGGGTCGCACCATCGACAAAGACCAGGCCGGCTCCATGGAGAAAAAGAAACGGGAAGGCTATTTCTAAGCCCTGCCCTCCTGATAAAGAGCATCCCATGTCACATCAGTCAGATTTAATCAGTACCGACATCAATGCCTACCTTGCCCAGCATGAGCGCAAGGAACTTCTGCGCCTGTTAACCTGCGGCAGTGTGGATGATGGCAAAAGCACACTCATCGGCAGACTGCTCTACGACACCAAGATGGTCTACCAGGACCAGCTTGAAGCCATCAGCAAGGATG
>CAZBBS010000161.1:0-5139 GCA_964490145.1 uncultured Enterobacteriaceae bacterium
CAGCATACTCCCGGCTGAGATACAGGATGCCGTCAGGCAACACTGCGCTATCGTGGAAGCCAGCGGACTGGTGTCCGAAACCTTGCTGAGGGACTGTCGCATTGACCTGCCATCCGGCGAGGCCCGCAGGTTGCTGCAACAATTAACCAGTCAGCCCGGAATGAGGGAGAAACTCACCTACTCCGTGTCGAATAACTCCCTGTATCGCTATGTTCTCGACATCAAGATCCAGGATGCCATCAATATCACGAACACGCTGAACGAAATTTATAACCTGCAAGACAAAATCAACTGATCGTCGATAAAGACAACCCCACGGGATTCCCGCCTGCCCAGATGAAGTTGACTGACCTGACTGCCAACCCCGGCCTAATTATTTTCCTCGGTCACTACTTCCGACAGCACCTCACTGAAATGCTCCATCGCGATGGCCTTGATGTCGAATGACAGTTTCTGGAACAAGTGCCGGGAGGATGAATTCAAACGCCAGGCTGCCACGTGGTTGCGCACAATAGGTTCACCCTCCAGTGTCAGTACACTTAATGGCGTGCCCTTGTTGATTTCGCTGTGTACATACAGCTCAGGCAGAAAGGCGATCCCCATGTCCATCATGACCATCTGGCACAGGGTGTCCAGGCTGTTGCCCTCGAAATCCCGTTTCAGCTGGCCGCCAAAGCGTTCACAGATGACAGCGATCTGGCGATGCAGGTGAAAGTGGTCATCCATGGTGAGGATGGCCTGTCCTTGCAGGTCACGTCCCGTTATAACCGGTTTACCCGCCAACAGGTGATTCTGTGACACCACCACCTTGACCGGCTCGGTGAACAGGGGGCGCACCCGGTTATCCAGGGTCTGCATGGGGAGCACGGTCATGATCAGGTCAAAGTTGCCCTTGCTCAAGCCGGTCTCCAGGTCGCGGGGATCCCCTTCACGCAGATGCAGCTTCAGTTTGGGATAGCGCTTGTGTATTTCGGGTAACAGTTGGGGCAGCAGGTAAGGGCCGGTGGTGGATGACACCCCAAACTTGAAGGTGCCACCCAGTTCACGGTTACTGCCCTGGGCGGTTTCCATCAAATGTTGATACTGGTCGAGGATATCGCGTGCCAGCGGCAGCAATTCACGTCCTTCTGGCGATAACAACGTCCCCGCACGGGAACGCTCAAACAACTGCACCCCCAGGCATTCCTCCATGGCAATAACCTGGCTGGTGAGCGTAGGCTGACTGATCTCAAGCTTGGCGGCAGCTTTACGAAAATTGGAGGAGCGGGCAATGGTGACGAAGTATTCAAGCTGCTTGATGGAAGGTCTTTTCGTGCTCATGAACGATCCTCCGTGATAGCCTCAGGCTATGTGATATCGACACCATTCTATTAATAAACCAATTAAAAACAACAGGATAATTATCCTTTGCCTTTTATCGGTGAACCCCCGTTTATACCGTGGGCACCCTGAAAATACAGGCTTTGAATTAACTGAAGCGAGCAGCAACTGGGCCACACCGGAACAAATCCGGGATATTTAACCGGTTCTGATTGTAAATATCTATATTTAAATATTTATATTAATTATTTTTCTATCAATAAAAGAGGCTTTGATACTGAATATCGCTTAAACACCCTTTTGACATGGCGTGATTGGGGAAAACAGTGAGAAAAGCAGGCACCAGTTCCAGCCATCCTTGTTCTGAATGACAATTTGAAAAACAGGCCATTAATACATGCTTGCCGCCTGCCATCATTAAATGCAGCACGCCGGCCATAGACTGGTATCAGTGATTCCGGATAGTGGACTCTATCCATTCCAGATGGGATGAGACCCTTTCATAGAGTTGGGTACTGCCATACAGGCCCTGGCGCTCAGGTGCGTCGCCTTCCTCCAGTTCGCCTATAGCGATGCCAGCCACCTGCAGTCCTGATGGCGTCTCCAGAAGTGCCGGCCCTCCACTGTCCCCCAACCCGGGCACCCCTTCCAACTCCAGGGCCTGGCCGCCGGATTGGCGGGGATCATCGAAGAAGAACTCCAGCCACTGATCGGCTTTCACCACACGATTCAGGGCACGACGCATACGTCCATCATTGCTTTGCTGGCCTCGGGTCCCGATACCGCTATACCCCCAACCCATCAGCGAGAAAACCTGGTTCACTTCATCCTGCTGGCGGTAGAGGCTTGCCGGGGTCACGTGATCAATGTCGCGATCCAGGCCGATCAGGGCCAGGTCTACATCGTGGAGCTCATCACCGGTATCCGATTGCGGATGCAGGATGAGACTTTCCACCCTGTAGTCTTTTCCGGCAATGGACAGGTAAATGTTTTCATGGCTGCTGACGCTTTCCAGCAACGGGGTCTGCCGGGTGCAATGCGCCGCCGTGAGAGCCCAGCGGGATTCGATCAACGTGGCAACACAGATTTTGTTGCCGGAGCGGATGTGCAGATAAAACAACTGGGGGTAATCTGCATTATCGACACGATAACGGGTATCCGCCTTGTCATGACGAATAATGATGGCCTGAGTGACTGAAGTGGTCAGCAAAAAGCAAAACAAAAGACCCAAAAACCGAAATACGCCCCTTGCCATGACCCTGTTTACTCCGGATTGTCAGTCATCTTTGGGGGAGTTGTCTTGCGCCTCACCCTGGATGCGGGATAGCCCGATATTGGGTTTGTAGGGGTTCTTGCGGGACTCCTGGATGACCAGCCAGGTTCGGTAGAGAAAAAACACGATGGCCAGGCACAGCAGTACCAGGATACCCAGGATCATCCACTGGCCACTGGTCATGTCGCCAGGATTCATAAGCATTTCCAGCATGATGGTTCTCCCAAAAAGGGCCGATTATGAATAATCGGGACAGTGAATGCCAGTTTGCCCCGAATGGCTGGCTATTTACTCCGGCTTTCCTGCTGGTTCATGGCACGGATGTACAGCTCAATCTGTTCCAGGCGATCGAAGGGGTCTGCCAGCTCCAGCAGGGACTGTTTATCCCGATTGGAAATGGGCAGCAATTCACTCAAACGCCAGGCAATCTCTCGCAGGTTCTCGAAGCTGATATTGAGCCTCAGTTCTTCTATGGCCGGATGTTTGGACAAGCCCTGCAGCAGCTCAACATAGTCATTGAACTGTTCTCCGACCACCACGGGATCGGAATCCACGGAATCGTGCTCCCGAAAAACCACTTCAGCCCGGCACAGATCGTTATCCTCTCGCCAGGACTCGATGATCTTGAACGTCATCTGACCTTCCACGGTGATACCCAGCAGACCGTTGGGCAGCTGGTTCCAGTCCACCACATTGCTATAGGTGCCAATACGATGAATATCCAGCTTCTGTCCCGGTGCCGCCACTTCACTGCCGCTTTCAATCAACACCACACCAAATCCGGTGGACTCTTTCATGCACTGGCGAATCATGTCCACGTAACGGGACTCGAAAATCTGCAGGGAGATACGCCCCTTGGGAAACAGTATCGAATTAAGCGGAAATAGCGGTATGGTTTCCAACAGTCCTGCCCTTTAAATCATGCGCTGGCAACCAGGGCTTCGCCCAGGCGGCCATGTATACCCTCGAAACCACCATTACTCATGATCACCACGTGATCTCCGGGCTCTGTATGTGCAATCACGTCCGCTATGATGCTGTCAGTATCCGGATAGCTGGTAAATTCAGTACTGGCTTCTTGACCGATGGCGTCAAGATCCAGCCGGGTGGCTTCGGATTTGTACCAGATGACCCGGTCAGCCGCTGACAGGGCGCTGGCCAGGGTGTGTTGATGGTAACCCATTTTCATGGTGTTGGAACGGGCTTCGATCACACAGACAAGACGCCCTTTTTCACCGCCTTCATCGAGACGGGCCCTGAATCCCTCGAGAGTGGTTCTGATCGCGGTGGGATGATGAGCGAAGTCGTCATACAGCTTCACTCCGCCAAATTCTCCCAGCAGTTCCAGTCGGCGTTTGACGCCGGCAAAGGCTGACAAGGCATCACAACCGGTCTTGAGAGTCACACCAGCGTGCTGCGCGGCTGCAAGTGCCGCTACGCCATTCTGCATGTTGTGATTACCGAGCAGCCCCCAGTTCACCGTGGCACTGTCGCCAGCGTAATGGACAGTGAAGCTTGCGCCTTTTTCATCGAGTGGCTCGACCCGCCATTCACTGCTGTCATCCTTGCCAATGGAGAAAAATTCCTGGTCACACCACAGCCCCCGTTCAAACACGGCGGCCAGGTTGTCATTGCCCTGGGGCGATATCACCAAACCGCTTTGTGGAATGGTTTTCAGCAAATGATGAAACTGGGTCTGGATGGCCACAAGATCAGGAAATATATCAGCGTGATCAAACTCCAGGTTCCCGATAATAGCTGTTTTAGGTCGGTAATGAATGAACTTGGAACGCTTGTCGAAAAAGGCGCTGTCATATTCATCCGCCTCGATGACGAAAAACGGTGATTTACCCAGGCGCGCTGAACAGTCGAAATTTTTGGGGACACCGCCGATCAGATAGCCGGGTTCAAGCCCTGCATGTTCCAGAATCCACGCCAGCATGCTGGTGGTCGTGGTCTTGCCATGCGTGCCCGCCACACCCAGCACCCAGCGCCCCTGCAGCACATGCTCGGCCAGCCACTGCGGCCCGGAACAAAACGGCAAATTGTTGTCCAGAACGTATTCCACCGCCGGGTTGCCACGGGAGCAGGTATTGCCGATGACAATCATGTCAGGCCCGTCAGCAAAATGTGCCGGATCATAGCCCTGGCAAAGCGTAATACCCTGCGCTTCAAGCTGGGTACTCATCGGGGGATAGACGTTCTGATCGGAACCGGTGACCTTGTAGCCCAATTCCTTGGCCAGGACAGCCAGTGAGCCCATGAATGTTCCGCAGATACCGAGGATGTGAATATGCATGCGGGGGATTGTCTCAAATCGGGGTTGTGCAGGCTATGAAGGATTGGGTTTTGTTTTGGGTAAACGATGGAAACTTTTGGTCCGGATGATATGTTCGATATTTTTCTTTTCCAGGGAAATTTTCTCCTGACGGAGAGTGTTCGCCTGCCGGCGCGGGGATTTGCCCTGCCGGGCGGGTTATCTCCTGCCGGAGGGGCGTTACTTTCTTTGGCGCAAAGAAAGTAACCAAAGAAAACACTCCCCAAGT
>CAZBBS010000162.1:0-5075 GCA_964490145.1 uncultured Enterobacteriaceae bacterium
GGTGTCGAGGTTGAGGCGGCGCTAAGCCGTCCCATTTCCGAGGTGATGCTCAATTCGCAGTCGCCGGTGGAAGCAACTGAATTTCTGCGTAATGGTCTCGTTGCAAGCATCCCAGCTGGCACAAGTGATATTTCTGTTGCTTCATTTGGGCTGCAAGCATCGGCGAAATTCCAGTTTTCAACTTCTGAATTGGCTAGCGTGTCACAATTTCGTTTTGAACTGGATGGAAGCAGCAATGACGGCCCGCATGTTTTTAACATTAGCCGCATTGCAGCCTACCCTAAAGATATGTCTGGCGGAACTTGGGAGGACGCGGCTGACATTGCCCTACTGCTGAATAATGGCGTTTTGCGAAGCACTGCTGGCTACTCTCTAAAAGACCTTGGAATGCATGCCAGCGGCGCAGATAATAGCCTGACAGTAGCAAGTGCATCGGCTAATTTTTTGCGCACAGGACCGGATGTTGCGCAGATTTTGACCTCAATGGGTTCGTCTGTAGCGGTGCTTTCGGATGCAGTTTCAGCTTCGGATATTCAAATTTTTACCCGTGAAGGGCGGCATATCGCCGGGTCTCCTCTGAATAATGTTGAGATCAGCGCGTTAATGAATTCTGAAAACGGGTTTACCAAAGGAGCGTTATATAACGGCGCCTACCTAAATCAAACTAACAATGCTTATCGCGGGATGAGCCTGGATGTCAGTTATCAGGGCGGCCTCTATGCTATTGATCTTGGCAGTAATGGTAGCACTGCTGTTGCGATCGGCGGTAACACGACGGTGCCTGCAAATACGGTCCGTAGTCAAGATTTTACTGTGACCATGGCAAATGGTGACCGTAAAGATATCAGCATGAGCGCGGGTATATCGGCTGGTGCTGCTGCGGCAAAATTGAATGAAGCCTTGTCTGAGAATGGTGTGCTGGCGGAGAGCAATCTACGCGTTGAGTTGTCGTCCTTTTCTGCTGCCGGCGAAGTTAAATTTGATATTGAGTCTTTGAACGCCGTGCCAATTACCATTGCAGCGGCAATCACGCCGAGTAATATCGAGCCTTTGGCGCGCGCTATTAACAACGAAACTGCAAACACTGGTGTATCTGCGGTTTTATCGGCAAATGGTAAACGTCTAATCCTTGAAAGCAAGGGCGGTGAAGATATCATTTTCAGTTCTGTTGGTTCCGCTAGTCCAGAATTTTCCTCGAAAATTCTTGGAACTGATGGCAGTGCGGTTACCGCGCCACTGGTGATTGGTAGCAATGGCAGCAATGGTCGCATCAATACTGCGCGCTTTTCGGGCATTCTGACCGTTTCAGCCGGAGACGCGTTCTCAATCGACGCCGGTAATGGTGTCGTCAACGCAGTAAAAGATCCGCTACGCGGCGGTTTTGTTTCAGTATCAGGAAACGCCACTGGCGACACGAAGCGCATTGCCTTCGAAGTCAACCCTGACAGCAGTGGTAGCGCTGCGGCACTTGATGGCCTGAAGGCGGTGGCGGCAAGTGGAAGCTATAGTCTTGGCTTGCCGACAATTGATAGCGCCATACGTTTTGATGCTAACATTAGCGCCTCATCCTTGACCGATCTGTCTACAACAGCAGTAAATAAGGCCGTTGTGGAGGCTATCAGAGAGCAGGGGCCGTTGTCCTCCTTAACTGGCTCGCCAACTTCACCTTTGCCTGCTGAGGGCGCTTCGGTCACGGTGTCGTTTGCTGGCGATTTATACAAGCTGACTATGGCGGATGGCGATGTTCTTGTTTCCGGCGGTGAGCCGGGCCGTGTCACAGCCTATTTTGATGCGTCTGGACGTCTGCAATTGTTTGGTGGCGGAACCATTGCCGGCCAGCAGGTTGTAGTAGTTGATGACTCTGTTGTTGGCAATAACTTGAATGCTGCTAGCCAATTCGGCATCGCCACTCCAACAAGCCGTTTGACTGGACGGGAGTTTACGCTCGCTGCTGGCTTACCAACATTGTCTGTAATGTTTAACGGCTCGCAGGTCAGTATAGCTATTGCCGCGGATGGTACAATTAGTAAAACCCCTGCTGTTGCGGGCCTTTCGGCGCGCTGGCAGGAATCAAGTTCTGGGCGGGGCCGCATTATCCTTGAAGTTTCCAGTGCTGTTGACCAAATGCAAGTTACCAGACCCACGAACAGCCTTGGCTTTAAGACTGCTGATGTAAGTTTGCGGCTAACGGATGGGATTATTCAGGCAAAATCACTGACAGGTGATGTGGTAGCCATTGAGGCAGACGCTCGTGGTATCGCTGGTCAGACGATCACAATGTCCAACATGCCTCATGAAGACTTACTTATTCTCGTGACTGGAGGGGGGGCTCGGTCTATAGGTGCCGTTTATGGAGAGGTTTTAGCGGCTCCAGAACGTAGTCAAATTAGCGTTGAAGTTTCAGATGAAAATGGAACGGTAATTGAAATTCTTGATTCTGAAACTGGTCATTCGATTGCGACGCGGCTATTGGACCAGAATGGATTTGCAAACTTTGAAGATTACCAGCTGGAGTTGCGTGGTTTAGCAAAAAAGGGTGACAAGTTCAGCATTGGTCAGAATTTAAATGCTACTGGCGATGGCCGAAATATGAACCTACTTTTGAACCTGCAAACGGCTGATGCAAATGGTACCAACTCAGGTGGGTTCCAGCAGGTGTTTAATACGATTGTTGCAAGTGTGGGTGCGGCCGTTCGTTCAGGCGATATTTCGCTGGAGGCGGCGACTGCTCAGCGCGACGCGGCGGCTGAGGCCGAGTCTGAATTTTCGGGCGTTAATCTCGATTCTGAAGCAGCTGCATTGATGGAATTTCAACAGGCCTATCAGGCTTCCGCACGTATTTTGTCGACGGCACGTGAGCTGTTTCAATCTTTGATGGACGTAGTCTAGGAGACGAGCCATGCAAATCAGTACAAAACTTTTTAACGACCAACAGGTTCGCCAGTTTGGTAAGTTGAATGAGAATATCCAAAACCTCCAGGAACGTGTCGCGAGTGGTCAAAATATCTTGCGTGCCTCTGACGATCCGGTTACCGCCGTAAATCTGTCAGTAGCAAAAGAGCAGCGCCAACTTCTTGAGCGATTTGAGCGCAATGTGCAGACTGCGCAGGATAGATTAGATCTTGGCGATAGGACTTTGCAGGAAACCATTAATGTTTTGACGCGGATTACTGAACTCACTACGCAGGCTGGGAATGGATCATATGATGCATTCAACCGAGAGGCCATGTTGATAGAAATCGATCAATTAAGTGAGGTCGTTATGGGTCTTGCAAATACGCGCGACGCCCAAGGCCAGAGCCTTTTTTCGGGTTTCAATACTGCAGAGGATGCCTTTGTAAAGGAACGTGATGGCACTATTTCATATAATGGCGATCGTGGGATACACACTGTTCAAATTTCTGAAAACATGACTGTTGCAACCAGTGTTGATGGCGGCACTGCCTTCATGCGTGTTGATACACTGCAAGGACCAAAGGGCGTGTTTGAAATTCTAAATGAAGTCAAAAATGCAATTAAATCAACAACTGCATTGTCACCAAGCGGAACAGCATCAGCGCGCGCAGAAGTCAGCTTTGAACTACCGAGAAAATCGCAAGCCTGGTCTTTTAACATATCTGGCGCACTCGGTGGAGCTGAGATCAACACATCTCTTGTTGAGGGAGGATTGCAGCAGGTTGCTGACGACATCAACTTGAAAAGCTCTAGCACCGGCGTTGTTGCCGAACTGGCAGACTCTGGCAACAGTCTAATACTTGTTGATCGTGCGAGCGGTGAAATTACTATGAGCAACATCCAGATCGAGGGGCAGAATGAGGCGGTTGCTAACATCACTTCCTACGCTAATTTTGTGCCAATTGATGTTACCGGCAAAAGAACTGGAACAGTTCGCAAATTAACAGACGTTGATCAGCTTCTCGGTGCTAGTTTGAGTAATCTGCGCGCCGCTTCAGACCATTTAAGTTTGCAGCAGACTTTTATGGCTGCCCAGCACACTTCCAAAGCACAGGTTCAAATGGATGCAATTCAAAATCGTAAATTGGTCATAAATCGTAATATTTCGAAAATGGGTGACGCTGACCTCGCCAAATTAGTAACAGATCTGCAGGCGCAGCTGACAAACCGTGATGCCGCTCAGCAAGCTTTTGCTAAAATTGGGCAGCAAAGCCTATTTGATTTCATTCGGTAATTTAAACACAAGTAAATGCCTGTCTTGTCTTGGATTGGATGGTGACAGGCCCTGACATATTCTTAAGTGTCGAGCCGCCTAATGATGTTAAATCAAGGTGGCTTTTTCTTTTTCTCGCCTGAATTTCTGAGTTTAGGTTTTTTTGACACTGTTTTTTTAAACAAGAAAACCAAGAGAAATAGTCAAAAAACCTAAACCTCACGTCTGTTTGCATCGTTTGGCACACTACTTGCAGCGGAAACGACGTGTCAAACCTATGTGGAATGAGAAAGATGCGACATTTTTTACGAAATACTATTGGAGGGAGCCTAACGGGCTCCGCGCCCGGTGTGGGGTGGGTCTATCTAGTCCCGCTAGCCTCAAAGGCACCAATTAAAAAAATGAACATCAACATCATGCGGTTTTGGCACAGCATTTGCACGAACCCGAATAGTCAAAATTTTGTGGATTGGCGAGCGATATGAGTAAGATCAATACAAACATGGCCGCGGTGACGACCCTATATCACCTTACGAATAAGGAAGGGTCCATGAACAAGGCACTAGAGCGTATATCGTCAGGATTACGCCTTAATCATGCTGTTGATGATGCAGCTGGCGCATCTATTGTTAATAGAATGACGTCCCAGATCAAAGGTCTGGAAGCTGCCATCCGAAACGCTGCTGATGCCATATCACTTACCCAGACAGCTGAAGGTTCATTGGAAGAGGTGACGCAAATTCTTCACAGAATGCGTGAGCTCTCAGTTCAAGCTGCCAACGGTGTGTATACCGGTCAAGACCGTCAGGCGATCAATAATGAAATTGTCGCCATGCAAAACGAGCTTCAGCGAATTGCTGAAAGCAGCACCTTTAATGGTGTGAAAATGCTGAACGGGGACTTCCAG
>CAZBBS010000163.1:0-5073 GCA_964490145.1 uncultured Enterobacteriaceae bacterium
GACAATCCTGATGTGCCTTCTGTCAGGCGCTACCTGAACCAGTTCCTGATGGATCCCTACGTGATTCAACTGCCCTGGATTCTGCGTCGGATGATCGTGGGCCTGTTCGTGCTGCCGTTCCGTCCCAAACGATCGGCCGAAGCCTACCAGAGCATCTGGACCGACCGGGGCTCTCCCCTGATTAGCCTGTCTGAAGATCTGCTGGCTGCCGTAACTGCAAAAACCAGCACACCGGTGGCCATGAGCATGCGTTATGGCAATCCTTCCATAGAAGCCGGCCTGCTGCAATTGACGCAAGACAAGGAAGTGGACGAAATCCTTTTCATACCCCTGTATCCCCACTATGCGGACAGCACCGTGACCACGTCAATCCGGGAAGCCGAACGGGTAATCCGCAAACACAACCTGACAGTAAAACTGGTACCCCTGGCCCCGTTCTACCAGGAGCCAGACTATATCCAGGCACTGGTTGCCAGTGCCAAAGATTACCTCC
The DNA here is from genome assembly GCA_964490145.1 of uncultured Enterobacteriaceae bacterium. Taxonomy (GTDB): domain Bacteria; phylum Pseudomonadota; class Gammaproteobacteria; order Pseudomonadales; family Pseudohongiellaceae; genus Eutrophocola. The sequence goes on from CAZBBS010000163.1 coordinate 494, forward strand.
AGCATGATTTTGACCACATCCTGTTCAGCTACCACGGCCTGCCGGAACTGCATATCACCAAGGCCGACCCGACAGGATCGCACTGCCTGAACGTGGAAAACTGCTGCCATGTGGCCTCCCCGGCCCATGCCACCTGCTACCGGCACCAGGTATTCACAACCACGCGCCTGTTTGTGGAGCAGGCCGGCCTTCGGGAAGACCAGTACACGCTGACGTTTCAGTCCCGCCTTGGACGCGCCAAATGGCTGGAGCCTTCCACAGAAGAGACATTAAAGGAACTGGCGGCAAAGGGCGTGAAAAAAATACTGGTACTGTGCCCGGCCTTCATTACGGATTGCCTGGAAACACTGGAAGAAATTGAAATACAGGGGCAGGAAGTGTTTGAGGGAGCCGGCGGAGAAACGCTGACGCTGGTGCCCTGCCTGAACACCCACGAGGCATGGGTCGACACCCTGGCCGAATGGATAGACAAGGCCGGCTGAAAATAACTAGCGGTTGGAATCGAGCCTGAAGCCGTTGGGCTCGAATTCGCGTGGGTCCTCTGACAACTGCTCGTCTGACCCTTCACTGAATTCGTTGAACACCATCACCAGATAATAATGGTTCTGCGCCAACCGGCGGTGGGTCACTACCTGTGATTGCACGCCAAATTTGGAGCGGTCGCCAGGCATGGAAAACTTCAAACGGGCGGTGTGCGGGTATTCATCCTGGTTCAACAGGGCTTCCACCAGTTTGCTGTCGCAGCTCACTTCAATGCTCGACCGGGAAATATTCACACACTCGGTATTGAACTGCAGATCGCCATCACGTGTGCTCAAACCGATATACACCGGGAAGGTGATCGGATAACGGGGAAAAGCGCGTCTCTCTTTCATATTCATAGTACACCTGGATATTTCCCGTCTCAGTGCCCAAGGATTGTAGGACTGTGAAAACACTTCACCTATGTGCTTTCCGGGAATTCATGACCCAGGTCACAGGCATCCTGCCTACAGTTAATCAAAGTGTGAGCCAACGCACGGGATTTGGCAATTTATCGTTCAAGAATATTGGCAAGAGCGTCGTACAGTGACGGGTAATTGAAGGTATAGCCGCTCTCCAAAAGCCGCGCAGGCATCACATTCTGCCCATGCAGCAGCAGCCTGTCTGCCATTTCGCCGAACAAGAGTTTCAGGACAAAACCTGGCACGGGGAGTATGGCGGGTCGACCCAGAACCTGTCCCAGGGTTCGGGCAAATTCCCGATTACTGACAGCTTCAGGGGCGGTGAGGTTATAAATTCCCACGGTATCTTCCCTGTTCATGAGAAATACCAAAACCTCCAGCACATCATCAAGGTGCACCCATGACATCATTTGCTGCCCTGACCCCATTGGTCCTCCCAGGCCAAAATAGAAAGGCGGCAACATGCGCTTCAGCGCGCCTCCCCCCGGCCCCAGAACGACCCCCAGTCTGATGGTGCAGAGACGAACACCCAGGTCAGTGACGCCGGCAGCTGCCGCTTCCCAGTCACGACACAGGGCATGACTGAATTCATCATGAAAATCACTCTGTTCATTCAGAGCCTGATCATCCCGGGCGCCGTACCAGCCAATGGCCGATCCCGAAATCATGACCGCCGGTTTATGGTCCAGGCGGGCCAGGCATTCGACCAGGTGATCGGTAAGCCGGATCCGGGAATCGTGTAAAACCTGCTTGCGCTTTTCTGACCAGCGCCGGTCTCCAATCCCCTCTCCCCCCAGATTAATCACTGCATCAATGATCGTGTCATTGGCAATGTCACCAAAGCGGCCGATGTATCTGAGCTTTTCCGTATTCTGGTAGCGATCAGGCTGGCGGGTGATCACGATGAGGTCATGCCCCCCTGCAAGCAGACGCTGAACCAGCGCCCTGCCGATAAACCCTGTACCGCCTGTGATCAGAATCCGGGACATATCCTGCTCCTCAGCAATTGGCCCGCACCAGCCAGGCACAGCCCTGCATTTCCACGTTGCCGTCAATCACATGCCGCTGCAAAACCTCAACGGAATCCTGAAAAGCCTGCGCCTTTACCGAGTCGCTGGCGTCTTTCAGGGCGTCTCCCATGAATAAGGCGTCCAGGACAAAACGGGCCGCAGATTCCGGTGTGGCTCCCGGCCCACCAATCTGCTGATTGCCGCTCCAGCGGGTAATAGTGATATCCCGGAACGGGGCCTGTTCCAGGATGGATCGAAGATAGTCCTGATCGCCAAAGGCAAAAGGGCCAGGCGCATTGGGCACTGGTGGAGGAAGCGTTACGTATTTGGCGGCCACCGCCATCAACTCACCGACCCAGGGCTGTTCAGAGGGCGGTCCCCAGCACACGAAACTGATACGGCCGCTATCTTTCAGGTAGCCGCGCATGTTTTGGAAGGCAGCTACGGGGTCATTGAAAAACATCACCCCGAAACGGGAAAACAACACGTCATAACCACTCATGGCATCGGTTGCAGCGTCGGCGCAGACAAAATCCACATTGGCCAACCCGGATTCTGCCAGGCGCCGATTACAGGTGTTGACCAGAGTTTGCGACAAATCCAGTCCTGTTACGTGGCCATTCCCGATACGCCGGGCAATCTCAAAGGTGGTGGCACCACCGCCGCAGCCGATATCGATAACACGCTCGCCAGCCCGAAACCCGGCATGGGCAATAGCGGCGGATCCAACCGGGGCAATCATGCCCTCAAACTGTTCCACATAGCGATTCCACTTGTCGCCCATTTCCCCTGCCCAGCTTTCCGACTGCATTTCCTGGGGTGCCTTGTCTGACATTGCTGCTCCTCTTTTTGCCATGTACATGGTTGATATATATGGATGGTACCGGTATCAGGTATTTCATGATCCGATGGTATTCACGGGCTTCGCCCTGCCCACTTGCACGAGCCATTTTTCCGTATACGGGACCTAAAGACCAGATGGTTCATCCAGGTAAACAGGGTTTTTACCGGTGTGCGGTAAATGATGGAAAAAGCCGGCAATGACAAGTACAAAAAAGGCAGGGTTCACCTGCCTTTTTATCGATCTGTGGATCAGTTGTCCCCTGAGCTGCCCTGGGGAGTGAACAGGGTGGGAAACGGCTTGATGTTGTCGCCGCTGGAAATCTTGCTGACACCTTCCTTCTCCACTTCATCAATGCGGATGATGGCCTGCATGGGGATGAAGCTGCGCTTTACATCATGAAACTCGGCCTTGAGTTTCTCCTCGGCGGGGTCAACCACCATCTGGGAGCGCTCTCCGAACAGGTAATCCTCAATTTCGATGAAACCATACAGGTCACTCTGGTAAACCTGTTTGGCAAATACCTCGTATACCTGGCCTTTGTTCAGGAAGGTGATTTTGTAGATTTCTTTGGGTTCTCGGGACGAACTGGCCATGGGGAGATTCCGTATAAACAATCTGGATTCTTGATATCAGGGTTATAGCCGCTTTTTTCAAGGGCCGAAAGGAGAATTTTTCTGAATCTTCGGAATGACCATTATATAGAGAGTTGTCGGGGATGCCGGTATAATCCGCCCTCTTTTTCACCTGACTCCGGATTTTCAAGACACCCTCCCATGACCAGGAAAGTATTCATCAAGACCCACGGCTGCCAGATGAACGAGTATGATTCTGCGCGCATGCTCGATCTGCTCCGGGAAAGCCGTGACATGGAACTGGCCGAGACTGCAGAAGAAGCCGACGTCCTGTTGCTAAATACCTGTTCTATAAGGGAAAAAGCCCAGGAAAAAGTCTTCCACCAGTTGGGACGCTGGCGCGAGCTGAAAGAAGCCAAACCGGACCTGAAAATAGCCGTTGGCGGCTGTGTGGCCAGCCAGGAAGGGGAAATGATCGGCAAGCGTGCCCCCTATGTGGACGTGGTCTTCGGACCCCAGACCCTGCACCGTCTTCCTGAAATGCTGGAATCCTCCAACGGCGGCAATCCTGTGGTGGATATCAGTTTCCCGGAAATCGAGAAATTCGATCGCCTGCCTGAACCCCAGGTCTCCCAATGCCAGGCATTCCTGACCATTCAGGAAGGGTGCAGTAAATACTGTTCCTTCTGCGTTGTGCCCTACACCCGCGGTGAAGAAGTCAGCCGTCCACTGGATGACATTCTGGCTGAAGCCGTCCATCTGGCCGAACAGGGCGTACGGGAAATCAATCTGCTGGGCCAGAACGTCAATGCCTACCGGGGGCTGTCCCATGAAGGCGACATCATCGATCTGGCCACCCTGATCACCTACGTCAGCGCTATTGATGGTATTGACCGGATTCGCTATACCACCTCCCATCCGGTGGAATTCAACCAGAACCTGATAGATACCTACGCGAGTGTGCCGGAACTGGTCAGCCACCTGCATCTGCCGGTCCAGCACGGTTCCGACCGCATCCTGGCCCTGATGAAGCGCAATCACACCATCCTGGAATACAAATCCATCATCCGTAAACTGCGTGCCATCCGACCGAATATCAGTATTTCCTCCGACTTCATCATTGGCTTCCCCGGTGAAACCGACAAGGACTTCGAGGACACCATGAACCTGATCAACGAGATCGGTTTTGATCACAGCTTCAGTTTCATCT
>CAZBBS010000164.1:0-5046 GCA_964490145.1 uncultured Enterobacteriaceae bacterium
GGTATAACCCGGCAGACGAATCACTTCCATGCGGTCAAGCAGTGCCTCGGGAATATTCATGGAATTGGATGTACAGATGAACATGACGTCACTCAGATCATAATCAACTTCAAGGTAATGATCATTGAAGGTATGGTTCTGCTCCGGATCCAGAACCTCAAGGAGGGCTGCTGCCGGGTCACCACGATGATCCATCCCCATTTTGTCGATTTCATCCAGCAAAATGAGGGGGTTGCGCACGCCGACCTTGGCCATTTTTTGAAGGACCTTGCCTGGCAAGGAGCCGATGTAGGTCCTGCGATGCCCCCTGATTTCGGCTTCATCACGAACCCCGCCCAGGGCCATCCTGACAAATTTTCTGCCTGTGGCTCTTGCAACGGATTCACCCAGTGATGTTTTTCCCACACCCGGCGGTCCCACAAGGCAAAGAATCGGGCCTTTGAGTTTCTTTACACGCTTCTGGACAGCAAGATACTCCAGTATCCGTTCCTTGACCTCTTTCAAGCCATAGTGGTCGTCATCCAGAATTTCTTCAGCCTTTTTAAGATCAGTGCGAATCTTGGATTTCTTTTTCCATGGAACATTGATCATCCAGTCGATATACGTTCTGACAACCGATGCCTCCGAAGACATAGGAGACATCATTTTCAGCTTGTTCAGCTCGGCATTGGCTTTTTCCAAAGCCTCTTTTGACATGCCGGCTTCTTCAATTTTCCGTTTAAGCTCTTCGCCTTCATTGGGGACATCATCCAATTCCCCCATTTCCTTCTGGATGGCTTTCATCTGCTCGTTCAGGTAATACTCGCGCTGGCTTTTCTCCATTTGCTTCTTTACCCGTCCACGGATGCGCTTTTCTACCTGGAAAATATCAATCTCTGCCTCAATCAGAGACATCAAGTGCTCAATTCTGGGTTTCAGATTGGCCAGCTCCAGAATGTTTTGCTTTTCCTGCAACTGGAGTGACATATGCGTGACTATGGTGTCCACCAGACGACTGGGCTCATCAATACTGGTGATGGAGGTCAGTACTTCAGGAGAAATCTTCTTGCTCAGCTGAACGTACTGGTCGAACTGGGAAAGGAGTGAGCGCACCAGGATATCGGTATCCTTTTCCTCAATCGTGCTGCCGGAGAGGCGTGCAGTTTCAGCCTTATAATAATCGTCATCTGTGAGGAGTTTGCGAATCTGAACACGTTCAACACCCTCAACCAGGACCTTCACGGTGCCGTCATTCACATGCATCAATTGCAGGATTGAAGCTACAGTACCTATGGTGAATACGTCTTCGCTCCCCGGTTCATCCTCGGAATGCTGCTTCTGGGCTGCAAGCACCACCTTTTTGTCGGTAGCCATGGCAGCCTTCAGTGCACGAATGGATTTCTCCCTGGCGACAAACAGGGGGTGTACTATTTGCGGATAAACCACAACACCCCGAAGGGGAAGAAATGGCAAGACATTTTCGCTGTTTTCGGGAGTCTGGGTATCCATAATTTAAGCAATAAACCTGTTAGTGTCTGGGTAGCAACGTTGCTTTACAAATCTATCCTGAATCCTGCGTTTCAACAAACTGGACTACTGGAGCATCTGTGTGACTGGGTAAAGCATGCCAGTCAGAATTACTGAACCGGCAATCTTGAATTTATGGCCTGAATTTGATTTTTCAAGCCGGATCTTTATTGACGGCCTTTTCCTGTTGAGCATCCCCTGTTTCATACATTAACAGAGGTTCTGACTCACCTTTGATGACTGCTTCATCTATAACGACCTTGGTGACACCTTCTTGAGAAGGTATGTTGTACATGGTGTCCAGCAAAACCGACTCCATAATGGAGCGCAATCCTCGCGCGCCGGTTTTCCGTTCCTGGGCCTTGCGGGCAATGGCACGCAAAGCGTCCTCGCGGAACTGGATTTCCACGCCTTCCATTTCAAACAGCTTGGCATACTGTTTGGTCAGGGAGTTTTTGGGTTCTCTCAGGATCTTGATCAACGCGTCCTCATCAAGTTCATTGAGTGTGGCTATCATTGGCAAACGGCCAACAAATTCAGGAATCAATCCGTATTTGACCAGATCCTCAGGTTCTACGTCCTGGAGGGTTTCGCCAACTTTCTTTTCCGCAGCCGGGCTACGAACTTCCGCTGAAAAGCCAATGCCGCTCTTGTCAGAGCGATCACGGATAATCTTGTCGAGGCCGGCGAAGGCGCCACCGCAGATGAACAGGATATTGGAGGTATCAACCTGCAGGAATTCCTGCTGGGGATGCTTCCTGCCCCCCTGAGGCGGTACGGAGGCTACTGTGCCTTCGATAAGTTTCAGCAGTGCCTGCTGTACTCCCTCACCTGAAACATCCCGGGTGATTGACGGGTTGTCAGACTTGCGGGAAATCTTGTCAATTTCATCAATATAGACAATGCCTATCTGGGCTTTCTCTACATCGTAATCGCATTTCTGCAGCAGTTTCTGGATGATGTTCTCGACATCTTCACCGACATAACCGGCTTCCGTCAGGGTTGTGGCATCTGCAATGGTAAAGGGGACGTCAAGTAGTCGGGCCAGTGTTTCAGCCAGCAAGGTCTTGCCTGTGCCGGTGGGCCCGATAATCAGGATATTGCTTTTGCTCAGCTCCACCTCGTCACCGGGCTGGTCAAAATTCAGGCGTTTGTAATGGTTGTAAACGGCAACGGCAAGGGTTTTTTTGGCCTTGTCCTGGCCAATGACGTATTCATCCAGGGTGTCACGGATTTCAGAAGGCGTGGGAAGTTTGCGTTCTTCCTTTGAGAGGGATTTCTCCTGAATTTCTTCGCGAATAATGTCGTTACACAGGTCAACACATTCATCGCAGACAAATACAGATGGCCCTGCAATGAGTTTTCTTACCTCATGCTGACTTTTGCCGCAGAAAGAGCAATACAGCAATTTTCCGCTATCATCATCTTTCTTGTCGTCCGACATGTCCTGTTCCCAATTATTGGCCTGATCTGCAGGCCGGTTTTACAAGTCTTTCCGGTTCATTTCAGGGCTCTGTGCCCTGTATGTGTATTACGGATAAGATGAAGGCATTCTTGACAATTTACAAGTGATAATTGCCAGAAAATTTGCAGGTTTTGTCTGTTTTTTCACCAGAGATAAAGGCTGTCAGCCACCAATCCGACAGCCCTGCCCCGATCAGGCGTTCGAATCACCGCCAGCCGGGAGCATACGTTTTTCCATAACCTTGTCGACCAGTCCGTAGGAAACGGCCTGTTCGGCATTCATGAAATTATCCCTGTCTGTATCCCTGGCAATTACCTCAATATCCTGACCAGTATGCTGGGCCATGATTTTGTTCAGCCTTTCACGTACGTGGAGTATTTCCTGTGCCTGGATGTGGATGTCCGAAGCCTGGCCCTGGGCCCCGCCGCTGGGCTGGTGAATCATCATCCTTGAGTGAGGAAGAGCAAAACGCTTGCCTGGATGTCCACCGGTCAGCAACAAAGCCCCCATGCTGGCTGCCTGCCCAATACACATTGTGCTTACATCCGGCTTGATGAACTGCATGGTGTCATATATCGATAACCCGGCTGTCACGGAACCACCAGGAGAGTTGATATACAGGTGAATATCCTTGTCAGGGTTTTCTGATTCAAGAAACAGCAACTGGGCTACAACGAGGTTAGCCATGTGATCTTCGACAGGCCCTACCAGAAAGATAATCCGGTCTTTTAGCAGTCGCGAATAAATGTCATAGGAACGCTCTCCCCTTGCCGTCTGCTCTACCACAATGGGGACAAGGCTGGCGTATTCCCGGGTCATTTTGTCGAATTCATCATAACTTTTCATAATACTGCTTCCTGTTTGATACCGGGCTTCTGATCTTCAGCCTGCGGCCATTCACTATCAGTCATACGCCACGGAGAGGCTGCTGGATTATTCCTCAGCAGCCGAGGCTTCATCTTCACTGGCTGTAGGTTTCAGGGCTTCTTCATAATTGACATTGGCCTCGGTAACCTTGGCGCCATTGACGACGAGGTCAATCACTGCCTCTTCCAGGGCCAGCGCCTCGATGTTCGCCAGCTGGTTCTTATCGCTGTAGTACCACTTTACGACCTCTTCCGGTTTTTCATAACTTTCGGCCATTTCTTCAATCAGGGCGCGGACCGCATCTGCTTCAGGCTTCAGGTCGTTTTTACTGACTATTTCACTCATGATCAGGCTGAGAGTCACCCGGCGTTTTGCCTGATCCGAAAACAGGTCTGCAGGAAGCATGGAAGGATCGATATTTTTACCACCGCCAAATTGCTGCATGGCCTGCTGACGAAGCGCGTTGATCTCATTGTCGATAAGGGACTGGGGTATTTCTACGTTATGGATGGCTAGCAAACCATCAATCACCTGGCTTTTGATATTGTTTTTTGAGGCATTTTTCAATTCCCGGGCCATGTTGCTGGCAACTTCCTTGCGAAAAGCCTCGGCGCCACCATCCGTCACATCAAACGAGGCAAAAAAAGCGTCGTCAAGCTCAGGTAAAACCGGTCCCTTCACAGAATTGACCTTGATGGCGAATTCAACATTCTGACCCGCCAGGTCCTTGTTGTGATACTGCTCCGGAAAAGTCAGGCTCAGAGTCTTTTCCTCATTGGCTGACATCCCCACTATCCCGCTTTCAAACCCGGTAATCATCCTGTTGGAGCCAAGTATCAGATTGCTGCCCTTGGATTCGCCGCCCTCAAATTTTTCACCATCACGTGTGCCTGTGAAATCAATGTTGACCTGGTCGCCATCCTGGGCAGCCCTTTCTACAGGGCTGTAGGTTTTGCGCTGTTCCCGGAGGGTTTCGACCATTTTGTCAATGTCGGCATCCTGAATTTCAGCATTTTTCTTTTCAATAGTGATGCCGGAAAAATCTGACAGTTCCACTTCGGGGTAGACTTCAAAGGTAGCTACAAATTCGAAATTCTGACCTTCGTCAAAAGATTTTGGTTCGATTTTTGGCTGGCCTGCAGGACGGACATTTTCCTGGTTAACAGCAGCTATCCAGGACTGGTTGATGACGTCGCCAAGTACTTCCT
>CAZBBS010000165.1:0-5030 GCA_964490145.1 uncultured Enterobacteriaceae bacterium
CCTCCTGCCTCCTGCCTCCTGCCTCCTGCCTCCTGCCTCCTGCCTCCTGCCTCCAGCGCGAAGCGCGTCTACCTCTGACCTACATCAACCCTGCCAGTAATTCGTCTTGCCTGCCTCCGGGGCGGGTGTTATAAAACTCGCCGCATCAGAACAAGGAATACATCATGAGCTCATCCGCCGCGAATATGCAGACCCCGCAAACCGTCAAAACCTGGATCAAGTATGTGAAGAAGGGGGAAAAGACCATTTTCTACCCTGGCGATCGTGAAAAGTCATACTGGCCAGGCGAAGATCATGACGTGCTGGTGACCGACCTGCATTCACTGACACCTGAGCAGATGCCGACAGTGGAAAAGAACGGTTTTACCCTGTTGCGCCATCAGACAAGAATGACGGATTATCATGACCAGCATCAGCTCGACACGATTTTTTATCCTGAAATGTGTGAGCTGGCAAAACAGGTCAATGGTGCCACCAAATCCATCGCTTTTGGCCATGTGGCCCGTGATGATTCGGCTGGCGCCCGTCAGCATCTGCAGCCAGCCTTTGCGGCCCACGTGGATTACGGCCGCTTCACGGTGGAGGAGTACACGCGGAATATTCTGGGAGAGGAAGCAGACAAATGGCTTGAGAAGCGCGTGATCCTGATGAATTTCTGGCGACCGATCAAAACAGTCTATCGCTCTCCCTTGGCACTTTGCGATGCTTCTTCACTGGGTGAGGATGATTTGTGGGAAGCGGAAGTGCGTGGCGGGTTGGACGATCCCAATCGTCCTCCACTGTATGGCTGGAATCTGTCATACAACCCGAACCATCGCTGGTATTACGCCAGCGAAATGCAACCCGAGGAAATTTTTGCTTTCAAACTCTACGATTCCCGCGAGGATGTGCCCAGGTTTACCGGGCACACAGCCATTGAGCTGCCTGGTACTGATGAAAACACCCCGCCGCGTAACAGCATGGAAATTCGCACCATCTCCTTCGTGGACGAATAAGCGCGTATCATTCATCACAACACGATTTGTTCGCGCTCAAAGTCGTTTCCTGCAGGCGTTAACTTACGCCTTGATTCTGTGGGAAGCGGCTTTAGCCGCGAAAACAACATGCCTTTACCCTGATACCTGAAAATAGGTAGACTCCCTCCACAACAAAAACAACAGGATTTCACCCTGATGAAATCCGGCACTGGGGGTAGCATGTCAGCTGAAGCAGTATCGACAAACAATAAAGGCTTCTTTACATACGAAAACGGCATACTGGTGTTGCTGGGTTTCACCTTTGGCCTGATCTTTTTTGATCGCAATGCGGTGGGTGTCCTGACCCCGTTCATCATTGAGGACCTGGGACTGAGCAATTCCCAGTTGGGGATGCTGTCTTCCATGCTGGCCCTGGCCTGGGCGATTTCCGCCTATGTCTTCAGCGCCTGGAGTGACCGCAAGGGCTCCCGTAAACCCTTCATCCTGATTTCCATTATCGTGTTTTCCCTGTGTTCGGCCAGTTCCGGACTTGCCGGATCTTTCGGGTTTCTGCTCCTGGCCAGGATTGTGATGGGGCTGGCCGAAGGGCCGTTTCTGCCGATCTGCCTGTCAGTGATGAACGAGGAGAGCTCGCCCCACCGTCGCGGGATGAATGCCGGCATCATGCAGAATGTCTTTGCGGCCTTGCTGGGTACCACGCTGGCCCCGATTCTGTTGACTGCCTTGGCGCAGCAGTACGACTGGCGCATCACTTTTTATCTGACCGGTGTACCCGGTCTTATCTGTGGCTTCCTGGTCTGGAAGTTCATGCGTGAACCCAAATCCCATGCTGACAAGGCAGGCACAGAGCCATCCGAGATCGGTGAGCAGTCAGGTCATCAGATCAAATTCAGCGCGCTGGGCATGCTCAAGGAACACAATATCCGCATCTGCGCCCTGATTTCTGTCTGCCTGGTGTCCTGGTTCCTGGTTACCTTGACCTTTATGCCCGTATTCCTGATCAATTTCCGCGGCATGGACCCGGCCACCGAGATGGGGCCGGCGATGTCTTTCATGGGCTTTGCCACCATGATCTGCGGTTTTCTGGTGCCGGCCTGGTCCGATCGCATCGGCCGCAAGCCGGTGATGATCCTGTTCACTTTCATTGGTGTGGTGACCCCACTGACTGCCCTGTATTTTGAGGGTTCAGTCTGGATGATGGGCCTGCTGTTGTTTATCGGCTGGAGTGCTTCGGGCTCCTTTGCCCTGTTTATGGGCGTGGTGCCCGGTGAGACGGTCAGCCCGCAACTGGCGGCAACCTCTATGGGTCTGGTGGTGTGTATCGGGGAACTGGTGGGTGGTTTTGCTTCACCGTGGCTGGCCGGTGTACTGGCGGATTCCTCCAGCCTGCAGGCACCCATGTATTACTGTGTGGTGTGTGCTTTCCTCTCCGGGGTGGCGGCCTTGTTCCTTAAGGAAACCGCACCAAGTCAGGTGGGGAAAAAATAAAAATTGGGGTCAGATCATAATTTTCATATAAAGATGATCTGACCCCGTTTTTTTACTTTTTGGCGGTTTCCAGGCGGCAACCGGCATCATCCTTGACGATATACCCGGCTGAGGGGTCGGCAAAGTGTGTGCCGATAATCAGCACATCTTCATTGGCCATATCCTTGACGAAGGCCTCGCGCGACGCGGCTCCCCCGGCCTGATCCATATCGAAGCGCACAATTCTTTGCGGCTCTTCCAGCTGAATAGGGCAATGCATCAAGTCTCCTGTTACCACGGCCTTTTCGCCTTTCGACTCGATACAAATGCTGACGTGCCCCGGGGAATGACCAGGCGTCGGGCGCAGGGTGATTTCCGGACAGACCTTGTGCTCAGGATCAATCAGGTCCACCAGCCCGGCATCCACGACAGGCTGCACCGCGTCATGCATGTGGTTCAGGTCGTGATAGCCGTTGGTCTCCAGGAGATGCATCCAGTGGGCATATTCCTTTTTGCCGAACAGGTAGCGGGCATTGGGGAAGGTCGGTACCCATTGGCCATCCACCAGGTGGGTGTTCCAGCCGACGTGGTCGAAATGGAGGTGAGTACACAGAACGGTGTCGATTTTTTCACGGTCAAAACCGGCCGCTTTCAGGTCTTCCAGAAAACTGGTCTGCATGTTGGTGAAAATGTCGAATTCACGCTGGCGGTCGCCACCGATGCAGGTGTCGAGCATGATCTGCCGGTCCGGGGTGCGCATGACAAAGCACTGGAAGCTGATAATCATTTTGCCGTCTTCGGTGGCCCAGTGTGGTTTCAGCCAGGGGTATTTCTGGACGTCTTCGGGACCGGCATCCGGCCAGAGCATGCTGATGTCATCTTCCCAGCCGTTCACTTCCACGATACGGGTGATTTCCACATCACCGATTTTCCAGGTACGCAGGTGTTCTATTGCCATGATTCACTCCCGTTGGCGATTTACAACGGGTCCAAGTGTATCGTAAACCGGACAGGTAAATCTCCCCGAAAACAGCTCTGGCACGCAGGCTGCCTGGGGCATTCCGGCCCCCGTAAAAAAAGGAAAAATTGCGAACTTGAGGCTGTCATACTGGTTTCTGGCAGTGTGCCGCCTATACTAGCCACCTTCGACAAAGACAGGTATTCATCATGCGTTTTTCACAGAAACTTTTATGTTCCACCGTTGCTGCAGCCTCATTGTCCTGTACGGCATTACCAGCATCAGCCCATCATGGTTTTGGTCTTTTCCAGATGGACAAACCTACCAAAATCTGGACTGGTACACTGCTGGAGATGCACCTGGTCAATCCCCATTCCTACATGGAGCTGGAAGTGGTGGGCGAAGACGGTGAGAACCACATCATGCGCTGTGAGATGCGCGCGGCAACCCTGATCAAGCGTTCCGGCTGGTCCACAGACATGTTTGTGGTGGGTTCCCACATTGAAATCGAGGGGCGCACCCACCGTGATGATCCCTATGCCTGCTACATCGAAAATTTCAAGATCAATGATTCCATCGAGATGAACCGTAATGACCAGTTGTCTTCCGGTGCACCGGTGGATACCTCAGGCCGTCCAGTGCGCTTGGCGGATGGTCAGTTGAATCTCAGCGGCGACTGGGCCGTGGAGCAACTCGTGCTGACGGTACCCCCCAGTGGTGGCAATGGTTCCATGATTCCCAAGAGCATGAGTCCGGATTTTGCCGCCGGCAAAATCACCCTGGAACAAGTTCAGGCTACCCAGCCGCCACGTCCGAAAACCGTCTATACACAGAAGGGGCAGGAAGCTGCCGATGCCTTTGACAGACGTTCACCAATCGATAACCCCTGGTTTGCCTGCAAGCCCACCAGCTTTATCCGCGACTGGACCGCTGACTGGCCCATCAACCGTTTCGAGCAGAAAACCCTGGCCAGTGGTGAAAAGGTCATCGACATCACCTACGGGCTCTACAACTTTGATCGTCGTATCCATATCGGCATGAACGATCATCCCGCCAACATCACCCCAAGCTATGCCGGTCACTCCATCGGGAAATGGGACGGGGACACGCTGGTAGTCGATACCATTGGTTTTGAGGCTGGCGTCCTGTCACCGCCAACCCGTAGCAGTGAACAGATGCATATCGTGGAGCGTTTCACGCTGGACAGGGAAAAAGTGGCCCTGCGTCGGGATTACACCGTTACTGACCCGGTCTACCTGGCAGCACCGTATGAAAGCTACGACATCATGTATATTTCAGACGTGCCCTTTGAACGGCAGGAATGCGAGGACATGACCCCCGAGTTTCAGCAGTAACCAGCAGTTAGCTGACATAAAAAAAACCGGCGACAAGCCGGTTTTTTTATCTCTGGTATTCGGGGGTTCTGCATTGCACGGGAGATAGGAGACAGGGGGGACGCACTACGTGCGGGAGACAGGAAGCAGGAGACAAGAGGCAGGGTTGTTTCTGGAAAGCTTTGGGTGTCTGGTCTTTATTTCTACATTGGGTGAAAAATTATTCTAGACGGATATTCCGGAAAAACGATCATTGTCCCTGCCTCCTGCCTCCTGCCTCCTGCCTCCTGCCTC
>CAZBBS010000166.1:0-3567 GCA_964490145.1 uncultured Enterobacteriaceae bacterium
TTGTCCGAAACGTGCCATTATCTTCTATCCTCTAACGCTGATGATAAGCCAGCACTTGCGGCTCCTGCGCGACTTATTGCCGTTGGTGTTAATCTTGCGGCTTCCGATGCTTTCCTTGCCGCCTCTCTAGCGGTTGTTTCTGCTATTTCAGTGACCGGAGTCAAAGCTGATCTTTCTGCGCCCGATTTTGTAATCGCACTTATCAAAGATTTGCCCATGTTTAGCACTGCGCCACCAATAACGCCAGTATATGATGAAACCAGCCTTTCCGCTTGCGCTATTGCCTGAGCGCTTGGGCCACGCCCTAACGCTGTGCCGCCAACTGGCTCTATGATTTGCGCTATTTTAACCAGATCATTGATAAATTTTAGTTCATTTGGGTTAAAAATAACTTTTAATTTATTGTCGCCAATTCTTTTCAGCGCACTTTGCAGTCTAGTTCTTGTAAGAGTCTGAAAGCCAGTTTCGCCGAGCGGCCCGCCAAAAGCATTTCTCTTAATGTATTGCAATGTTTCAGCCCGCAAATCAGCCCAAGCCTGTGCGCCAGCAGTGCTAATGTTGTCGCCGCTTCCAACAATATAATCTTTTAATGCTCTTAAATCCTTGGCTGTATATCCACGTCCTGATATAACCCTGTCAAAAACTTGCTCAGTAGGCATACGTTCTTCAAGCAAATCTCTTATAAGGCTTTTCTCGTTTCTGGAGAATTTACTTAACTGTTCCGGGTTAAGCCCCTGCCTAAAGTCACTGTAGGCATTTCTTGCTTGTCTGTAAGCATCTTTACCCAAAGACCTGCCCACACTCATGTCAAGAGCCTCTTTGGCCTCTCTTATTATCGTTTTAGCTATTGGGTTGGCTCCTTCATACAAAGAGTTTATACCCTGCCTGATAGATTCTGCTTGTTTGGCTGTAACAGGTTTGTTACCACCAATAATCTTGCCCTTCTTGACGCTGTAGCCTAAATCTTCCATCTGGCCTATTAGGGCTTTGTATGTCCCTTGTGACCGTTGATTCAAAGACTTAAATGACACAAGTTTTTTCAAGTAGTTCTGGATATTTATTGGTGGAGCGCCCTGTACCATTTCATCCGCAGATTTATACATGGCGGTAATTTCATTATCCAGTTTTACGGCTTTGTCGATAACCGCTTGCTGTATTGGGGACGCTTCTGCTCTTACCACGCCGCCGGTTCCGGCCTCTACAGTTTCAAAAGCCCGGCTCAGTTGAGCCTGTTGCTGCTCTAGTGCGCTAAGTACAGGCCCGCTAGTTTTTGCCAACTCTTGCTGGGTTTGAAAATCAGATGCTGTTCTTGTAACTTGCGCTCTGGTGGGTTCAATGTTAAGGCTTTTGAATAAGTTATACCGTTCTGCCTGTGCTGCTGTAGCTTTACCGGAAACTATATACTCATCCATTTTTCTAGCAAATTCAGCCATTCCTTGTTCTGACAAGTTGCCCTTCTCTGCCTCATCCATAAGGGCTTTAAATGCAACTTCACCGATTTCATCATCAGTGGCGACAGACCTCATCTGCTGAATAGCATTCGGAGTTATCTGCCCTGTCTCTTTGTCTATTATTTTATTTGGCGCAACTTTTGCGGCATTACGGCCAACAATAGATGAGTAAATCTTAGAGCCAATACCAAATATACCTCTGCCAAAAATATCTGCCCCCATTGCTAGTAAGGGGGTTGTCGCCAATTTTGATATGTCAGCCTGCTCGCCTTCTATCAACTTCCCTGATTGTTCTATGAATTCTGATCCCAGACCGATACCGCCCTGAGTCAATGCTCCCCTTACAAAGCCCGGAACACCGCCGCCGGCAATGTATGGCGCGGTTTCCTCAACGGCTCCGGTTATGGAACCCATTGCCCTTGGTACGTCACCAACGCTAACTCCACCACGATTCAAATATCTTTTCTCGCCGCTAGTTGTCTCAACTATCGGCCTTCCATAACGATCAGTGGTTACTTGCGCCCCAACATACTTGCCCAATAAGCCCTGACCCGGAACCCTTGGCCTCAGAACTTGATCAGATGATAATTCATCAATCCATTTTTGCGCTTCTGCCGGGTCTGTAGGAATACCAAGACTAACCTCAACTTCCGGGAAATCTTCCTGAAATCTCGGCGAAACCATTTCTGTGATTGCGCCAGTTATTCCACGCCTTGGTTTAATAAGGCCATCACTAACAGCGGCATCGAAAAGTTGCCTACCTGCATCAGTCAGCTGATCCTCTATGCCTCTGTCCGCAACATCTTGCAGCCCGGCAAGTATTTCTTCTCTAGTAGCCAATGTGTTTACCTGATCAATTTATTTTTGCGCGCATTAATCCATATTGCTGTAGCGTTTGGTCAAATCTGCCCGGTTTTTCTTCCTGACCATATGGAAGCATAGTTGCTATTTCTTCAGCGGACATATTGAAGTTGGTTGTTAGCTTCTCAATAATTTTATCTTTTAGGACGTTTACTTTGCGTATAAGGTCTTCAGGGCTTCCTGTTCTATCTATACCTGATGAGGCGCTCTGGAGCAATGCAATGTCAGAATCGCTAAGTACACCAGTTAGCCTTCCAAGATTTGACATTACTTGTAAACTTTTAAGAAAGTTTATGTTGTTTATTAAATCTTGGGCTTCTTGTGGTGACGCTCCACCCGGGATGTACGTTGTTTTGCTTGCGCCTTCTGCGGCACCCTCAATAGGCCCTGTTACTGCATTTACCACATTCCTTGGCGCTTTCAGAATAATGTTATCTATAACACCAAGAGCCGATACAAGCTCATCTTTAACCATCTGGCGAGCTTGTTCCGCTTCTTCTGTTTCAGCCGCAGCCTCTACTCGCTTTCTTTCTTCTTCATCAACCAAGCGGGCCTCTGCTGCGGCGGCGCGTTCATCCTCTAACCGCTGCCTTTCCTGTTCCTGCATAACAATCGCTTGTTCCTGCCGGGACATTCCAGAGTAGTCTGGCTGTGGTGGCTGCGGTCTTAAAGGAACCTGTACGCTGGGAGCGGGTCTGGCAGGCATTTCGGTTATTGGGTCGCCAAACTGCGCTATCGCTCCAGACCTTTGAAGTTCTGCAACTCTGCCGACAGAAAGGCCAGCATAGGGGCCTTCTCTGTAAAACTGTATACCGCTCTGCTCGTAAGTTTTGTAGTCTGGCTTTTCAGCGGGTTTTTTGGCTTCTACAATTTGAGTCAGTTCACCAGTTACCGGATTTCTTTCATAAACATTTTCATCTTCTTTAAAACTGGTAAGTTCTGGGAGCGCTGGACGGGCTAATCTTCCTAAATCAATACCTTTTTGCACGGTATCTCTCAAACCGTCTATCAGTTTTTTTGCGGAATCAGGGTCGCCCTGAATTGCTCTCTGGGCCAGAATGCCAGCAGCTTTAGTTTCATCGCTTGGTATCCCCATCCTGCCAAGAATGTCCATGCGATCCTGTGTCAAGTCAAGAATTCCTTTGAAGTCACCACGTTGGGCCATGTTAAGAGCAGCTTGCGCATCTTGGTAAAGAGCCATTTCGGTTTGCTCCCTACGGTTCTTCATGCGCTCCTCAAATTGAGGAACCCGGCC
>CAZBBS010000166.1:3667-5006 GCA_964490145.1 uncultured Enterobacteriaceae bacterium
ATTTGGGCTGCTGTAATTGCACCCGCCTGACCAAGTCCAGATATTGTACCGGCCTCCTGACCACCAAGCTGCGCAGATGTAGCGCCCGCTCCGTATCCTCTTGTGGCTATGTCACCAAGTTGCGCTAATCTATTTGACAAATCTTGACTGTATAAATCGCTAGTAAACTGTGCCAGTGCTTTTCTTACATTACCGCCACCAAGACCTCCAAGAGCCGCTGCTTGACGTGTAATAGCTTCTTCTCCGCGCTGTTGACGGAATGCAAGTTCCGGGGATGCCTGATAATCCGCAAACGCCTGTGCCTGCGCCTCTGGCCCCAGCGCGCCTGTTAAAGCAGCCTGCCTTTGCGCGGCCTCTTGGCCAAGATCACGGTATGTTTGTTGGTATCCCTGTGCCTCATCGTAAATACCGCCAACCGCCTGACCTATTTGTTTAATTCTATTAACTAGCTTTTGCTGGCCTTCTTCGCTAGTTTGCCGTGTTACATCTGCCGCTCTGCCAACAGCTGAAACAGCGGCAGGAAGACCATATTCCGATGTGGTTATCGGAATCTGATTTAATGATCCGGGCTGTACTTGTGGGAATACTCTCGCAAGTTGTTCTGGTGTGATGCCGTAGTTCTGCGCGGCTTTCTGTATTTCTGGCTGAGTCGCAAATGCTTGCGTTCCAGCCCTGCCCATAACAGCATCACGAATCTGTTGATCAGTGTACCCACCAGCCTGCCCGTAAGCCTGACGAATGTCTGTGTTAGCAGCAAAGGATTGCCCCATCACCCTTCGCATATCATCTGGTGTAATACCATAATCGACCATTACATCTGCAATTTGGTCAGGCGTTGCATTTGGGTTTCTTTCTAATGCGGTTTTTATCCGAGAATACGGAACCCCGCTTGCAGTAGCTTTTGCCGCAGTATTTGTGACAGGCGTAATATCTGTGTCAGACGCTTGAGATGCGGTAGGCGTTTGAGAAGGGGGCTGCTCACTTTTTGTTGGATAATAATTGATTTGATCAAACAACGAAGAAAAGGGTTCCAACCTTCTACCAGTAACTGATATGAAGCGTTCTGGCGAAACACCATAGTTTCCCAATGCTTTTATAATTCTTTCATCTGAAGCGTTTGGATTTGCGGCTAATACCGCCTTGATCTGTGCGTCTGTAACGGCCATACCAAATTACCTTATCTGAACGATCCTGAAGCGGCATCGGACATTATATCCCCCACCAAATTAAACTGCTGTATAACGCCACGTTGGTATGGAGTTAATGAAGCCAACTGCTCTGGCGTAAGATTTCTTGACCAGCTTTGATCTGGCTGAAGATTTTCTGTGAGAATTGACCA
>CAZBBS010000167.1:0-4998 GCA_964490145.1 uncultured Enterobacteriaceae bacterium
CCGTGGCGCAGCACTTTTTCGATGCCTTCCAACGGCCGGAGCTCGGGGAGTTCATCAACCCCATGCCCACAACGGAATGGGTACCCCTCCCCGCTACCCTTGCGGTGCAGGACGTTCTGACGACCCAAGCCCAGGCCGTCTGCGCCGCCCAGGGCGCGCGGCTACCCACGCGTTTGGAAATGACCCTCGGCGCTGCCTTCGGCCCCTACTTCACGGGCGTCGGCTTTGATCCGTCTCGCTACTACGCCATCGAGGATGAAAACGGGCTTCAGGTGATGAACCTCTACGCGAGCGAATGCCTGCCCCCGGCGCCCCGGCAAAAGGCGGCGGTGCTCTGCATCCGCGATCTCTAAGGCCGCGAACCCTGCGGGCATAAAAAACCCCGCGGGCGCGGGGTCTTCAAGGAGATGGTGCCGAAACGCGGAATCGAACCGCGGACCTACTGATTACGAATCAGTTGCTCTACCGACTGAGCTATTTCGGCAAATTTTTTATCCCTTACTACTCAGCACCTTAGGCCTGATCTGAAGGCTGAGCGTCTTGCTCACTTTTGTTCACATGGGCTAACAGGAGTTTGCTCACTGGATGCTCACATGAAACAGCCCGTTCCTAACGCCTCAAAGGACCCGAATTGCACCCCCCATTCCCGGAGAATTGGGGACACGCAGGCCTCGGCTGCCAAACCGGGGGCGAGAGAATACTTCATTCGGGACACAGAGTTGAAGGGGTTTTTCCTTCGAGTTCAACCATCCGCTGTAAAAAGCTATGGCGTGGAAGGGCGTCTAGCGCGACGTGGCAACAAGATCCTGTGCACCATCGGAAGCACCGGGACCTACTCCGCCAAGGACGCTAGAACGATCGCTCGTGAGTGGTTGATCAAGCTCGACGCCGGGATAGACCCCAAGCAGGCCAGCAGAGGCGCCATGAACGCCTGCCAGCTCCTTGAGCAGTACATTGAAAGCAAGAGCCTCAAGAATCGAACGATTGCAGACTACAGCTACAACTTTAACCATTACCTAAAGCCCCTAAACCGTAAGCCCATTGGCCAGATCACGGTTGACGATCTCGTCCGCTGGTACAGCGCGGGGAAGGCCAATGCCACGGGGACGGAACGAACCTTCGTCGTTCTGAAGTCTGTTTTGGAATTCGCTTACGCCCTTGGGTATGTCGAAGAGAATCCCGCCAAGAAGGCTGCTCTGCTCGTTAAGCGCAAGCGAAACCCCAGTCAGCAACAGCACCTAAGTGAAATCTACGACGCCCTACCCCGCTTCATGACTGCCTTTGCAAAAGCTGACATCAGCACGGTCATGCGGGACTGGATGGTCCTTTGCCTGACTACGGGCCTTAGGCGCCAAGAATCCATGACCCTAACCTGGGAGCAGGTCGATCTTGAGAAAAAGCGCATTGTTCTACCCACGAACAAGTCGGATCGTTACCTAATCGTTCCCATGATCGGCCTGACCTACGACCTCTTCCAAGCTCGGTTTCAGAGCGAGGAAAAAGACGACACCTACGTCTTCACCACGAAGCGGGGCACTCCTATCAAGGACGCGCGCAAAGCCCTGGCAAAGATCTGCAAGGACGCAGGGATAGCGCCCTACTCGCACCACGACTTCCGGCGCCTATTTGCGAGCGTGTGCCACGAGCTTGGCATTTCGGAGAGCGAGATCGGCAGCCTTCTTAACCACTCGACGAAGACCGTTACGCCCATCTACATCAACCAGTCGTTGAACCGCGCTCGATCAATTAATTAGCGGGTGGTCGACGCCTTGGATCGAACCATCAAGTTGGACGAGCCAGATGCAAGACAGGACAGCCGAGTGACGTTAGCAACGGACTTTATGAGGTGCGTTTTCAACGGAAAGGTGCCGCTCTCTCCCGACTTGATCCTCGCAGGAGAAGCTGATCGGTCATCTGCCAGCCTTGAGCAAGAATATTGGGAAGGCGGACGACCGAATCAATGACTTGAAGGCTGAAAGCTTCCCGCCCGCGGAAGGCTTCAAAAAGTGACAGAAAATTATCTAGCTCTCGAAAGCCTTGAAAGACCGTTTCTTTCCCCCTTACCCTGACTGTGCATTTCTTCGAGCGATAGATCGAAGCTCTCGAGCGTAAGTAACGGACTTGGGGCAACAACGACTTTCCAAAAATGCAGGGGTGTCCGCTATGCCGCCAAACTTTTTTACAGGATCGAGCGGGATACTTAGGCAGGGAATCCTCGCAGCCGCTTTAATTTGCTCCGCCTCCCTCTCCAATGCAGAGCCAAGCGGCTGCACCAACGAAAAAATAGAACGCTCACTTACGGAGATCGGGCACCCTGACCACGATATTCGTCTTTTGCAAAGGTATCGCTTAGAGGCGATCACCAATTTCTTTGGATATTGGGTCAACGACGCTCAAACGATAGGCGAGCTACAAAAATTAAGGGGTGACCGGATAGGAAAGGAGACCTCCCTGCTCTCAAGAGTTGAGCTTCAGATGGCGGATGAGTTCGAAAGGGAGGTCGCAGCCTTAGCCTTCTCCAGACTCACAGTCGATCTGAAAAGTCAGTCCAACGAAAAGACGCTAGGGGGCCTAACATCCAAACTGGTTGCGAGTATTGAGGCCTACGGTAAGAGCGAGTGCGACGACGAAGAAGCCTTGCTGAACCTAGCCGCTTCTTTCGAGGAATACGCGAACTACAGACTGTCTCCAGGCGCAAGTGAGGACGGCCTCCCTTTCGCAAGCATCCCCAGGGTAGCGGATATACTTGCTGGCTTAGCGCCTGGGATTGCAAACGTTCTCTTCTTGACTGAATTGTCTGAGGGGACCCCTTTCTACTATGCGGTCGTATTCCTCCAGGACCGGATAAAAAAGATCAAGCTGGCTTCCGTTGAAGAAGTAACAGACGCCCTAGCATTGGCAAGAGAATCGATTACTGAGGTCGGCGACCTGGCGGATCTAGGCCGATTTTCAGAGCTTGTTTGGCACCCCATACTGGCAGCCCTACCAGAGAAGGTCGGGGTTGTTCGACTCAAGCCGACAGGAACCCTCTATTACGCCCCCTTTTCAGCCCTTTTAGACCAGCAAGGTGTTTATGCAGCAAAACGCTTTGACATAGAGGTCACGGACCGCTTCTCACAATTCGCAGGCAGGTTTTCGAGAGGCTACTTAGTCGACATGGCTGGGGACTCAGTGCACCAATATTTTGAAAGGGACCCATTTTCCTTATCAAAGGCCGACTCACTGATCATAGCTGGGCCAGATTTCGACGCGGGGCAGCTAGAAAACGGTCCAGACCATAACTCAGTGCAACCAAAAATTATTTCGAGAAGTGCAGAAGGACTCTATTTTTCACCGCTACCAGGTGCTTTGCGCGAAGGGTTAGCAATCCAAAAATCCCTGCCTGATACGGGCGTAACCCGATTCCTTTCCGGAGAAGCGGCCACCAGAGACGCAGTGATCTCGATGGTTATGAGAAAACCTAAGCTGCTTCATATAGCCACCCATGGTTACTCGATCGCAGATGTGTCGGCGCCGCCCGATGCGCGCGATCCTTTCCTAAGCTCAGGTTTGGCTTTAGCAGGCAGCAATGTCGACAAGACAGAATCACTCTTATCATCCCGCCAAATTATTGAGATGGACTTAAGCGAAACGTTCATTACTTTCCTTTCGGCTTGTAACACGGCCGTAGGAGACTCCCTTGAAGGGGAAAGCATTGCCTCGCTTCAACAGGCCTTCCGGCTGGCGGGGGCAAAGAATGTCATATCAACCATCTGGCCTATTTCTGATGCTGGGGCTACCCGCTTTAGCGAATATTTCTTCGAGAACTACTCCGAGGAATCGGCTTCCACCCTACTAAATGCTCAGCGAAGCATGATGGAAGACGAAGAGTTCAGTCACCCGTATTTCTGGGCTGGATACAGCACGTTCTCTACCACTGTAGACGATCGCGAATATCACCTAAATAGGTTTGAGGCCCTTCACAAAAAGAGGCCTGACGTCAACTTTACGCTCTCCCTATTTAAAGGGGGGACTATGGTAATCAGGGGCCTTCGCACGGAAGAAATCAAATCATTCGCTGAGCTTTACAGGGATTTTGTTCCGCAGATTTACTCAGCTGAACTCATGATATTTGAGCTTGAAGACGATAGATCCTTCGCAGTCTATCGCGGAGAGGATGCCTACTACCCCCTTGGAGTTCAAACCTTTGCGGACATCGAAAGACATTTAAATCGGCTAAAGGAAAGTGACTTTGAATCTCGAGACGAGGTCCTGCTCACCGTAGCCTTGGCAAATCACCTACTGCCGAGAAGCGACCTGCTGGATGGAGGCAAGGTGGATCGGCGGTATCTTCCAGATATTAATGAGGAGCGAGCAACGTCGCTACTTCAAGACGCATTTAACACAAGCATGGCCCGAGGATTCGAAAGCCGAGGCTACCTGCAAACGGCAATGGCGACTGCGATTGGTCTTCAGGGGCTTTTGAGCGAAGAAGATCATGATGCATTGCTTGCGAGATTAGCAACCAAAACACACAAAGCAGGAGTAGCAGACTCGTCTACCGGGTTTTCCAATCGGGAGAGCAACGCCACAGATCTTCGAAAACAATGGTTTCGATACTGCCTTAGGTCAAGAATAGGGGCACGTGAGGCGTGTGAAACCCCCCAGTGGGCGCAAGTCCGTTACACAGCGGATTCGGCGGGAAGGGTTTTTGAATCCGAAGTGTTTGATCCAAGCTCCCAGGAGTTTGGAACCTTCCTTAAACGCGAGTTGGCCAGCCGAGTACCCCCCGTACGACTTCTTCCCAAAAACCCAACAGCCTTCTCTGCATCTGACAGAGTTTTTCAGTCCACCTACGCGATGGGATGGTCCTTGAAAAAATAAAAATAACCTACTGATTACGAACCAATTGCTCTACCGACTGAGCTATTTCGGCTTTGCGGGCGCGAACCCTAACGATGCCCCGGAGCAAGCGCAAGATCGCCCCTAATTCGGCTCCGGGGGCAGGAGGAAGATTTG
>CAZBBS010000168.1:0-4992 GCA_964490145.1 uncultured Enterobacteriaceae bacterium
GTACTGTGGAAGATGGCTGGAAAGGCCGCCTGGAAGACCGTCGTCCGGCTTCCAATGCCTGTCCTTACGCTGTAGCCGCAGCTATTGTTAAGACTACCAAGGAAGCGCTTGCTTAATTGATAGTTTGGAAGTTTCAGACTTCTGTAAGAAAGGCCGGTTGGGAAGTCCCGACCGGCCTTTTCTTTGGAATGTATAAAAGTCAGGCAAGAGTTGCAGCTACTGCGCTTGCCTGCTCTTTGTTAAAAAAGTTTTCCAAACCGGTCACTTGCTACACCAAGCTCCCGGCTCTGAAAAACTTTTTTGCCGCGATCTGACTGCGCTCGCTACGCTGCCTGCGGGCTGCTTTATTGGGCATCCTGCGGATGCCGGCCTGCCGGCTGAGAGTAGTTTGGGTCAAGGGTGGGTGATGGTGAGCAGCTGGTTGGCGTCGATGGCTTCCAGGGTTTTTTCAACGCCTGAGGGCCAGACTACACGGACCAGGTCGACTTTCCTTGCAGAGCCGAGGCCGAAGTAGGCTTCCACGGGGTTCTGGGAAAGGAAGTTGCTGCCGTTGCGCAGTTCGCGCATCTGGGTGAGGCCATTTATCGTCACATATATCCGTGCACCCACGGCTTCCGAGTTGGCATCTTCTCCCTGAAGCTGGATGTGCAGGTAGTTCTGGTTATTACCACCATCATTGCGGTACAGGGCAGGGGGCTGCCGGTTGTTGGCAATAAAGACATCAATATCGCCATCCCGATCATAATCGAAGCAAACAATGCCGCGGCCCTGGCCGATATCATTCATGCCCAGCTCGATGCCGCGCTCCAGAAAACTGCCCTGCTGGTCCGAGATAAACAGCTGTGCCGGATCCTGCACAAATGGGGCGACACTGGCATCGCCGCCGCCACTGAAGCCGTTTACATGGAACAGGTCCAGCCACGCATCGTTGTTGAAATCGGCAAAGCAGCTTCCCCATCCCCAGTGTCCGATACGTGTTCCTGTTTCATCAGTCACATCGCTGAAATTGCCCTGGCCGTCATTCTTGTAAAAGCGGTTGCCGGTGATACCCCAGGGATACTCTTCGAAGGTTCGGTAGTCGTAGACACTGGAGACGAACCAGTCGAGATCACCATCATTGTCATAATCACCAACCGCACCGCCCATACCGTTTTCGTCGGAAATCACCGGGGTTGTCACCAGTTTGAAGGTGCCGTCCTGGTTGTTCAGAAAGACCTGGCTGGATTCGTAGTCAGCAGAGACAAGCAGGTCGAGCCAGTCATCGTTGTTGATGTCGGCAAAGTTGGTCGTGAAATCCGCCATGGTGCCATCCGGGATGCCGGCTTCCGCACTGACGTCCCTGAAGGTTCCATCACCGTTGTTTTGCCAGAGATACCCCTGGTTGGTGGTAAACAGCCAGTGATTGATCCAGAGGTCGAGGTCGCCGTCTTTGTCGTAGTCTGCAAAGGTGGCGCCATAGCTGATGGGCATGTCGGTGATCCCTGAGCTGCCGGTGACATCCTGAAAGGTGCCGTCCCCGCGGTTTCTGAACAGGGTAACCTGGGTGCCGTTTATTCCTGTGACGATCAGGTCCAGCCAGCCATCGCCATCATAATCAGCAAAAGTGGCCGCCGCATTGTCCTGTCCGGTCAAATCAACACCTGCTTGTGCGCCTACCTCTTCAAATCGGCCATTACCCGTGTTTCGGTATAGCAGGTTGGGACCAATGGTGCCGCGGATGACATACAGGTCTGTCCAGCCATCACCATCGAAATCACCGGCTGCCACACCACCTGAATTGGTGCGCCGGTCATGACTGGAGCCGCTATTGGGAATGGCATAGCCGTGGGAGTAATTGATGCCGGCTGCGCTGGATACTTCGGTGAACTGCCAGTCGCTGGAAATAACTGTGATGCTTGCCTGGCTGCGTAATGGGGCAAGGCCATCTATTTCGACTTCGAAGGTCACCTGGTACTCGCCAACGCCCATTGCAGGGAGTGTGATGATGTTGATGTCATTGAAGCGCAGGGCAGGGCCGCTCACGGCTTTTGTGCGGCTGGTGACCGGCTCGAAGCGTTTCGGGTAAAAATAGGCAAACATGCCGGCCAGGGAATCGGAATAAAGATAGTAATCTGCCTGCTCCCTGAGATGATCAGCAGGATTCAGGCTGATCGACAGGGTGATGGCTTCGCCTTCAGGGATCACCAGGTCACTCGAGTTGTTGGCGGTAACTGAAATTTCCATCCCGGGACTGGCAGCATCCTCCATGTCCGACCCCTGGACAAATTCCTCCAGGTTGCTGTAGCCGTCACCATCCGGGTCCTGGTTGTCCAGTGAAAGGGATGACAGAGCAGAAAGAATTCCAGCCTCCTCAGGTAGTGAGCCCTTGATGGCTATCACACTGCTGTCGATGGTTCCCGCATTGTTACAGGATGCAGGCAGGCTGCCCTCGATCAGGGTGACAAGGGGTGTAGTGACCAGGGGTTCCACCGAAAAAACAGACAGTTGATAGTCCCTGCGTACTCTTGGGATGCTGCCAAAAAGGGGACCGAAATTGCAGTTCTCGAGCGTGGTTTCCTTGATGGCAAGACAGGCGATGGCTCCCGTGGCTGCCATGGATGAAGCCCTGATGTTTTTCGCGAGCAGTTGATTGGCCGTATGCACACTGCCATCGGTATCAGTGATCAGCAATTTTTTACGGCCAGTCAGAACGGGAAGTTGAGGCGTCTGACCACTGCATATGGCCGCTGCCTGACTTTGCTCAATGGCAGTTAATGTAGTCTGGGCCTTCATCACGGGACTGTGCAAAAGACAGATGCCGGTGAGGCAGGGCAATAGCAGTGAAAATCGCATACTGATTTTGCAGATTGTCATGGGGATGAGGTGCTGCTTAATGTTACTGGCTCAATGGATGGGGGCTATTCTAGCGCTTGCTGTGACAGGTTACACGCAGGGTTTATCACCAGGGGAAAAGGACTGTACAAGTGACCGCATTGCCAGCTTATGAAATTACCTGCTTTACCGGTGAATGATGACTGTGATTTCATTAGCGGCATTGCAGTCGCTTATGAAGCCCAAGTCAAAGAGGGGGTAGACATGAAAAAGCACTTACTCGCCACCTGTTTTCTGGTTGGTACCACGTCAATCCAGGCGCAGCCGCCTCAATTTCAGGTTCCCCAATTACCCGAAGGCGAAGGCAAGCAGCTGGTTGAGCTGGCATGCTACAGCTGCCATAGCGCGTTCAATATTGTGACTTCGGCTGGATATGACACTGCTGAGGAGTGGAAGCATGTATTTTCAGCCATGGTCAATCTGTCAGATGCGCAGGCTGAGACCATAGGCAGGTATCTGGCTGAGAGCTTTCCAGCCGATCAGTCACGTCGTCCAACCCTTGTCCCGGGTAATACCGAAATACGTTTCAGGGAATGGATTGTGCCCACCCTGGGACAGCGCGCCCGTGATCCTGTGGAAGCACCTGATGGTTCCATCTGGTGGACAGGGATGTGGGCCAGCCTGGTCGGCCGTCTGGATCCGCAAACGGGAGACATGCAGGAATATCGTTTGCCCCTTGCTGCCAGGCCGCACAGCATTGTTCCTGATGAAGAGGGAAATATCTGGTACACGGGAAACAGCAATGGCACGATCGGGATGCTGGATCCTGAAACAGGACTGATTAAAGAATTTCCCACTCAGGCAAGAGACCCGCATTCGGCAGCATTTCACCCTAACGGTAAACTGTACTTCACTGCCCAGGGAGCAGGTATGCTGGGTCGGCTGGACCCGGAAACCGGTGAGTTGACAGAAGTGCCATCAGAACCCAGGCCCTATGGTATACAGGTTGGCAGTAATGGCACGTTATGGGTTGCCTTCAATGGAACCAACAAGATTGGCGCCATGGACCCCGAAACCATGAATATCAGGTACTTCGAGATTCCTAATGAAGCTTCGCGTGTGCGACGTCTGGGCCTGGATAGCCAGGGGATGGTCTGGTTTGTCAATTCCACCCAGGGAAAAATTGGCCGTTTGAATCCGGCAACCGGAAGCATACGCCAGTGGGATTCACCCAGCGGGCCCACTTCTCATCCCTATGCCCTGGCGGTTGTTGATGACAAGGTCTGGTACAACGAATCGGGGATGCGTCCTGACACTCTCGTCAGATTCGATCCTGACACCGAGGGTTTTCAGAGTTGGGAAATACCCTCGGGGGTTGGAATAATAAGGAATATGTGGGTAACCCGTGAGGGCAACCTGCTTATCCACCAGAGCAGTTCAAACCGGGTGGGTTTGGTTGAGATACCACACTAGTTCTACCGGATTTTTACTGCGGCGTCATCTGCATGAGTAGCTGCATAAACTGATCAGCGACAGGCAGGGCAGGATCCAGTTCTATGGCCCGTTGCATATAGGGAATGGCTGCCTGTAGGTTTCCTGTGTTGTAAAAGTGTATCGCTTCATTCGCGACAACCTGCGCATCCTCGCCAAAGTGCTCAAGATATTTTTCATAAAAATACGTTGAGTTTTCATAGTCACCAAGATTGATGGAGGTGGACTGTAGCATTCTGTAGGTGTTTTCATTGGCCATGAGTTCTGCTTCAGGTTTTGATCGAAGGGTGTCATATACCTCTTTCATTTTATCCAGCTGATTTGTCGCAAAGTAGGACTGTATTAAATAAAACTCTCCGAGGAAGGTGCCCGCAGGTTGATTTTCAGCGGTTTTCCTAGACCAGTAGATAGCCTCGTCATAATTTCCCAGGCTGTAATAACTTTCAGCTACCAGTAATATGTTGGCAGGACTATTTGGCCAGAATTCCACGATGGGCTTGAAAAGATGAAGTGAGAGTTCCCAGTTCTGGCTAGGCCTGAGTGCCTGTCCTACGCTACGAACGGTAGTGAAATATGCCTGGTTATATACCGGGGAAATAGGGTCCCAGTCCTCTCCAGACAATTCGCCATTCAACATTTTGTTCATTACATGTATATCCCTGAACCAGGATAAATCAATAATTGTGATAA
>CAZBBS010000169.1:0-4885 GCA_964490145.1 uncultured Enterobacteriaceae bacterium
CATCTGGGGGGCAACGGCCCGGATGCTGCTGACCCTGGGCCGTTTTCTCAAAAGCGCTTTAGAGAGTCAGTGAACGACTGCTGGCCTTGATGAACTCCTGCTTGAGGTCTTCATAGGAAAATACCGCAGGAAACTGCGGGAATTCAGCCACCACATTGTCAGGTGCCATGAACAGGATGCCCTTATCGGCTTCAGCCAGCATGGTTGTATCATTATAGGAGTCACCGGCAGCAATCACCCGGTAATTGAGTCCATGAAAGGCTTTTACTGATTGCCTTTTGGGATCTTTCTGGCGGATATGATAGTCAGCTACCCTGCCGTTTTCATCGATTTCCAGGCGGTGGCACAACAGGGTTGGAAAGCCCAGTTGACGCATCAGGGGTTGGGAGAACTCGTAAAAGGTGTCAGAGAGTATGACCACCTGGAAACGTTCGCGTAACCACGCTATAAATTCCACTGCGCCTTCCAGCGGGGACATAGTGGCAATGACTTCCTGAATCTCATTAAATCCAAGGCCATGTTCATCCAGTATTTTCAGGCGCTGCTGCATCAACTGGTCATAATCGGGAATGTCCCGGGTTGTGGCGCGCAGGGCTTCTATGCCCGTTTTCTCAGCAAAATTTATCCAGATTTCAGGAATCAGAACCCCTTCAAGGTCAAGGCAGGCGATTTCCACGTAAAACTCCTCAATGGCTTGGGCAAAACAAACTGCGCATTTTCCCTGTTTCCCCCCGGGCTTGCAATGTGGAACGTCTTTTGTCATGCCGGGAACACGATATCTTGTGGCTGACATAAAAATTAACCACAAGATTTTGGGTTTCAAGCTTGAGAAAATGATTCTAAGCCATTAATTTTTAAGGATTTTTCACGTGGAACCATGCCTCATATTTACTTAAGCTTTACGCGCTAAGTGATTGTTAAACTGGAGATTTGATGTCAGCAGCAGTCGTTGTACAATGCCTGCTGTTTTTCCTCCACCCACCAACTTCAGCTGGAAAAATCATGACCCTGAATACTGATGAGATCCTTGTATTGGCTAATGAGTATGCCGATAAGGAGCCGCGAGACATTATCGCCAAGGCCCTCGAGACCTTTCAGAACATCGCAATTTCATTTAGTGGTGCAGAAGATGTCGTGCTTATTGAACTGGCAATCAAGGCAGCGAAAAAAGTGGGTAGACAGGTATCTGTATTTACCCTGGATACCGGACGCCTCCACCCGGAGACCTACCGTTTTATCGACAGAGTCAGGGAACATTACGGCCTCCAGATAAACATCATGTCACCTGACACCAATGAACTGGAGTCTTTTGTCCGGCAAAATGGCCTGTTCAGCTTTTATCAGGATGGGCACGAAGCCTGCTGCAGCATCCGCAAAACCGCTCCCCTGAAACGTAAGCTGGCCACACTGGATGCCTGGATAACTGGCCAGCGACGGGACCAGAGTCCTGGTACGCGCCAGGCTGTGCCGGTTATCGAGCTTGATCCGACCTTTTCAACACCCGGGCACACGCTGGTGAAATTCAATCCCCTGGCCAACTGGAGCTCCAAGCAGGTCTGGGAATACATCAGGATGTTTGATGTCCCTTACAACCCTCTCCATGACCAGGGATTTATCAGTATTGGTTGTGAGCCCTGCACTCGCCCTGTAGGACCGGGTCAGCATGAACGGGAAGGACGCTGGTGGTGGGAAGAAGCCACAGCCAAAGAATGCGGCCTGCACAAAGGCAACCTGATTGCCAGCGATAACGAGTAGCGACCAGTTCCCTGTTTCGCTATACATTCCCAGCTCCCTATTTTAGCGGAATCTGCAAATCACTGAATAAGCCGGTCTCCCCGGGATGATCGTGGTAGCGAATGGCTTCCTCCACCCTGTCGCGGGTCAGATGAGGAGCAAACATCTCAATGAAGTCGTACATATAACTACGCAGGTATGTTTCCCGGCGGAAGCCCAGATTGGTCGTACTGTTGGCAAACAGATGGCTCGCATCCAGCGCAACAAGGTCATCATCCCGGGCCTCAACGGCCAAATTGGCAATAATCCCGATGCCGAGTCCCAGCCGGACATAGGTTTTGATGACATCGGCATCGACTGCGGTAAAGACTACCCTGGGCGTCAGGCCTGCATTCTGGAAGGCATCATCCAGCTTGGAGCGTCCCGTGAAACCATAGACATAGGTCACAATGGGATGGGCGGCGACATCCTGCAAGGTCAGCATTGAGCACTGGCACAGGGGATGGTCTCGTGGGACAAGGATAGCCCGGTTCCAGTGAAAACATGGCATCATGACCAGATCGCCGTACAGTTCCAGGGCTTCAGTGGCAATGGCAAAATCGGCGGTCCCGTCTGCAGCCAGTTGTGAAATCTGCATCGGGGAACCCTGGTGCATATGCAGGCTGACTTCCGGGTATCGTTGCATGAAGCCCTTGATCACCTCCGGCAGCATGTACCGGGATTGGGTATGTGTAGTGGCGATACCCAGGCTGCCCGTGTCCTTATCGGCGTATTCCTGGGCCATGGACTGTATGCTGTTGATTTTATAAAGGATTTCTCCGGCTGCGGCAACAATCTTCTCCCCGGCTGGTGTCAGACTGCTCAGGTTCTTGCCGTGCCGGATAAACAGGTCGGTTCCCAGTTCGGCTTCCAGGGCTCGAAGCTGACGGCTGACACCCGGTTGTGCCGTATAAAGATTTTTGGCGGCCTTGCTGATATTCAGATCGCTGGCAACCACTTCATGAAGAAAACGCAATTGCTGGAGTTTCATGCTCGCCCATATATCAAAAAATTATGGAAATATATCAAATTAATATTTTTCAGCATAACATTTTTGCTCTACAGTGCGTCCTTTCTGGCAGATTCTGAGCTGTTGCTGTCCATGCTTGATTTACTCGTTCTGGTGTTTTCCGGTGGCCTGGTGGGCTTTGCTATTGGCCTGACTGGCGTTGGGGGCGGTTCCCTGATGACCCCTATCCTGCTGTTAATGGGCTACCCTGCTCCAGTGGCTATCGGGACCGACCTGCTTTATGCCGCTATCACCAAAAGTTCTGGCGTGGTGTTTCATCACAGGAAAAGCAATGTCGACTGGAAAGCAGCCATTGTGCTTGCCGCCGGCAGTATTCCGGTGTCCTTGGGCATCACACTTGTCTATCTGCGTGATGGCATCGGTGAGGGGGAAAATTACGAAAG
This sequence comes from uncultured Enterobacteriaceae bacterium, assembly GCA_964490145.1. GTDB lineage: Bacteria > Pseudomonadota > Gammaproteobacteria > Pseudomonadales > Pseudohongiellaceae > Eutrophocola. The sequence goes on from CAZBBS010000169.1 coordinate 3,187, forward strand.
CCTGCTAACGAGCTTTCTGGGCGTAATGCTGATGCTGACAGCCCTGGTGATCGGCCTGCAACGGCATATCCAGCAGCGTCTGCAACCGGGAACGCTTCCTCCCGATCATCATGGGCTGGAACCACCCTTTTATGGCTTTCCCCAACGACACACGCCTGTCATGACTTTCATCCTGGGACTTGTACTGGGTGTCTGCGTCACCATGGCCTCTGTTGGTGCCGGCGCGATTGGGGCTGCCATTCTTTTCCTGTTGTATCCGCGCTGGAAAGCCACCATGGTTGTGGGGACAGGCATTGCCCATGCGGTGCCCCTGACACTGGTGGCTGGTCTGGGATATCTGGCGATAGGACTGGTGGATCTCAAGCTGCTGGCGAGCCTGCTGATCGGTTCATTGCCGGGTATTTATCTGGGTACACATGTCGGATCCCTGTTTCCGGACAAAGTGATGAGGGCAATACTGGTGTTCGCGCTGATGGGGCTTGGCGGTTATTTTGCCCTGATTCACTGATCAGCCATTTTCTCCAATGACATTGGCTATCCCATGGGGAACATGTCCTGTGGCGACATATTCCCGCGCTGACTCACAGTGCCCCTGCTGGTCATCGAAAAACACATCGGCATCATAGGCTCTTAGAAAGGCGCCCTTGTCCTGACCACCCAGAAATAGTGACTCATCAATATTGATATTCCAGTGTCTCAGCGTCCTGACTACCCGTTCATGGGCCGGTGCCGCTCTGGCTGTCACCAGGCACGTCCTGATAGGAGAATCCTCCGGACCGAATTCATGCTGCAGCATCTGTAATGCTGCCAGGAAATCCTTGAATGGCCCTCCCGTCATCGGTTCCTTGGCGGCCTGACGTTCATTTCGGGTGAATTCTTCCAGACCGCGGGTTTTATAGATTTTTTCGGACTCATCTGAAAACAGCACGGCGTCACCATCAAAAGCAAAGCGCAGTTTGTAATCATCAACATTGGCTTTGCGTGAATTCAGAATAGTGGCAGCAGCTATGCCGTTTTCCAGAGCCATACGAACGTCCTGGCCATCCGTAGACAAAAACAGGTGTGATTGAAAGGCGGAAATATAGCGGTATGGACTGGAGCCGCCGCAAAATGCAGCTTTCTGGATATCCAGCCCGTGCTGTTCAATGGAATTGAAAATACGCAGGCCGGTATCTGCGGAGTTTCTGGACAGCAGGATGACCTCCACCCGTTTGCTGCCCATCAGGGTATTCAGGTTGAGCAGCTTCTTGACCAGGTTGAATGCATCACCCGGTTCCAGCACGTCATCCTCACGCTCTATCTGGTAACGGCGGTAGGCCTCAACACCCTTCTGGATATACACATGATGACTGTCGTCCAGGTTGAACAAGGCCCGTGATGAAATAGCGACGATCAGTTTATCTGCGGATGCGGTGGTCATGGTGTTATTCTAGCGTAGAAAGTGTCAGGTCAAGCAGGATTTTCACTGGCATGCCACCCCTGTGCCCCCAAGTCCGCAATAGCCACCGGGGTTTTTGGCCAGGTATTGCTGGTGATAATCCTCGGCATAGTAGTATTCGCTTAACAGGGCTATTTCGGTGGTGATTGACGGATAGCCTGCCTGTGCAAGTGCCCGCTGATAACCCGCCATCGTCATGGAGGCTGTTTTCAACTGATCTTGGTCGCTGGCATAAATACAGGAACGATACTGAGTTCCCCT
>CAZBBS010000170.1:0-4850 GCA_964490145.1 uncultured Enterobacteriaceae bacterium
CTGCTCCAGTGACTGCCCTACGGCTGCCGGCAAACCTGCAACAATACCGGAGAAAATCAGCAGGGAAATACCGTTGCCCACGCCACGTTCAGTAATCTGCTCACCCAGCCACATCAGGAACATGGCCCCGGTGACCAGAGATACAAACGCTGTAAAGTAGAAGCTGAAATTGGCTTCAAATGCCAGCTGAGACAGCAGGCCAGTGGTAATCGCTATTGCCTGGACTGAAGCAAATACCAGAGCACCGTAACGGGTGTATTGGCTGATTTTACGTCGTCCGGATTCACCTTCCTTTTTCAACTGTTCCAGCTGTGGTGTAGTAGCCGTTAACAACTGCATGATGATCGAGGCAGTAATGTAAGGCATGATACCTAGCGCAAAGATACTCATACGCTCGATAGCACCACCGGAAAACATATTGAACAGGCCAAGAAATGTTCCCTGGTTCTGGGTAAACAAAGCCTGCAGCTGATCCGGATTAATGCCTGGTACCGGTATATGGGTACCTACCCGGTAGACAACAACGGCAAGCAGCACGAACATCAGCCTGGCTTTCAGTTCTGCCAGTCCGTCGCTTTTACCTGGTTTCATTCCCGGATTTGCCACTTTTAACTAATTCCGCTGGTTGTTTAATTACTTGTTTTCAGTGCCAAAAGCTTTTCTGGCCGCTGCACTTTTCTTGCCGGTATTCTTTTTCTTTTTGCTTGGAGCCTTGGGTGCTTCTTCGATTTCAACAACCTTGCCACCAGCAGCTTCAATAGCAGCCTTGGCACCCTTGGTTACCCTGATACCTTCAACAGTGACTGCTTTGGTCACATCACCAGACAGCATGATTTTCACGCGCTTGGTGTTGCGATCAATCACGTTGGCTTTTTCCAGGGTTTCCATATTCACCAGTTCGCCTTCCACCTTGCTCAATTCGGAAGTACGAACTTCAGCAGTGGTGCTGCCAATACGGGAATAAAAACCGTACTTTGGAACACGCTTCTGCAAAGGCATCTGGCCGCCTTCAAAACCTGGACGCACGGTGCCACCGGAACGTGATTTCTGGCCTTTGTGACCACGACCACCGGTTTTACCCAGGCCGCTACCAATACCACGTCCAACACGTTTCTTTGCCTGGATAGATCCAGGAACGGGAGCCAATGTATTTAATCGCATAGTCATTTCTTTATTCACTAATTCGTGTGAGCTAATAAGGCCAAGGCCCAGTTTATGCTTCTGATACTTCTACCAGATGAATCACTTTATTGATCATGCCGCGAACAGCCGGAGTATCTTCCACTTCCACGGAATGACGAATACGACGAAGACCCAGACCTGTCATGCACGCCTTGTGTTTAGCCAAAGCACCAATTGTGCTTTTTACCTGGGTGACTTTTACTTTTTTAGCTGCCATGACTGTTCTCTTTTACTATCCTGGTTACTGTCAAACTATCTTCTAACTATATTCTAACTATTGGTTGGTCTTGAATTGATTAACCAACAATTTCTTCAACTGACTTGCCACGCTTGGCGGCAACATCAGCCGGTGAACGCATGCTCTGCAAACCTTTGAATGTGGCACGAACAACGTTTACAGGGTTGGTGGATCCATAACATTTGGCCAGTACGTTATGTACACCGGCCAGTTCAAGAATCGCACGCATTGCACCACCGGCAATAACACCAGTACCCTGGGAAGCAGGCTGCATATACACCTTGGAAGCACCATGACGGGCTTTTACAGGATACTGCAGGGTATCACCGTCCAGATCCACGGAGATCATGTTGCGACGGGCAGCTTCCATGGCTTTCTGAATGGCCAATGGCACTTCGCGGGCTTTACCACGACCGAAACCAACGCGACCATTACCATCACCAACAGCAGTCAGTGCAGTAAAACCAAAAATACGGCCACCCTTGACCACTTTGGCCACACGGTTTACCTGGATCAGCTTTTCCTGCAGACCTTCTTCGTTCTTGTTCTGTTCGTTTTTCAATGCCATTTGTCTAAACCGTTTTCTTAGAATTCCAAACCATTTTCACGAGCTGCGTCAGCCAGGGCTTTAACGCGGCCGTGGTACTGGTAACCACTGCGATCAAAAGCAACAGAAGTGACACCTGCAGCCTTGGCCTTTTCAGCAATCGCTTTGCCTACTTCAGCAGCTGAAGCAACGTTGCCGGTTTTCTGCTCACCCAGTGAGGATGCTGCCGCCAGAACTTTATGATCAGGAGAAATAACCTGGGCATAAATATGGCGTGGGCTTCTGTATACACAAAGGCGATTTACACGCAGTTCACTGATCTTGGCACGAGCCCTTTTGGCGCGTCTCAGACGAGATTGTTTTTTCTCGTTCATAATATTTACTCTTCTGTCCTGTCATTGAGCAGATGGTACATTAACCATCCGCCTGCTTTTTAAAACCTGTTTTTATTTCTTCTTCGCTTCTTTTCTGAAGACACGCTCGTTGGCGTAGCGAATACCTTTGCCTTTGTAGGGTTCTGGTGGTCTGAATTCGCGGATTTCAGCTGCAGCCTGACCAAGCTTCTGCTTGTCAGCACCTTTCAGAACGATTTCGGTCTGGGTAGGCGTTTCTGCTGTGATGCCTTCTGGCAGTTCGTAATCAATCGGGTGTGAATAGCCTACAACCAGGTTCAGGGTTTTACCCTGGGCCTTGGCCCTGTAACCAACACCAATAAGCTCAAGTTTCCGTTCGAAACCGGTGCTCACACCTGTCACCATGTTGTTGACCAGCGCACGGAAGGTGCCAGTCATGGCAACAGCCTGCTGGGAATCATTCTTTGCAGACAGCTTCAACTGGTTATCTTCATTTACGATATTCACCAGTTCATGCAGCTGCAGATCAAGGGAGCCATTGCTTCCTTTCACGGAAACCAGGCCATCTGCAATATTCACCTGAACACCACTTGGCAGGTCAACTGGAGCGTTTGCTATTCTGGACATATGTCTGCTCTTTTATCTTTAATCTGTAAGAATCTGTAAGTCGAAACTCGTTAACTTAGAATACGGTGCAGAGGACTTCACCACCAACACCTGCCTGCTTGGCAGCTTTATCGGTCATAACACCTTTATTGGTAGAAACCACGCAAATACCCAGGCCAGCCCTGATTTCAGGCAGCTCGTTCTTGCCAGCATAATGACGCAGTCCAGGACGGCTACCACGATGCAGTTCTTCGATTACCGGTTTGCCATTGAAATATTTCAGCTCAATGCTCAGCTGTGGCTTGACCAGATCGTCATTAACGCTGTAACCATTGATATAACCTTCCTGCTTCAAGACTTCCAGAATGGACAGCTTGATTTTGGATGATGGACAGCTAACGCTTGGCAGGCCCGCCATTTGGGCATTCCTGATGCGAGTTAACAGATCTGCAATTGGGTCTGACATGCTCATATTGTTGTCTCTTGCCTCTTTATATACGTAATTTACGTGTTTAACTGACCAATCAGCGGCTTAGGCTTACCAACTGGCTTTGGTCAGGCCGGGTACATCACCTTTCATGGCATGTTCCCGAAGTTTGTTGCGGCACAGACCGAATTTGCGGAATACACCGTGTGGACGGCCGGTAACCTGACAACGATTGCGCTGACGGATCGGGCTGGCATCACGGGGCAGTTTCTGCAGCTGCACCTGTGCTTCCCATTTTTCCTCGTCAGAAGCTGTCACGCTATTAATGACAGCTTTCAAGGCAGCACGCTTCTCAGCATACTTGGCAACCAGCTTGCTGCGCTTGTTTTCTCTTGCAATCATTGAAGTTTTAGCCATTTTCTGTGCTCTCTATTTACTTTCTATTCGCTTTCTATTCGCTTTCTATTTCGCTATTCGCTTACTGCCTGAATCAGGCAGCTGCCTCACCAGTTTGTCCCCTGAAAGGGAACTGCATGGCCCGCAACAGAGCGCGACCTTCATCATCGGTCTTGGCAGTCGTGGTAATGGTGATATCCATGCCACGCAGGGAGTCAATCTTGTCGTAATCGATTTCCGGGAAGATGATCTGCTCGGTCACACCCATGGCATAGTTGCCACGACCATCAAAGGATTTCGGGCTCAGACCACGGAAGTCCCTGATACGCGGAATGGCGATAGACACCAGACGATCCAGGAATTCATACATACGCTCGCCACGCAAAGTTACTTTGCAGCCAACCGGCCAGCCTTCACGAATCTTGAAGCCGGCAATGGATTTACGGGCCTTGGTTACAACCGGTTTCTGGCCAGTGATTTTTTCCAGATCGCCCATGGCATTATCCAGGACTTTTTTGTCACTGAATTCGCCACTGCCAATATTCAGGACCACCTTGGTGATCTTTGGCACTTCCATAGGGTTTTCGTATGCGAACTGCTTGGTCAGTTCTGCAATAACTTCTTTTCTGTAAAAGTCTCTTAAACGAGCCATGTTCTTTCCTGTTTACTGCTTAAGCAGCGCTATTGCCTGTTAATCAATTACTGAGCTGTCAGATTTGAAGATCCTGACCTTGTCACCATTTTCATCAACCCTGATGCCAACGCGGTCTGCTTTTTCAGACTTCGGGTTGAAAATAGCCACGTTGGAGACCTGGATTCCAGCCTCTTTCTCAACAATACCGCCCTGACGCCCCAGGTTTGGATTGGGTTTGGTATGGCGTTTGACCATGTTGATACCGGATACAATCAGGCGGCCGTCAGCCAGCACGCGGGTAATCTTGCCGCGCTTGCCCTTGTCTTTACCGGCAATCACAATTACTTCATCGTCACGTTTCAGTTTCTGCATTGTTGCAATCTCGATCTCAAATCTGTTCTGGAGTTACAGTACTTCTGGTGCCAGAGAAATAATTCTCATGAATTTTTCAGTACGTAATTCACGTG
>CAZBBS010000171.1:0-4808 GCA_964490145.1 uncultured Enterobacteriaceae bacterium
GACGTCTTCGCCGAGCGTGTTCGCAGCATGGGCATCACCTTCAACCGCGAGCCGGAATGTATCGAGGCCATCGCTCTGTGCATTGCCTTCATCACCGACCCCAGGGGGACATACATAGAACTGACCCAGGGCCTGGTACATATCAAGTAAGGTCTCAACGCTTATTGACTGTATCCCGGCGGTTTTTGGATGATTTCTTTCCTGACCTGTCGCGAATTTTCCTGCGCCCTGTTCACCGGGCATGGACAATCAGGACGACAAAAAACCAGGGGACACTTCATCATTCACCACAGGTGTTAGTGACTGACAGCTTTCGGTGCGTCTGTGAAACTTCTGAAACCGGTAAAAAAAGGCCGATGCATATCGACCTTTTCCTGTCTGCCCGCATCAAAAGCGGGGCCACATCAATATTTCAGTGACGTTGGTTATTCATCCGGTTGTATTGTTTTACCAGAAATTATTTTCCAAGAGAAAAAACATAAAGGTTATTTCCCGATCCATTGTCCAGATTAAGCTTGGTCGGTCCCATCGAGCCGGTATTAAGTCCCGGAGCAGACAGATTGTTGCCGGTGATGACCGCGATATACTGCTTGCCGTTCACTGAGTACGTGATATTGCTGGTGGAAATCGGTCCGCCAAGGATGGTCTCCCAGAGCACCTCACCGGTTTCTGAATCCTGGGCACGGAAACGCCGGTTGATATCCCCCCAGAACAACAAGTCCCCTCCTGTAGTCAGAATCGAGGCGGTTGTCGGCACCATGCCTGTATGCCAGTAATCGATTTCACCGGTTTCCATGTTGATTTTGGCCATGCCGTTGAGTTCATCCGGCGTGACGCCGGGAGCTGTAATGCCGATTCGGCTCTGGGGCTGGGCCGGTCGCCCTTCCTGGGCCGGCAGTGCCGAGGTCATGTTCAGACAATTGCGGATGAACGGCACATACATGGCATTGCGCTCGGGGTCATAGGAACTGGGCCAGTAGGAGCGGGTATTGAAATAGCAGATGATGCGATGGGCACCCGGTTCCGTCAGCAGAAGATCGGCATTGATCGTGGTCAGACCGGTATTCACGTCAATATCCGAGATTAAAAAGTTTTCATGCTCTTCCGGGAAAGGCAGGGCCCAGAGAAACTCACCCGTGTGTTTGTCGAGCACCCAGAGGCCGCCGCCCTCGCCCACATTGACAATGACATCACGCTCCTGCCCGACTGCAGCCGGGTTGATCCATTTCACATGATCCGGGTCCGGGTTCACCAGGGTCCGGAATATGATTCTTTCCTCGTTCATGTCTTCATCCCAGTCATCGCCGGGCAGATGCTGGTAGTACCAGGACAATTCTCCGGTATCAGGGTCTATCGCCACAGTGGAGTTGCTGTACAGTTCCGCCGGCGCCTGATACGGCACGGCCGCGGAATTGCCGTTATGCCGGTCATAGCGGGTATAGGGTGAAGGATTCGCAATACCCCAGTACACCAGCCCGGTATCCGGGTCATAGGATCCCGGCAGCCCCCAGGCCGAGGCGCGGCGATCTTCCAGAGGCACGCCTGCCCAGGTGTCATAACCCGGTGGCTGGTCCGGTGACTGGGTGGTATAGAAAGTCCAGGCCAGTTCCCCTGTCCGGGCATCATGGGCCGTGATCACACAATCGGCGCGGGTCCGGCAGGTACCGGCAGACAGCACCTTGCCATCCACAACGAAAGTACCGGATGTGATATCCCGACCGGAGGATGGTGAACGCCAGCGCTGCTGGCCCGTCACGGCATCAATGGCGATTATGGAACCGTCAGACGCGCCCAGATACACCATGTCTTCATAGATGGACATTGTTTTGGAACGTCCCGGTCGCCCTTCAATTTCCGGGGTGAAGCGCCAGATCAGGTCGCCGGTGGTGGCATCAAGGGCCACTACGCTGGAATCCGGCGCCGTCAGGTACATCACGCCGTCGTAAACCGTTGGAATGGTTTCCGTCACTCCTGCCGGCAGACCCAGAGCCCACGCCAGGCCCAGTTCATCCACATTGCCCCTGTTGATTTGATCCAGCGGACTGTAGCGCTGGGCATCATAGGTGCGGCTGAACATGAGCCAGTCAGCAGGATCGGGGTTTTCCAGCATTTCGTCTGTGACCGGACGGAAATTCTCGATCGCGGACTTTGAAGCCAGCGGATTGAAGGCCGTGATATTGTCAGAAACCGGACTGTAGTTGGTGGCAAGAAATTCCAGATAGGCCAGCAGGCCCGGCATCTGGCTGTCATCTATCACCACCGGCGGCATACCCTTTTCCGGGTTGCCGCTTCGCAGGAAACTGATCAGCGCCTGATCATCATCGCGAACCACACGGTTGAGAATGTTTGGACCAAGTGTCCCCCCCTGCCCGTTGGAGCCATGGCAATGAGCACAGATTTCATTGAACACTTCCAGACCTTCAGCCACTTCCTGGGAGGCGGCATCAACAGCATGGAGATTCAACAGGGAAAGGAGCAGCAGGTATCCGTTTTTCAAGCGCATGATTGTCAGCCGTAAGTTGATGGATCAGGAAAATATTTCGGGAGATAGTATCAATATATGCAAGAGGGCAAAAAAATAATTACGCGGTATTTGATCTGCCTTCGGCATTTGCGACTCATCTGCTGCTTATTCAAATTGCCAATCGTTGACCATTTTGTAGCGGGCCGTCCGGATACGCTTGAACTTCCCATCCTCAATCTCGTAAATGCCCCAGCTGACGATCCGCATCACCTGTCCCTTTTTCAGCGGTACGCCCCAGAAGCTGTCTTCCCAGTCAGCAATCACCTCAAAGGTGGTGGGAATCTCCACAGCCAGCAGGTTGCCGTCGCGAATGAAGGTGGTTACATCAACACGCTCCTTGATATATCGCTTTACGTTGGCATAGAAATCCCGGATACCCTGGTCACCCCGAATCTCGGAGCCGCTGAGTTCCAGCACCACGTCCGGATGATAGAACTTGATAAAGGAAGGATCGTTGGCATTGAACAGCCGCAGGTACTCGTCGTAGTCAGCACGACTCATATCCTCACCGAAGGAAAAGGGCGACGTGACAACCAGCAACAACAGTGCTGTCCTGATTATGGTTTTTTTCATAGTGCCTCCTTCGGGCATGGCGCTGCATTGGCAATTGCGACTGAGCATACTTCACCACAGACACCTTCTCAACCAGCCTACCGGGCTGCCGATAGACTTTACTTCGTCCTATGGCTATTCTTGCGTGACACCTGTCCCTGCCAGAACAGATATACCAGAAACCGGGACCGTTAAACTCACCACTAGAGGGGATAACCATGTGTGACGAAAGAACCTGGAAAGAAGACCAGCAATACCTGAAGAACAAGAACATCAGTCGCCGCAAATTCAACAAGATCGCGGCAGGTGCCAGTGTCGCCATGATGCTGCCGCCAGTGGCCAATGCCCAGCAGGTCACTTCAAGCCATGTGGAGATCACCACCCCGGATGGAACTGCCGACTGCTTTTACGTCCATCCCTCGTCAGGCAAACATCCTGCCGTACTCGTCTGGCCCGACATTTTCGGCCTGAGGGATGCCTTCGAAACCATGGGCACCCGCCTGGCGCAATCAGGTTATTCTGTCCTGGTGGTCAATCCGTTTTACCGGACACAAAGAGCCCCTACTTCCGAGCCCAACGCCGACTTCAACAATCCGGAAACCCGCAGCCAGCTTTTCGCCCTGGCCGGGACCCTGAACGAGGAAACCCACTTCCAGGATGCCGAGGCCTTCATGACCTGGTTGGACGCCCAGGAAGAAGTGGACACCAGCCGAGGCGCCGGCACCACCGGTTACTGCATGGGTGGACCACAGGTGATGCGCACCGTGGCAGCAGTTCCCCACCGTTTCAGGGCAGGAGCGACATTCCATGGCGGTGGCCTGGCTACCGATGCAGACAACAGCCCACACCTGTTGATTCCCCAGACCCAGGCCAGCATGCTGCATGCCATTGCCGCCAATGATGATGAAGCCAGTCCCGACGTGAAGAACGTCCTGAAGAAAGCCTACAGTGATGCCGGCATCTCTGCCGAAGTGGAAGTCTATGAGGGTACCATGCATGGCTGGTGCGCCATTGATTCACAGGTCTATCACATGGCACAGGCTGAACATGCCTGGAACAGGCTGCTGGCGTTATTTGAAACATCCCTCGCCTGATAAATTGGGGTCAGATCACTATTTTTATATAAAGATGATCTGACCCCATTTTATTCATTTTATTTTTAGGCGTTCCCTTTTCTACCTTTCCACCTTCACACCACGCAGGTAAACCTCTCGTATTTTGCGCGTGTTGGTGATGTCCTCCAGTGGATTGGCATCCAGAATCATGAAATCCGCACTCTTGCCGGCAGCAATGCTGCCTGCATTGATACCCAGAAATTCGGCACTCATTGAGGTGGCGGCGACAATAGCCTGCATCGGTGTCATGCCGGCGATCACCATGTCCTCGATTTCCACATGAGGCGCATAGAAGGTGTTGCCATCGGTACCCATCGCTATTTTCATCCCGGAACGGTTGAGTCGATACAGGTTGCGTGCCTGAATAGCCCAGCTTTCCGCCGCCTGTTCGCTCTCCTGCTGGGACTGCAGTTCAGTCAATTGTTCTGCAGAGACAGAACCTGCCAGCCAGCTGTAGTCGGTTGGTACCCCGCGATAGGGCATATTGGGCACCAGCACCACTTCAGGGCGAGCCTGTACCAGGGCAATGAATTCATCATCCACATCCCGATCCCTGATACCGTGGGCAAAGGCGTCGATGCCGGCTTCCATCAGTCCCTTGGCATCTGACAGGTTGT
>CAZBBS010000172.1:0-4767 GCA_964490145.1 uncultured Enterobacteriaceae bacterium
TCAGGTGGGGTTTTAAACTGGTACGGGTGAGGGGGGGTATCACAGCGTCACATCAAAAGCCGGACTGTGTCACTGTGCCTGCCCCCACACATCAGAGGTTACTTTGATTAGCCAGCCTGATCTCTTTAACAAATTCCCACTTTTGGCCAGCCTACTTGGTCACTATCTCAATACTTTTTCGAGAATAATATCTAATCTCTATATTCATTGATCTACCTGCAATACAAATCCGTAGATAATCATCAAATTGACGCTCAAATGATGGTTTCTGGTAAAACGTGGAAATACAATATAGCTATCTTTTCGTTTTGGGATATTTTAGATAAAAGCAATGATAGGTGTTTTTTATTGACTTGTCTCAACAGACGTTAAGTCAGATTTTCCGAAACACTTACCATAGTGATAACTGTCCAAGACCATTTGGTCAAGGATAAATGAGAGGAGAAAGCCATGAACAGTAAGAAAAAATTAGCCTGTGCGGTCAGTAATGCTAGTCAGCTTTTGGCGGGCTCGGTTGTTGCTGCTGTGATGATGCTCGGTACCACAGGGACTTATGCTCAGACTACGACAGGTGCAATCGCAGGAAATGTAAACGGGGCTTTGGGCGGAGAGACCGTGACTGCTACCGACACCTCAAGGAATATCTCGCGATCAGTACAGGTAAACGCCGATGGTAGCTTTGCCTTTAACTCTCTGCCACCGGGACAATATCAAGTTGTTGTTATCCAGAGTGGCAATAATGTCGATTCTGAAACTGTTAGTGTAAGGTTGGATAGTGAGACTCTGGTTAATCTTGCCACCTCCGAAACCGGCGTCGAAGAATTGCTGGTACTAGGATCCATGCGCTCTGCAATCGACACAAGTATTGCGGAATCTGGGCTAATTGTTGACGCTGGTGCGTTAACGGAGCTGCCAATACTAAGAAACTTTGATTCGGTGGCCCTTCTTGCACCTGGAACGACTATGGGTGACACGGCATTTGGATCCAATGTAAGCTTCTCGGGTTCATCTGTTGCGGAAAATACCTCGTATATAAATGGACTAAATACTACTAACTTTAGGAATGGTCTTGGCTATTCCAGGGTCCCATTCGAATTTTATGAAACCATGCAGGTCAAGACTGGAGGCTACTCTGCCGCATTCGGTCGATCTACTGGAGGTGTATTAAATGCGCGATCAAAATCTGGATCAAACGACTTCCAGTTTGGGGTTAACGCCTACTACGACGAGCAGCTCAAAACCTCTCCAAACACTTTTTCAGCAGACAACGATAAAGATGAGTCCTCATCTACAACCTATGACCTATGGGCCTCAGGGCCTATTATCCCTGATCGCCTCTTTTACTATGCGCTATATTCTGATGTTGATTCCGATCAGGAATACTATGGCATGCAGTCCGGACGTGGATACAAATACTCGCTGAATGAGGGTTTCTGGGGTGTGAAGCTGGATGGCTACATAAGCGATAACCATCGTCTTGAGTTGACTGCATTTTCTGATAAGAGGCAAGGAGTAGAAGGTACCTACGAGTACGATTCAGATACCGAGCAGGTTGGTGATTATATCGGTGACACCTACTACGATAGAGGAGGCATGAACTGGATAGCGACCTACACAGGTCAGCTAACCGACGCCCTAAGTTTCTCTGCGTCATATGGTGAAAATGAAGCTAATAGAACAACAGCCCCTCAATCTGCATCTTCACCGGTTATTTACGAGGTTACGGCTGAAAATGGTTTTGTAGTTTTGGGTGATTGGACTGAATTTACCGTAGATGTAGGTGAGGATAAGAGAGAGTCAATGCGCTTCGATATTACATACTCTCTTAATAACCACACCATCAGGGTCGGATATGATGAGGAAACTAACAACTCTATTTCTTCTACTATCAACTCCGGTGGAGTTTATTGGCTCCTTCACCCAACTAACGACTATGGCCCATATGTCTGTGATGTTGCTACGGAGTGCCCAAGCGGCGCTGACGCAAGACGCAGGAACTATAGCAATGGTGGTACCTTCGATGTGGAGTCCACGGCATATTATATCGAAGACACCTGGGAGCTTAATAACGACCTAACCCTAGAGATTGGTTTACGTAATGACGAATTCGTTAACTATAATGCCGAGGGTAATGAATTTGTGGCGCTTGACAACCAGTGGGCGCCAAGATTGAGCGCCCTTTGGCAGCCATCAAGCATGCCGGATTATCAGTTCTTTGCTAATTATGGAAGGTATTATCTTCCTGTTGCGGCGAATACCAACATTCGCCTGGCTGGTGGCGAGACCTATATTCAGGAATATTTTGACTGGGATGGTGTCTCCAAGAACAGTGACGGTACTCCAAAGGTAAATGGTAACTCGTTCAGGACGCAGACATATTCAACAGGGGCGGTTCCAGATACAAGGGGTCTTGTTGACCAGAACCTGAAGGCAATGTACCAGAATGAGATCATTCTAGGCGGACAGATGCTTGCAGATAACGGTATCACCTGGGGAGCCAAATACATCTATCGTGATCTGGCAACCTCGATTGAGGACGTTGCCATTGATGCAGCTGTGATTGATTACTATGCTGGTGAGTGGCCTGAAGTCACTGATGTGTTTACTGGTTTCCACCAGTATGTGCTTGCAAATCCTGGCAAGCCAATGACCGTTTACATTCCAGAGCAGTCGGAATTTATTACGCTTTCAGCCGACCAGCTAAATTATCCGGAGGCGACTCGTACCTATCATGCCTTTGAGATAACGATGGACAGGCCGTTTGATGGAAAGTGGGGACTGTCAGGGTCGTATACCTGGGCTCACAGCTATGGTAATAACGAAGGTTACGTCAGATCTGACAACGGACAGGACGATGCTGGGTTAACCACAAACTTCGATCAGCCGGGTCTAACTGATTTTGGCTCAGGTAATCTGCCTAACGACAGAAGACATACAGTCAAGCTCTGGGGCACATATCAGATGGACAATGGAGTTAGATTTGGTGCTGCCTTCATGGCGCAGTCTGGAAGACCCATCAGTTGTTTTGGGGTTCATCCTACCGATGACTTTGCCGCTGCATATGATAATGCTTCGTTCTACTGCGATGGCCAGCCAGTACCGCGTGCCAGTAAAGGTAAAACTGACATGTGGTGGAACCTCGATCTGAATGCGCAGTACACAATAGAGATGGAAAGCGCGCAACTGGTTCTATCTGCTGACATTTTCAATGTCTTTAACCTTCAAAAGACCAGGGAGGTTTTTGAAGATGACACTCCATTCTATGGCTTGCCAACGGGTTTCCAGCCTCCAAGAATGATGAGGGTGAGCGCCCGCTATAGATTCTTCTGACAGAGTAATCTAGATAAAAAACCCCAGCAAACGCTGGGGTTTTTTTCAAAAATATCTTTTTCATTGAATTAGTTGCATTTCTGCCTCATCCTAACAGAAAAGGGGTTGCTGGATGATAGTGCGATCCGCTAAAGGGTTGCCGGGTAGGGAATTTCACAGCTTTACACTGTTAATGTATCTGCCCACATACAAAATATGGAGGGGTAATGTATGCCTTAATAACTTGCTTTTGCTCTAATGAAAGGAATACTCTGCAAACTATTTATGGAGTGACTAAGCTTGAATATATTTTCTTTAGTCTACCTAATTATTTTAGCAATATGGGAGCTCTACTGGACTGTCAAAGCCGCATGGGAGGCAGGCAGACGGAATCAAAAAAGTGGTTTATTTTTTTTATTTAATTTGCTGACAATTCCTGAGATTTATTATTTAAAAGTAAAATGCCGGCCACCAAATTAGAGAAATTTTCTTTAGCAACCGCTCATAAAAAAGCTCCTCAGCCTTCTATTTTTGATTTTGACCCCCATCCCGGCACTTGCTCGAGAGCTGTCGCGCAGGTTACGATCTTTGCTTCTTTATACGGCCTTTCAGTTTCTCCTGGAGCGCTTCTACAGACTTGTTCTGCTTGATCCCCATGACATCCTTTCTCCCTAAGACTGTCTGATGAGGCACTTCATAGCTGGTTTGGCTGGAGGAGTCCTTCTCTGTGTTTGCGCAGGAGTCTATATAGAATATGCCCACCAGAGTGCGGGTGATGCCAGCGGAGATATCTTTCCTCTCATATCAAAGCTAGAGAGTTCTATACCGATTATGCCGGCTAATAGCTTTTCTGCCTCCCAAAAGCCCTCTTCAGACGCTGACACAGCAAAAGTGCTTAGAGTCATCGATGGCGACACCATAGATGTGGCGCTCAATAGAGAACGACACAGAGTTCGCTATATCGGTATTAACACGCCTGAGAGAGATGAATCCTGTTTTGATGAGGCTACTCAGGCCAATGTTGACTTAGTGGCTGGTAAGGAGGTCAGGCTAGAGAAATATGTCTCAGAGACAGACAGGTACGTAAGGCTGCTTAGATATGTCTTTGTGGGCGATACCTTCGTCAATGAGGCTTTAGTGGCTAAAGGATTTGCTGAGGCACTACTCTATAGACCTGATGACAGGCATTATGATCTATTTAGACAGTTAAAGACTCAGGCTGCTCAAGCTGAACTGGGTTGTCACTTGATCGGGGCGTTTGATGTTGGTGATACTAATAGATAGCACGCTACCAGCTTGAATGACTTAGTGGCTGAACCTCATCTAGGGTCTAAACAGGCCCGGGGGAGGTGCTTTCCCAGCTTTATACAGTTACTGTACCTGCCTAGATACAAAAAAAGGATTTTTTAGAGTGAGGCAAAACAGACCCAGACTGTAGAAAAATAAGGAAAGTGGTGT
>CAZBBS010000173.1:0-4741 GCA_964490145.1 uncultured Enterobacteriaceae bacterium
AGCGTCTTTTGCAGGCCTCGCAGACCACTGCCATGCTCACCACCTTCAACGAGGTGAACATGCAGGCGGTGATGGATCTGCGTAACCGCTACAAGGATGCTTTTGAGAAGCAGCATAACGGCACCCGCCTGGGTTTCATGTCCTTTTTCGTGCGCGCCAGCGTCGAGGCCCTCAAGCGTTTCCCCGCCGTGAATGCCTCCATGGAAGAAAATGACATTGTCTATCACGGCTACCAGGACATCGGTGTCGCGGTTTCATCCCCGCGTGGTCTGGTCGTGCCGGTATTGCGCGATGCCGACGCCATGAGCTTTGCGGATATCGAAGCCTCCATTCGCGACTATGGTGAAAAGGCCCGTGACGGCAAACTGTCCATCGAGGAAATGTCTGGTGGCACATTTACCATTTCCAATGGCGGGGTGTTTGGATCATTGTTATCCACGCCGATTCTCAACCCACCCCAGACCGCCATTCTGGGCATGCATAAAATTCAGGAACGACCGATGGCGGTCAATGGCGAAGTGAAAATCCAGCCGATGATGTACCTGGCGTTGTCCTACGATCACCGCATGATTGACGGCCGTGAGGCTGTTCAGTTCCTGGTGACGATCAAGGACCTTCTGGAAGATCCGGCCAGGATGTTCCTGGAAGTATAAGCGCAGTAACAAAACACCGATTACTGCTTTCAACTGAGCACGCACAAGCAAGACAGGAAAGAATAATGGCAGATTATGATGTGATAGTGATTGGCGCCGGCCCGGCTGGCTATGTGGCGGCAATCAAGGCCTCACAGCTGGGCTTGAATACCGCCTGTGTTGAAAAATGGATCGATGCGGATAGCAAGCCGGTCTATGGCGGCACCTGCCTGAATGTTGGTTGCATTCCTTCCAAGGCCTTGCTGGACTCTTCCCATAAATATGTGGAAGCCAGTCATGGTTTTGATGTTCACGGCATCAGCGTCGGGAAATTGTCCATTGATGTGCCGGCCATGATTGCCCGCAAGGAAAAGGTCGTCAAACAGCTCACCGGTGGTATCGCCGGACTATTCAAGGCGAACAAGGTGACGGGTATTTCCGGCACCGGCCGACTGCTGAAAAACAAACAGGTAGAAGTCACAGACAAGGATGGCAAGGTTCAGGTCCTTACTGCTGACAATGTGATTCTGGCTGCCGGCTCAGTCCCGATTAAAATTCCACCAACCCCGACCGATGGCGATGTCATCGTCGACTCAACGGGTGCTCTTGAATTCCAGTCCGTGCCTAAACGCCTGTGTATTATCGGTGCCGGTGTCATTGGTCTGGAATTGGGTTCCGTATGGTCACGACTGGGTTCAGAGGTTGTGGTTCTGGAAGCCACTGACAGTTTCCTGCCCATGGTTGATCAGCAGATTGCGAGGGAAGCCAAAAAGATTCTGACCAAACAGGGACTGGATATTCGCCTGGGGACCAAGGTTACCGGCAGCATCCTGAAAAAAGGCAAGGCGAAAGGTGTCACGGTAACCTACCAGGACAAGGATGGTGAAAAGCAGGAAGATTTTGACAAGCTGATCGTTTGTGTCGGGCGCCGTCCGTTCACGGAAAATCTGCTGGCCGATGACTGCGGCGTTCAGAAAAACGAGCGTGGATTTATCGAAGTGGATGACCACTGCGCCACCTCTGTGCCCGGTGTCTATGCCTGTGGCGATATCGTCCGCGGCCCGATGCTGGCACACAAAGGCTCGGAAGAGGGCGTTATGGTGGCTGAAATTATCGCCGGCCATAAAGCCTCGATGAACTACGATCTCATCCCGTCAGTGATTTACACCCACCCTGAAATCGCCGCTGTTGGTAAAACCGAAGAACAGCTCAAGGCGGAAGGCGTGGAATACAACGTTGGCGTTTTTCCCTTTGCCGCTTCCGGCAGGGCACTGGCCTCCAATGATGCCGAAGGCATGGTGAAGATGTTGGCAGATGCCAAAACCGATCGGGTTCTGGGTTGTCACATCATTGGCCCGTCTGCTGCGGATCTGGCCCAGACTGTTGTTGTGGCCATGGAGTTCAGCACCAGCGCCGAAGATATTGGCATGACAGTATTTGCTCATCCCGCCCTGTGCGAAGCAGTCCATGAAGCAGCCCTTGCTGTTAACGGCCATGCCATCCACATCGCCAACAGAAAGCGGTAGTTTGCCCAGACACTTCAATCTTACGATTACATTTAATCAACAAACGGAATCAACATGAACTTACACGAATATCAGGCAAAGAAGATATTTGCTGATTACGGTTTGCCGGTTTCCAGGGGCTATGCCTGTGCTTCAGCCCAGGAAGCTGTCGAGGCTGCCGCCAAGATCGGTGGTGACAAGTGGGTGGTCAAGGCCCAGGTGCATGCCGGCGGCCGTGGTAAGGCCGGTGGCGTGAAGCTGGTGTCCAGCAAGGCTGAAATCGAGGATTTCGCGCAACAGTGGCTCGGTAAACGTCTGGTGACCTACCAGACCGACAAGGATGGGCAGCCGGTTTACAAAATCCTGGTGGAAGAGTGCACCGATATCGCCAATGAACTTTATCTGGGCGCCGTGGTGGATCGTTCATCACGCCGAATAGTCTTCATGGCTTCCACGGAAGGTGGTGTGGAAATCGAGAAGGTGGCTCACGAGACACCGGAGAAAATTCTGCGTGCAACAATTGACCCCCTGGTGGGTGCCCAGCCATTCCAGGCCCGTGAAATCGCTTTCAAGCTTGGGCTTCAGGGCGACCAGATCAAGCAGTTCACCAAAATTTTCCTGGGACTGGCCAAGATGTTTGTCGACCAGGACCTGGCCCTGCTGGAGATCAATCCTCTAGTCATCACCGACGCTGGCAACCTGCACTGCCTGGATGCCAAGCTCAATATTGATGGCAATGCCCTGTACCGGCAGCCGGCACTGAAGGAAATGCATGACCCGACCCAGGATGATGAACGTGAGGTTCACGCAGCCAACTGGGACCTGAACTATGTCGCCCTGGATGGCAATATTGGCTGTATGGTCAATGGTGCAGGTCTGGCCATGGGCACCATGGACATCGTCAAGCTGCATGGCGGTCAGCCGGCCAACTTCCTGGATGTTGGGGGCGGGGCAACCAAGGAGCGTGTCTCAGAAGCCTTCAAGATCATCCTGTCTGATGAAAACGTCAAAGCCGTACTGGTGAATATTTTCGGCGGTATCGTGCGCTGCGACCTGATTGCAGAAGGCGTTATTGGCGCCGTGGAAGAGGTGGGCGTGAAAGTCCCCGTCGTTGTTCGCCTTGAGGGCAACAACGCAGAACTGGGCAGCAAGGTCCTCTCGGACAGCGGTCTGAATATTATTGCGGCAAAAAGCCTGACGGAAGCCGCGCAGGAAGCTGTGAAGGCAGCGGGTTAACAGGCGGGTATTGAGCGTATGAGTATTCTGATCAACAAAGACACGAAAGTAATCTGTCAGGGCTTTACCGGCTCACAGGGCACCTATCATTCACAGCAGGCCATTGAATATGGCACAAAAATGGTGGGCGGTGTAACGCCAGGCAAGGGCGGGCAGACCCATCTGGATCTGCCTGTTTTCAATACAGTGAGCGATGCAGTGGCTGAAACCGGTGCTGAGGCTTCCGTTATCTATGTGCCTGCTGCTTTCTGCAAGGATTCCATCCTGGAGGCAGCATTTGCCGGCATCAAGCTGATTGTTTGTATCACCGAGGGCATCCCGACCCTGGATATGCTGGACGTGAAGGTGAAGTGTGATGAGCTGGGCGTGCGCCTGATCGGGCCTAACTGCCCGGGTGTGATCACACCTGGTGAGTGCAAAATCGGCATCATGCCAGGACACATCCATTTGCCGGGCAAGGTGGGTATCGTTTCACGCTCCGGAACACTGACCTATGAGGCAGTAAAGCAGACCACCGATTATGGTTTCGGCCAGTCCACCTGCGTGGGTATTGGTGGAGACCCGATTCCAGGTTCAAATTTCATTGATATCCTGGCACTGCTGGAAAAAGATGAGCAGACCGAAGCTATTGTCATGATTGGTGAGATTGGTGGAACGGCTGAAGAAGAGGCCGCCCAGTTCATCAAGGCCAATGTGACCAAACCCGTTGTGTCTTACATCGCTGGTGTTACCGCGCCTGCGGGCAAGCGCATGGGGCATGCAGGAGCCATTATTTCAGGGGGCAAGGGCACCGCAGAAGAAAAGTTTGCGGCATTGAATGATGCTGGTGTCACCACTGTCAGAAGCCTGGCTGAAATAGGAGAAGGCCTGAAAGCAGCGGCGAAATGGTAACTGACTAAAGAGTCATTTCAATTTTAATGACCGACCTTGCAAAGGGGGAAAAATGCTACATTTTTGGGCGTTTTTCCCCCTTTTTCGTTTCCTCAATCCATTGACAGATTTCACCTCAAAATACCAGAGAAATCCTTTGATTTTTTAAAGATTAAGGTGTTCAATCTCAACCCAGTATTTGATATGCTGACCCGCCTTAGGGAAATAGGGGTTTATTCAGGGAAGAATAATTAAAGCTTAAATACTATTTTAGAAAGATTTTTCAGGCTTGATTTACACTGTTAAAACGGGCCGAAATTAGGGGAATTACCTTTCGATTAGACTTTTGGGACTTTTCTTGCGTCCAAGTGTATATCCGTACGGAAATTGCTGGGTGTTGGATGATGAATTAAAGTCTATTCATCTATTTTCAGATTTATCTTAAACAAGTGGGACTACACATGAACTACCATCGTTTCAAGCAAAGGATTCTTGTTC
>CAZBBS010000174.1:0-4710 GCA_964490145.1 uncultured Enterobacteriaceae bacterium
CCAGGAGATACAGCGTAATCGCAACAACCGCGATCTGGGGACCAATTCTTGCCCAGATCCCGAGGTGGAAAACATCATCCACCAACCCCATCACGGCCAACCCTAATGAAAACACCAGAATATGATAAAAATTTTCACCCGGATTCATATCACGAAAAACATAGATTATGACCACGGCAAAGATGCCGGCAAACGCAATCCCCCCACCAGTGGCTTTGGGATAATCATGGGAGCTTCTGCTATTGGGGACATCCAGCCAGTGCCAGCGGTGGGAACCCCAGAGCAGCAGGGCCGTTGCCAGCAAGGATAAAATGAAGGCAGCTGCAAACTGCAGAAAATCATTCATATGCTGGGAACGTTAACCTTGTGGCAAGAAGTTGCTTATTCTGGCAAAAAAGCATTAGTCATACAAAACCTGTGACGACAACAGGCGCCCTGAAGCGCCTGCCGCACAATAGCCCAAATGAACAGGCCGACTCCTCAATCAAAGCGAATGCGGGGTTCGTTATTGTCCAGTGTCGCCTGGCCAATTCCCTTGACCTGCATCAGGTCATCCAGATTGGTAAACTCCCCGTATGTTTCCCGGTAATTGATAATAGCCTGCGCCCGGCTGACACCCACACCATCCAGTACCCTGGCGATAGTATCAGCATCTGCACGATTGATATGAACCTGTTCAATTTCCAGGATCTGGCCATCACCTGATTCCAGATTTCCGTTCTGTGCAAATCCTGATACAGAGAGTGTCAGCAGCAGCGCTGCCAGACAAATGCCTACCAGGCCATTGCCAGATCGACGAAATGGTCCAATCACTGTCATGTTTTTAGTCATGGTCTGCCTCCTTGCAGTACGCGTTACGTTTTATGACTGGTGCATTCGCAGCAGGAATGCTGCTGCTTGAAATCACTTTAGCAGTGTTTTCAGTTTCTGCCTGCAATTTCATCCATGATCTGGCGCAATTTGGCCACAGGCGAATCGGCCTGGGTCACAGGACGTCCAATGACCAGATAATTGCTGCCATTGGCAATAGCCTGCGCTGGTGTCATCACCCGTTTCTGGTCGTCGGCGCTGTCTCCCGCTGGCCGGATACCCGGTGTAACCAGTGAAAAATTGTCCCCTATTTCCGCACGCAGCAGCGACGTTTCCCTGGCTGAACATACAACACCATCAAGACCGCAATCCCGGGTTAATCTGGCCAGTGTCATGACCTGCTCATCGGGACTGACATTGACATTCACTTCCCTCAGGTCCTCTGCCCCCATACTGGTGAGCACCGTGACAGCGATCAGCAACGGGGCATTATGTTCCGGCAGGGCTTTACGAGCAGCATCCATCATGGCCCGGCCGCCACCGGCATGGACGTTAACCATCCAGACGCCAAGATCGACTGCTGCGGCAACAGCACCAGCCACAGTATTGGGGATGTCATGATATTTGAGATCGAGGAAAACGTCGAAACCCATGGACTTGAGCTGTTTCACCAGGTCTGGTCCTGCGCGGGTAAAGAGTTCTTTGCCGACTTTAACCCGGCAAAGTGCCGGGTCAAGATTATCAGCCAGTGCGATGGCGCTGCCTGTATCGGGAAAATCAAGGGCCACGATAATGGGCTTGTCTACTCGATATTCACTCGTCATGTGTTTTCTACTCCAGTTTTGCATTTGTCCAGGCTATTCACCCAGTATACCCGTCAAGTGCCGCACTGTTCCCCATTCTGCGCAGCTGGGACATAGCCAATGAAGGGTTTTGAGTTCAAACCCGCAATTGTGACACTGGTACTGGGGTTGGGTCTCCAGGTATTCGCCAAGCAGTTCAAGTACCTGACCACGATGACCATGGTCAGTACTCAGCGTGTCATCGTCCAGCTTCAGCAAACTGTACAGCAGGCGCAGAGAGGACTTGGCACCCAGTTTGTGTTCAAGATATTCCCGGGCTGCATCTAGTCCCCTTTCCTGCCGCAGAAACATACTGATGCCCAGCACCACGGATGTACTGCTGTTGGTCTCCATACACTCTTCGACAAATTTTCTGAGCGCCTTTTCCTTACCTGCTTTTCGGTAACAATCCACCAGTCGTGGAAAGACTTCCGCCAGAAAAAGCGAGTCCTGTTTATTAACGCGCAGAAAATATTTGATGGCCTCCCTGTCGTTGCCATACTGCATTTCCAGCTCACCCCGCAGCATGCTCACCCTGGGGTTCATCCTGTCCATATCAGAGGCAAGCTTCAGATTCGTCCTGGCCCTGGCCGCATGACCTCGCGCCATATCAGACAGCGCCAGCTCACAATAGAAGTGTGAGGCCTGAAGCTGCAATGATTCACGACGTTCACCGGAAATTATCCGGATGAGATCAAGAATAGCGGCAATACCTTTTTCCCATTCCTTTTCCTGCTGGGCAAGACTGATGGCATATTCAAGCGCCCTGGATTTGACAGCCCCGGTGCTCTTTTTCAACTCATCGAGAATAAACTCTGCACGGTCGAGCAACCCTGCAGCGATGTAGCTCTGGACCAGGTTGAGTTTTATTTCATGGATTGCGCTCTCCCCAAAGATCCCCTTGCCCAGCAGTTCCTGGTAAATCGTGATGGACTGGTCCACTTTACCTCGCCTGCGCAGCAGTTTGCCCAGGGCTATATAGGTATCCAGGGTTTTGGCATTAATCTCGAGAAAGTCGGTAAAAATATCGATGGCATCATCAGGCTCATCATTAAGCAGGTAATTTAGCCCGACGAAATAGTCTTTATCCGGGGCACTCTGCCCCCTTTTGCCTGCCATGTGCAGCTGCAAACCAGTGCTGCGCCGTCCAAGGTGCCAACCTGCGGCCAGGGCAATAAGCAGCAGCAGAAATAACAGAAAATCAGTAAAGATGTGCGGCTCCATAAAAATGATTACGCTTTGCCCACCTGATTATCACTTCCTGCTTCCTTCCGGGTTCTGTCCAACTGCCCCTGCAATTGCCTGATTCTGATCATGTATCTGAGCTGTCGAAATATGCCGAGTCCGAGTACCAGCCCTATGAAGCCTCCTGCAACGAAGGCGGCAATTATCAGCACGCCTACACTGATCTCAGGCAGTGTTATGCCCACCCAGAGTGTCACCGGTGCAGTATTTTTCAGGGCGAACAGAAAAGCCAGCAGGATCAAACCTACAAATATGAGGAAGGTAATAAACCGGAAAAACCCTTTCACGTGATTATCCTGCTCGCAGAAGACTCACTAATTATATATGAGCGCAGCGCGGTGACGCTGGAAATTTTCATAAACAAAAAAAAACGGCAACCTCTGCTGACAGAGGCTGCCGTTTTGACTTGATTTCAGGTGTTACTCTGAAACAGGCTGCGCTTGTGCTTCGTCCATGCTGCCATTCACCCTGTCACGCAGCTCCTTGCCTGGCTTGAAGTGAGGGACATATTTGCCGCTCAGTTCAACCGGCTCACCGGTTTTAGGGTTCCTGCCAACACGAGGTGCCCGGTAATGCAGGGAAAAACTTCCAAATCCCCTGATTTCTATTCGACCACCGTCTGCCAGAATCTCAGACATGTAGGAAATAATTGCCTTCACTGCCAACTCAACATCCTTAGCAGAAAGCTGGGTTTGCTTGGAGACTATCTGATCTATCAGTTCTGATTTAGTCATGGCTCATCCTTCTATCGTAATTTCAGACAGGTTGCACAACTTGCAAGCCAGTCGCAGCGTTACTCCTTGTCCATCTGGGACTTGAGAAGGTCCCCAACGGTTGTCGGCGCAGCCGCTGCAGCACTCTGTTTCTTGTGCTCTTCAAAAGAATCCTTCTCTTCAGCATTTTCACGAGCCTTGATAGACAGGCTGATCACGCGGTTCTTGCGATCAACGCTGATAACCATCAGCTCTACCGTTTCACCAACATTAATGGCATTGCGGGCGTCTTCTACACGTTCACGGCTGATTTCAGAGGCTTTCAGGACACCTTCAATGCCGTCCGCCAGGGTAATGATCGCTTCTTTGGCGTCCACTTCCTTGACGGTACCGGTAACGATGCTGCCTTTTTCATTCTGGCCGGCAAAGTTGGCAAACGGATCGTCAGACAACTGCTTGATGCCCAGAGAGATTCTTTCACGCTCAGGGTCAATGGACAGAATGACGGTATCCAGCTTGTCGCCCTTGGTGTACTGGCGAACCGCCTGTTCACCGGGCTCGTCCCAGCTGATATCGGACAGGTGCACAAGACCATCGATTTCGCCTTCAAGACCAATGAAGATACCGAAATCGGTAATGGACTTGATGTTGCCGGAAATGCGATCACCCTTGTTGTACTTCTCGGCGAATCCATCCCAGGGATTCTGCTGGCACTGTTTCAGGCCCAGGGAAATACGACGACGTTCCTGATCGATGTCCAGAATCATCACTTCAACTTCATCGCCCAGCTGAACCAGCTTGGATGGGTGAATGTTCTTGTTGGTCCAATCCATTTCGGATACATGAACCAGACCTTCAACACCTTCTTCCAGCTCGGCAAAGCAGCCATAGTCGGTCAGGTTGGTAATAACAGCCTTGACCCTGGTGTTTTCAGGATAACGGTTCTTGATTTCGACCCATGGATCTTCGCCCAGCTGTTTCAGACCGAGAGATACGCGGTTGCGCTCACGGTCGAACTTCAGCACTTTCACGTCGATCTCATCGCCAACATTGACGATTTCGCTTGGATGCTTGATACGCTTCCAGGACATATCCGTGAT
>CAZBBS010000175.1:0-4698 GCA_964490145.1 uncultured Enterobacteriaceae bacterium
AGCAGGCGCGTAATCTTGCCGCGCTTGCCCTTGTCCTTGCCGGCAATCACTATGACTTCATCATCACGTTTCAGTTTTTGCATCGTCGCTGTCTCTAATACCTGTCCTGGATTTCCGTAGTACGCTTACAGTACTTCTGGTGCCAGGGAAATAATTTTCATAAATTTTTCATTACGCAGTTCACGGGTAACCGGTCCGAAAACACGAGTACCAATTGGTGCTTCCTGCGCATTCAGCAAAATTGCTGCATTGTCATCAAACTTGATCAATGAACCGTCCTGACGACGAACACCACTCTTGGTGCGAACAACCAGGGCATTCATAACCTGACCTTTCTTCACTTTACCCCGGGGAATGGCTTCCTTGACGGTTACCTTGATTACATCGCCAATCCTGGCGTAACGACGATGAGAACCGCCAAGCACCTTGATGCACATGACCTTCCTTGCGCCGCTGTTATCTGCCACATCCAAATAGGACTGTACTTGTATCATCTTGCTTCTCCGGGCTTAAGCCCTAACCTTTATTCCGAAATATATACTGCTAAAACGTACTGGTTCGAAATCCGTTATACCGTAGTGGCTTTCTCATCAATGGAAACCAGAGCCCAGGTCTTTGTTTTGGACAGCGGCCTGACTTCCTTGATAGTGACGGTGTCGCCTTCCTGACACTCATTACCTTCATCATGAGCATGCAATTTGGACGACTTGGTCACGTATTTGCCGTAAACCGGATGCTTAACACGCCTTTCAACCAGCACAGTAATGGACTTGTCCATTTTGTTGCTGACAACACGGCCAGTGGCGGTACGTGCATTACTGGCGCCTGCGGCTTCATTGGTAGTAGTTTCGACAGCTTCAGTCATGTTTCTAAAAACCTGTTCTCGTTAAGCCTTACTGGGCTTTCTTTTCGTTAATCAGGGTTTTTACCCTGGCAATATCCTTGCGTACAGCAGACATCACATGTGTCTGGCCCAACTGGCCAGTGGATTTCTGCATACGGTGGTTAAACTGATCACGCAGAAGCTCAGTGAGGATATTGTTCAGCTCCTCAACAGATTTGCCACGCAGTTCACTGGTCTCGTACTTGGCCATTACATCACCACCCTTTTAGCAAATTTGGTAGCAAACGGGAGTTTGGCAGCTGCCAGACTGAATGCTTCTTCAGCCAGTTTCTGGCTAACACCTTCAATCTCAAACAGGACCTTGCCTGGCTGAATCTGGGCTACCCAGTACTCAACACTACCCTTACCTTTACCCTGACGAACTTCAAGAGGCTTCTGGGTAATAGGCTTGTCAGGAAACACGCGGATCCAGATTTTTCCACCACGTTTTACGTGACGGGTCAGCGCACGACGGGCTGACTCAATCTGGCGAGCGGTCAGACGTCCGCGGCCAATGGCTTTCAGACCATATTCGCCAAAACTGATGCTGCTGCCGCGATGGGCCAGACCGCGGTTGCGGCCTTTCATCTGCTTGCGAAATTTAGTTCGCTTCGGTTGTAACATCCTGAACTACCTCTCAAGAATTCTTTTTGGGCTCGGCACCCATAACTTCGTCACTGTTGAAGACCTCACCCTTGAAGATCCACACCTTGATGCCGATGATGCCGTAAGTGGTCAATGCTTCACTCGTGGCATAATCAATGTCGGCACGCAGGGTATGCAGGGGTACACGACCTTCGTGATAGCGCTCAGTACGTGCAATTTCAGCACCCCCAAGACGACCGCTAACCTGGACTTTCACGCCTTCTGCACCCTGGCGCATGGCATTCTGCATGGCACGCTTCATGGCACGGCGGAACATGACTCGACGCTCAAGCTGCTGGGCAATACTGTCTGCAACCAGCTGGGCATCGATATCCGGCTTGCGGATTTCTTCAATATTAATGTGTACAGGTACACCCATTTTTGCGGTCAGCTCACCACGCAGTTTTTCTACGTCTTCACCTTTCTTACCGATAACAATGCCAGGACGGGCCGTGTAAACAGTAATACGGGCGGTTTGTGCCGGACGCTCGATCTCAACCCTGGAAACAGACGCAGACGCCAGTTTTTTCTTAACCAGGTCGCGCACTTCCATGTCTTCGAGCAAATACTTGGCGTAGTCTTTGCCGCCTGCATACCAGACAGAAGTATGCTTTTTAACGATACCCAGTCGAATGCCTGTCGGGTGTACTTTCTGACCCATAGTAACCTCTTAATTAACCTTTACTGACCGTCTGCCACTTTAACGGTAATGTGACAAGACCTTTTCAAAATACGATCGGCTCTACCCTTGGCGCGAGGCATGATTCTTTTCATTGTCATCCCCTCGTCAACATAAATGGTGGATACTTTCAGCTCGTCAATATCAACGCCTTCGTTGTGTTCGGCATTGGCAATCGCTGAGTTCAGCACCTTCTTGATAATGGCAGCACCTTTTTTGGGACTGTAAGTGAGGATTTCAAGCGCTTCCTCAACACCCTTACCACGAATCTGGTCAGCAACAAGCCTGGCCTTTTGGGCCGACAATCTGGCTGTTTTAAGTTTTGCTGAAACTTCCATTATTCTTACCTCTGTAAATCGTTACACGATAACTGTTAATCGGGCCTGTACTTAGCGGGCTTTCTTGTCCGCTACGTGGCCACGGTAGTTACGAGTAACAACAAATTCACCCAGTTTGTGCCCTACCATATCTTCTGTAATCAGAACCGGTACGTGCTGGCGACCGTTATGCACCGCAATAGTCAGGCCCAGCATATCCGGGGAGATCATGGAACGACGGGACCAGGTCTTGATCGGCCTTCTGTCATTGCTTTCCTGGGCTACCTGAATTTTCTTCAGCAGGTGCAGGTCAATGAACGGTCCCTTTTTTAATGATCTTGGCACTTTATAATTCCTCTAATTCGTTTACTCAAAGCTGCGCGTTTTAGCGTGTTGCGCGGCGGCGACGAACAATCAGTTTATCGGTACGCTTGTTGGTACGAGTCTTGTAACCCTTGGTTGGAGTACCCCAGGGTGATACTGGATGACGACCACCGGAGGTACGGCCTTCACCACCACCATGTGGATGGTCAACCGGGTTCATAGCAACACCACGTACGGTCGGACGAACACCGCGCCAGCGTTTGGCACCGGCTTTACCCAGTGAGCGCAGGCTATGCTCGCTGTTGGACACTTCGCCCAGAACAGCACGACAGTCGGACAGCACCTTACGCATCTCACCTGAGCGCAGACGCAGAGTGGCATACTGCCCTTCACGAGCTACCAGCTGTACAGATGTACCAGCACTGCGGGCCAGCTGTGCACCCTTGCCTGGCTTCATTTCCACGCAATGAATGGTGCTACCCATAGGGATGTTGCGCAGCGGCAGGCAGTTGCCTGGACGCATTGGCGCACTTTCACCGGATACCAGTTCGTCTCCGGCAGCAACCTTGGCAGGTGCAATAATGTAGCGACGCTCACCATCAGCATACTTCAGCAGGGCAATATGGGCGCTGCGGTTAGGATCATACTCAAGCCGCTCTACAACAGCCGGAATGTTGTCCTTGTTGCGTTTGAAATCAATAACGCGGTATTTCTGCTTATGTCCACCACCTGCATGACGACGGGTGATACGACCAGTGTTGTTGCGGCCACCGGTTTTGGACTTGGTCTCAGTCAACGGAGCATAAGGCGCACCTTTATGCAGGTCCGGATTGACTACCTTGACGACAAATCGACGTCCCGGGGATGTTGGTTTAGTCTTAACAACGGCCATTATCTTTACTCTTTATTCGATAAGTTCTTTGTTTGCTTATCCCAGGTCAGCAAAGTCAATTTCATGACCCTGCTCAAGACGGATGTAGGCTTTTTTCCAGCTTGGGCGCGTGCGGAATTTGCCACGTGCTGTACGCTTTCTCTTGCCTTTCACATTCAGGACCTGGACTTCCTTCACCTCAACATTGAACAAACCTTCAATGGCCTGCTTGATTTCAGGCTTGGTGGCATCACTGGCAACCCTGAAAGTTACCTGGTTATTCTCTTCAGAAATAATGGAGCTCTTCTCTGAAATATGAGGGCCCATAATAATGGTCAACATTCTTTCCTGGTTCATGCCAGCATCCCCTCTACTTTTTTCAGAGCAGGTACTGTCATCAGCACCTTGTCAAAACCGATCAGGCTGACCGGATCGACACCAGAAGCTTCGAGCACATCAACCTTGTGCAGGTTACGTGCAGCCAGGTACAGGTTCTGATCCACTTCATCACTGACAATCAGTACATTCTGAAGCTCAAGCTCATTCAGCTTGTCAATCAGACCCTTGGTTTTGTGTGAATCAACCTTGAAGTCGTCTACCACAAGCAGACGGTCCTGACGCACCAGTTCGGAAAGTATGCAACGCAGCGCACCGCGGTACATTTTCTTGTTGATTTTTTTCGAGTGGTCCTGTGGCCTTGCAGCAAAGGTAACACCACCAGTACGCCACAAAGGACCACGGGTAGTACCAGCACGGGCACGACCGGTACCCTTCTGACGCCATGGTTTCTTGCCGCCACCGCTGACCTCTGAACGGGTCTTCTGCTTGACAGAACCCTGACGAGCACCAGCGAGGTAAGTAACCACTACCTGGTGAACCAGTGATTCATTGTAATCTTTAGCAAAAGTATCGTCAGAGACGGAAACTGTTTTTGCTGCCTTCTTGCCAGGCACTGCAACATTCAAATCCATTGCTTACC
>CAZBBS010000176.1:0-4583 GCA_964490145.1 uncultured Enterobacteriaceae bacterium
CCTTTTTTCATTCGCCCCATACCTCTTCCTCTTAAAACTAAAATTTCCCACTAAGGTTTTACCCTCATTAGCCGTTATGAACTTAAACAACAAGGAATAGAGGGCCAAGGATATGTTCTTGTTTGCCAATATGCTGGTCTTTGCAGGAGCCACAGCCATCTGGCTGTCCCTGCAAAAAGTATTGCAACTCATCAAGATTTTGCCAGACGGCAAAATGCGCAAGCGCTGGTATATGCTGGGTGGTCTGATCGTCCTTTTTATCCTGGGTTACGTGGCGCAGATCAGTTTTTTCTGGGACAGCTATGTCGACTGGTCAGCCATGATGGTGCCGGTCATTTACTTCTGCGGCGGCGTATTTGTCTGGGCAGTCTGCGGTCTTTCTTTGCAAACCACGGTAGACCTGAAAATCGTCCTGCGGGAAAACGTCACGGATTCGCTGACAAGCATTTACAACCGACGTTACCTGGAGCAGCGCCTGAGTGAGGAAGTGGACCGGGCAGCAAGATACCAGGCACCGCTGTCTGTGATGATGCTGGATATCGATCACTTCAAATCCATCAATGATACGTGGGGCCACCAGGCAGGCGACAAGATCCTCTCTGAATTTCGCGAGTTGATCAAATCTTCAGTCCGCGTTTCAGATATTGTCGCGCGATATGGCGGCGAGGAATTCCTGATTCTGGCACCGTCAACAGACGCAGAAGCTGCCTACAACCTCGCAGAAAGAATTCGTGAAAATACCGAAAAACACAATTTTGAGATTAATGGCAGCGACCTGGAAAAACGTTCTGTCAGCGTTACTGTGAGTGCCGGTGTCGCCCAACTGGCAGCTCACGGTATCACAGGTGATCAACTGGTAAAGTTTGCTGATGAGGCCCTGTACCGGGCCAAGCACAGCGGTAGAAACTGCGTTATGCTCGAAGAGGCATATCAGGCTCTGGACAGCCTGGTGTAAAGAAGGCACTCTGGTCAAAGACCCACTAAAACCTGAGGGCGGTCGAAATCGCCCATCAGGATGACACCATCACGGGCGCTTACTCGACAATACGCGCGGTTGATGACAGCAGCAAAGACAGAGGCCGTTGTGAAGATCAAGAAAACCGGACACTTCCTGCCAGAAATCGCACTTGCCATGCTTGTTGCAACAGGCTTGACAGCCTGCGCCACCCCTCCTTCGGACTACAACACCGCCGGCAGCACAGGCCAGCTCATCCGACAGGCCACAGGATTCGATGGCAACATCTGTTATTACAACAATGGCGTCACCACCCACACCCAGGGCAATTGCCCACCTTCTGCCACCAGCACGGTTTATCAACGATCCCAGTGACAACAAGCCGCCCCCACTTTCTGAATCACCACATCAGGCCGTAATGTCGTCAGGCCAGCATTGACACCCATCCTGTCGAACCAGTAGTTTTCCTGAACGGAATAATGGAACGTAACTTCAGGTAGCTGTTGATGGACCGACTATTCTATAAAAAGCATCATTCTTGTCTTGCCATGTTGCTTTGCGTATTGCTCAGTGCCTGCAGCGAAATCACGCTGGTGGGACAATACGATGAAGTCATCGACCAGGGCGTCACGCGGCTTCACAGGGAGACCACAGCGTTCCTCTTGGACATGGAATACAAGGCGGGCACCCCGGAAGGGGAATTCATTGCCAATACCGGTTTTTATATCGGGGCCTTGAGCGACATAGCCAGCCTGAAACTTCGCGCCAGCAATACACCGCAAAATAACCTGACCTCACAACAACTGCAGTTGCTGGAAGACAGCATCAGGGAACTGATGGTGCTGCATGAAGCCCAGGAAGATCTTGGACTGATAGAGGCCATTACCCGTCCGTTACAGACAGCCATGGATGTACAGTTCGGCGCCATTCTGAAACTGGAAATCGCCAAAAAGCGAGGGATTGAATAATGCCTGCCATCGACACCCGACAAATAGGCAAGAACATGATTGGCGCTGCCAGCGGCGTGTTCAAGGACCAGTGGCCGGATATCCAGGATTATGCAGAGTCCGAATTTCGTAAACTGGCTGACAGCCTGACCATGGTGGTGGATGGCGTGGCCGCAGGAAAGATCACAGCCAAGGGAGCGAAAGCCTTGATTAATATCCACAAGAACAGCGCTAAAACTGTCATGCTGACGGTCGAAGGCATGGGTCTGCTGCTGGTGGAAGCCGCGATCAATGCTGCCATCAAGGTGGTCCGGGATGCCATCAATACCGCTGCCGGGCTGGTAATTCTCTAGGTTTGAGCAATCATACCTTGATAGCGTTCCTTGAGAGCCGGCCTGAGCCTGTTGCAGATAGCGACAAGAGACAGCATTACCGGCACTTCCACCAGCACCCCCACCACCGTTGCCAGAGAGGCTCCTGATTCCAGGCCGAACAGGGTTATGGCGACAGCCACTGCCAGTTCAAAAAAGTTGGACGTGGCAATCATGCAGGCGGGGCCGGTAACGCGATGACTTAATTTCAGCCACCAGGCTATGACGAGGGTGATGGCAAAAATCCCGTAGGTTTGCAGCAGCAAGGGAATGGCAATAAGCACGATGGCAAAAGGCTGCTCAAGAATGACGGTTGCCTGAAATCCAAACAGCAACACGACTGTTGCCAGCAGCCCGGCGCTTGACCAGGGCTTCAGTGTATCCAGGAAACGGTTAAGACGCTGGTGATCATTAGCCTGATCCAGGGCTCTACGGGTCACAATCCCCGCCACAAGAGGCAGCACAACATAAAGCACCACTGACAGCAGCAGCGTTTCCCAGGGCACCGTGATATCCGAAATCCCGAGCAGAAACCCGGCGATCGGCGCAAAAGCAAAAATCATGATGATGTCATTCACTGACACCTGGACCAGTGTGTAGTTGGGGTCGCCTTTCACCAGCTGGCTCCAGACAAAGACCATGGCGGTACAGGGCGCCACACCCAGCAGTATCATGCCTGCGATATATTCCGTGGCAATCTCCGGATCCACCAGGTCCCGGAACAACACCCGGAAAAACAGCCATCCCATAAAGGCCATGGTAAAGGGTTTGATCAGCCAGTTGATCACACAGGTCAGGATGACACCCTGTGGTTTGCTGCCTACTTCCCGTATAGCCGAGAAATCAACCTGTACCATCATTGGGTAAATCATGACCCAGATAAATACAGCGATCACCAGGTTCACACTGGCCACTTCCAGTTGAGCGATGAGGGCAAAAGCATCAGTAAAGGTATGCCCCAACAAGACTCCCGCAACGATTGCGACAAATATCCAGAGCGTCAGGTACTTGGAGAAAAAATCCATAAAGGGAATCCCTGGTTATTAGATTTCAGCGGCCAGGGTTCGTAGCAAGTCATAGATATCGGTTCTGGAAGGGTCTGATTCCAGCAACCTGGCAAGCTTTTTTATTCTATTGTGAAGTATTTTATAGGTATCTTCAAAGGCTGCCCACTTCTGAGCTTCAGAACCTTCTGCTTTGGCAGGATCTGCCAGCCCCCAATGCACCCGAAGGGACATCCCGAACCAGATTGGACAGGATTCATGTGCAGCCTTGTCACATAGTGTAATCACAAAATCAGGCTCAAATGTCTGCATGTCATCCCAGCATTTGCATGCCAACCCCGCGGTGGAAATACCGTGAGACTTCAACAACTTCAAGGTCTCCGGATGCACCTTTTGTGCAGGTTCACTGCCGGCACTCGCAGCGATAATCCTGCCCTCTCCAAAACGGTTTGCCACAGCTTCTGCAATAATGCTTCGGCATCGATTTTGAGTACATACAAACAGGATTCTCATAGGCAATACAAACCTGACCTCACAAAAATTTGATGCTGAATGCTAGAACAAAATTATTAATCTTTCATAAAGCCCGCCAATATTTCATGACATGCATCAAGCAAAATTAACCGACACTTATTGTTTCCTTAACTTGCCCTTTCGGCCGCCCCTCTACCATGGCCAAAACAGTGAAATCTTATGCCATGAAACAAAAAAAATGCCGAACCATCTGGATATCCGACATCCACCTGGGCACAAAAGGGTGCAAGGCAGAACTGCTGAACCATTTTCTGAAATCCTTTAAATGTGAAAATCTCTTCCTTGTGGGTGACATTATCGACGGCTGGCGCCTGTCCACCTCCAAGTGGTTCTGGCCCGATGAACACAATCGTGTCATCAGGCAAATCCTGAGAAAGTCAGAAAAAGACCAAACCAACGTTATGTATATCGTGGGCAACCATGATGAATTTCTCAGGGAGTACCTGGAAGAACATACTTTTCAAATGGGCAATATCAGAATTGCCAATGAAGCCTATTATGAAACTGCCGCTGGCAAAAAATTATAGATTATTCACGGCGATGCCTATGATGGCATTACCCGTCACCATGGGTGGCCCTGGCAGGAGATGTCGCCTACAACTTTCTGCTGTGGTCAAATCGTTGGTTCAATCAAATTCGCCGCTTCCTGAAACTTCCGTACTGGTCCCTGTCACAGGCCATCAAGCATAAAGTCAAAAAAGCTGTCAGTTATATTTTCGAGTTCGAAAAAACCGTTGCCCGTGAAGCTGTCAAACGACGTGTAGATGGGGTG
>CAZBBS010000177.1:0-4549 GCA_964490145.1 uncultured Enterobacteriaceae bacterium
TGTTGTCACGCAGGTAATCAAATCCGAATTCGTTATTGGTGCCGTAGGTGATGTCTGCCTGATACGCCGCACGCTTCTCCTCGTGTGACTGGCCGGGAACAACCACACCAACACTCAGACCCAGAAATTCATACAGCGGCCTCATCCACTCGGCATCACGACGGGCCAGGTAATCATTCACGGTAACCAGGTGAACACCGCGCCCCGTCAGACCATTCAGATAGGCTGGCAACGTGGCGACAAGGGTCTTGCCTTCACCAGTGCGCATTTCGGCGATCTTGCCATTGTTGAGCACCATGCCGCCGATCAGCTGCACATCGAAATGGCGCATATTCATGACCCTGACCCCTGCCTCACGGGCAACGGCAAAGGCCTCAGGCAGCAGCTGGTCCAGGGATTCGCCATTTTCAAACCGTTCCCTGAATTCGGCGGTCTTGCCCTTCAGCTCCTCATCGGACAGCGCCTGCATGGCTGGCTCCATCCCATTGATTTTATTGACAACTTTAGAAAGCTTTTTGATTTCCCGCTGGTTTTTATTTCCAAATATCTTCGTGAGCATAAGTCTTATATCAATATCGATTTACAGTGAAATATGGCCGTTAACACAGCATTCAAGCCCTGGCATGACACGTCATGCACACGGCAGCAAAGAATGGTCGAGGGTTTTATCGACTGGTACGGTGAACGTAGGATGAGGGGTCGACGACGCGACCGTTTTTGTGCACTTCGAAATGCACATGGGGTCCGGTCGAGCGACCGGTATTTCCTGACAGGGCAATAACCTGTCCTTTCTTGACGATATCCCCCGGTTTTACCAGGAGCTTCTCATCATGGGCATACAGGGTTTCATAGCCATTGCCATGGTTGATTTTCACCATACGCCCATAACCCTGCTTTTCACCGGCAAAGGTCACGACACCTGAGGCAACAGCCATAATGTCGACACCGGTTTTTCCTGTCGCAAAATCCAGGCCCTGATGCCAGGCCAGCTTGCCAGTGAAGGGGTCGATTCGACGGCCATAGTTGGAAGAAATCCATCCCCGGTTTATCGGCCGACCGGCAATATAGGCGGCAGACTGGATCTGCTGCTCGGATAACAGGGAATCCAGCAACTCCAGCTGCTGCTGCTTGTCTTCAATTTCGCGGGTCAGGTTATCCAGAGCCTGCAGAAAATCAGGGACCTGCACCTGCTCTGCATCCAGATCCTGGGGTCCACCCACGGCCGGTGCCTGGGTAAAATCGAATTCACCATCATCAAGGTCTGATATTTCGGTCAAACGCTGACCCAGGGCATCCAGTCGAAGCAATCGGGCCTGAAGATTGGCCATCCTGAGTGTCAGGGCCTGAAGCTGGTCCAGGGTTTCCTGACGAACCTGCTCGACATCCGCTTTCTGGGCCTGCAGTTCATCCATCCAGGCCTGGGTAGCCTGATCCTTGTAGTAATCCCCGTTTCGGGTAGCAGATACATGGAAACCGTAGTAGCCGAGGACAACAGGTACCCCCAGCAGACAAATAGATAACGCCACGCGTGCCCAGCCCTTCAGGACCAGAGACCGTGTATCCCCATGCTTTTCATTGACTATGATTATCTTCATCTTGCGGTAATCATGCGGCCTTTATTGGCCGGAACTTCGATGCAGGGTCGGATTAGACCATATCTAGCCTGAAAAAACAGGTCTCAGGTAGGAAATTGGTGCTTGCTCCTCTTCCTCGAAAGTCACGATTTCCCAGCAATCTTCTGCTGTCATCAACTTTCTGAGAAGGGCATTGTTCAGGGCGTGGCCGGACTTGTGCCCCTGGAACTCACCGATAAGGGTTTTACCCAGCAGGTAGAGGTCTCCAATGGCGTCCAGTATCTTGTGTTTGACGAACTCGTCTTCATAACGCAGACCGTCTTCATTCAGGACCCGGTAATCACCAACCGCAATGGCATTATCCATGCTGGCACCCAGTGCCAGATTGCGATTACGCAGCTCCTCGAATTCATGCATGAAACCGAAGGTCCTGGCGCGACTGACTTCCTTCACGAATGAGGTGCTGGAAAAGTCGACACAGGCTTCCTTGGTGAATTTGCGGTGAACCGGGTGGTCATACATCAGGGCATAGCCCACCTTGAAACCATTGAACGGTTTCAGGCTGGCTTTCTTGTCACCCTCTTCTACACTGACTTCCCGGGTTATACGAATGTATTTTTTGGGGGCATTCTGTTCTTCAATACCCGCCGACTGAATCAGGAACACAAAGGGACCAGCGCTGCCATCCATAATAGGGACTTCGGGAGCACTGACATCGACATAAGCATTATCTATACCCAGACCACACATGGCTGACATGAGATGCTCGACGGTGGAAATCCGCACATCATCTTTTACCAACGTGGATGACAAGGTGGTATCACCCACGTTTTTGGCCAGCGCCGGAATCTGTACAACCGGGTCAAGGTCAACCCGGGTGAAAACGATTCCCGTGTCGACAGGAGCGGGTCGCAAGGTCAGGTAGACTTTCTGGCCTGTGTGCAGCCCGACGCCAGTCGCTTTGATGACATTCTTCAGGGTACG
The DNA here is from genome assembly GCA_964490145.1 of uncultured Enterobacteriaceae bacterium. GTDB lineage: Bacteria > Pseudomonadota > Gammaproteobacteria > Pseudomonadales > Pseudohongiellaceae > Eutrophocola. The sequence goes on from CAZBBS010000177.1 coordinate 2,559, forward strand.
TTGCCTAATCAATGTTTGTTCTCTCTTGCCACTTGGATACAGGGGCAGCTGTGTTTGGCGAATTGCCGGAATACGGAATAAACAGACCTGTTGAGTGCTGCATTATTCCATCGAAACCCGTTTTTATCCGGATTACCGCTCCGGTGTGTATTGCCGGGCCTGGTTGCCCGGGTGCCCTGCCTGAAAAAAACGCGCATCTTAGCAAAAACACCCTGCTGGACCAATAGCCCGATCACCCCTATGCATTCCTGTTCAGTTGAACTGTGAACTCCTTCCTAGTCCGCCTGCTTGCGCAGAAAAGCCGGAATATCCAGGTAATCCATGTCCGTGTCGGCTCCCACAGCTTTCTTCATGGGGGCACGATCAATGGCCATCTCTTCAGCCTGAATCTGTGCTCTGGCTGCTTCCTTCTTGCGCAGGACAGCCGGCTTGTCCAGGTTGTGGAAATCAGCCGTTCTCGGATTCCTGGCGGTATTGTCCACAACCTTGGTCGGACGCTCGACCTGCATACCACCCAGACCGGTAGCGACCACGGTTACACAGATTTCATCCTTCATTCCAGGATCAATCACCGTACCTACAACAACAATGGCCTGGTCAGAGGCGAATTCGGAAATGGTGTCACCCACTTCGGAGAACTCACCCAGGGTCAGGTCTTCCCCGGCAGTGATGTTGATCAGGATGCCGCGGGCGCCCTGCAGGTTCACATCTTCCAGCAGAGGGCTGCGAATGGCTGCTTCGGCAGCTTCCACTGCGCGGTTTTCACCTTTGGCGTAACCGGTGCCCATCATCGCCATGCCCATTTCAGACATGACAGTGCTGACGTCCGCGAAATCCACGTTGATCATGCCTGGACGGATGATGAGGTCGGCAATACCTTTTACCGCACCATGGAGGACATCGTTGGCCGCACCGAAGGCATCCAGCAGGGTTGCACCCTTGCCCAGTACATCCATCAGTTTCTCGTTGGGTATGGTGATTAGAGAGTCAACATTCTCTGCAAGTTCCCTGATACCCTGTTCTGCCAATGTCATACGCTTGCGACCTTCAAAGGAAAAGGGCTTGGTGATGACTGCAACGGTCAGGATTCCCATTTCCTTGGCGATTTCTGCAACAACCGGTGCTGCACCGGTTCCTGTTCCACCACCCATGCCGGCGGTGATAAAGACCATGTCGGCTCCGGAGATGATTTCGCGGATACGGTCACGATCTTCCAGCGCGGCCTGTCGGCCAATTTCCGGATTGGCACCCGCACCAAGTCCCTTGGTGACACTGCAGCCAAGCTGCAGATTCAGCCTGGTACCCATTTTTTCCAGAGCCTGTGCATCTGTGTTGGCACAGATGAACTCAACCCCGTCGATCGTACTGTTAAGCATATGCTGGACAGCGTTACCACCACCGCCGCCAACGCCTATGACTTTAATGACTGCACTTTGTGCAACATTGTCGATGATTTCAAACATACTTACCCCCTTTGGGTTCCACCTTGAAGTTACTAATTACCTGAAGCCGGTTTCTCACTGATGCCGTTAACCTGTTCACCAGTTAAAAGCCGGTTTCAAATTCCTCTAAAAAAATAATTAAAAAGAGTGAACACAAAACGTGTCATTCACTCCCGCCAAAAAAACTTTTCACCCGGTCAAGCAAGGTGATTCCCGGCTCCCGTACAACATTGCCTTCCCGCTCCTGACTCTGCTTCATGCCGTAAAGCAGCAGTCCAACAGCGGTCGAATAGGTAGGGTTACGGACGATATCCACCAGCCCGTTAACATCGACCGGCATACCAATCCTTACCGGCATATGAAAGATTTCCTCAGCCAGCTCGGCCACACCTTCCATCTTGCTGGTGCCTCCGGTAAACACCATGCCGGCAGCCAGCATGTCTTCATAGCCGCTCTGCCTGATTTCAGACTGAATCAGGTGAAACAGCTCGTCATAGCGGGGCTCGACCACATCGGCCAGCGCCTGCCTGGACAGTTCACGGGGAGGAC
>CAZBBS010000178.1:0-4518 GCA_964490145.1 uncultured Enterobacteriaceae bacterium
CTCTTTATAACTACTTGGGGGCTGCGCTCTAACCACCTGAGCTACAGACCCAATTTTTGTCTTTCAAACTTCAGGTAAGATCCGGTCCGACCTCACCCTGCTCTTTATAACTACTTGGGGGCTGCGCTCTAACCACCTGAGCTACAGACCCAATTCTTGCCCTGTATTCAGGGATAAAATCCCTGGCAGGAACCCGAAAAATCGGAAACGCGCATTATACTGATAACGCCCGTTCAGACAAGGGGTTTAGCCATTTTGTTGTTTCAACGCCACAGGGTGAATTGCTGTACTGCCCTGCTGTTTTTTCTTGCCAGGCGATAGGCCAGTAGAACCACGACCAGCCCACCATAAAGTACCGCATCAAAGTAACTGGACCGGACTATCCACAGCACGTGCAGAGCCCCAAGTATGGAGCAGACATAGGTCAGTCTGTGCAGACGCTTCCAGTTGCGCCCCAGCAGGCGTTGGGCCGCATTGAATGATGTCGCTGCCAACGGGGTCATCAGCACAAATGCAGAAAACCCGATGGTGATATAAGGACGTTCACTAAGTTCCCTGCCGATATCTCCCCATTGCCACCCCAATAGGAACCACAGGAAGACCAGCAGATGCAGGGAAACATAAAAATAGGCGTACAGACCGATCATCCGCCTGAAACGGAACAACACCGGCAGATTGAGCAGGTATCTGAACGGGGTAATGGCCAGGGACAGAATCAGCAATCGAATGGCCCACTCGCCGGTTTCCAGGGCCAGGTACTGGGCCGGATCGGGGCCCAGCATGTTTTCACCCCCGGTAAATGCCAGGTATACCGCCCAGGCCAACCGGGCGGCTGGCAGCAGACACAGAATGAATACGACGGGCTTGAGGAGAAAGTTCAAGGTGATGTTCTGGTGCCGGGGAAAGGCTGTCCTGCCGGAAAGCCCACCCCGGACCTGCCTCAATAATTACGGCTTAAATCCATGCCAGCGTACAGGCTGGCCACTTCCTCTTCATAGCCATTGAACATCAGCGTGGGTATGCGCTGAGGCGCGAACAGAGTCGTTGGCAATCGCCGCTCCGATGCCTGGCTCCAGCGGGGATGGCTGACCTGGGGGTTCACATTGGCGTAAAAGCCATATTCCCTGGGCTGCAGGTCATTCCAGGTGTTATTGGGCATGTCCCGGGTGAACTCGATTTTGACAATGGACTTGATGTTCTTGAAGCCGTATTTCCATGGCACCACCAGCCGCAGAGGCGCACCGTTCTGGGCAGGCAGTACATCGTCATACAGTCCGGTCGCCATGATAGTGAGAGGATGCATGGCTTCATCCATGCGCAGACCTTCACGGTATGGCCAGTCAATACTCGCAAAACGCGACTGCTGAGCCGGCATCTGTGCCTTGTCCACCAGTGTTTCAAAGGCCACAAACTTGGCATTGCCGTTGGGCTCAAAGCGTTTCAGTAAATCTCCCATCGGAATGCCAACCCAGGGCACTACCATTGACCAGGCTTCCACACAGCGCATGCGATAAATACGTTCTTCAAACGTGTGGGGGCCCAGAATGTCCTCCAACGTGTATTTACCGGGCTTGGCACACTCACCGGTAATTTCCACTGTCCAGGGTTCGACCCTGAAATCGCGGGCATAGTTGGATGGATCGCCCTTGCCCGTACCGAATTCATAAAAATTGTTGTACGTGGTGACGTCCTCAAAAGGGGTCAGGGTATCCTTGGCATGGAAAGGACCGCTTTCCGGTGCGTCTTTTCGTCCAGCCACTTTCTCGACCAGCCATTGGGGTTTGCTGGCCAGGTTGATGTCAGACGGTGCGCGGGCAAACAGGGCATCACCTTTTTGTCCGGAAGCCAGGCCAGGCACCAGCCCCATGGCTCCCAGGCCAGCGGATAAGCCGGCACCCGCTTTCAGGAAGCTGCGGCGCTCCCGGTATACAGACTCGGGGGTAATTTCAGATGAGGGTATGTCCTTGCGGGTTTTAATAATCATGGATGCCTCTTTGTCTCTCTCAACGACGTTCTCAAATTCTCAATATCAGCTAGTGACTGCCATTTACACTTAATTGAACACCGTTTAATAGATGACCGGCAAGTGTAAAAAAAATCCCACGGGATCAATGGTGCAGATCCTTGTGCTCTGTACTGTCAGTATCCGGTCCAACCGGAGCGGCAGCACCGTCTGCGGCCACTTGAGTGGTATCAGGGGCAGCACTGCGCCGTAATTTTTCACGATGCTGGTAAAGGGTCATCAGGGGGCCTGACAGGGCATACATAATAGCCATGGAAAAAAGCACGATGGGCGGATCCCAGGACACGATGACAAAAACCAGCACCACCAGAATCATGGCGATGAAGGGCACCCGGTTTTTCAGATCCAGGTCCTTGAAACTGTAATACCGGATATTGAGCACCATCAGGGCGCCGGCAGTAAAGGTAACAAGAGCTGCCAGCATGGCCAGAAGGCGTGTCACTTCAACCTGGTTTTCATACAGGGCCCAGACCATGAAGACCACCAGCCCTGCTGCGGACGGACTCGCCAGGCCAACAAAATAACGCTTGTCCGAGGTACCCAGCTGAACATTGAAGCGGGCCAGCCTGAGGGCAGCACAGGCAACATAGATAAAGCACACGGTCCAGCCAGCCTTGCCCAGGGTCGACAGCGCCCAGCTGAAACAGATCAGTGCCGGGGCCACCCCGAAGGCTATCAAATCTGACAGGGAGTCATATTCGGCGCCAAAGGCACTCTGGGTATTGGTCAGGCGGGCAACTCTTCCATCGAGCCCATCGAGCACCATGGCGACAATAATGGCCACACAGGCGTGACCAAAGTCACCTCCCATGCCGGCAATAACCGCATAAAAGCCGGCAAACATGGCACCGGTCGTGAGCAGATTGGGCAGCAGATAGATACCCCGGCGGCGGACTTTTCGCCCCCCTTCGGATACCACCTCTTCATGGTCATCAATCAACAGGATGGATTCACCTGTGTCGGCAACCTCTCCCGGGTTTTCATTTTCATCGCGCTCAAGCATGTGTCATCTCCGGCATGGACTGCCGATTATACTGCGAACAGCAAAATTCCGCGCTCCCCGACACAATATGCCCGATTTGCTCCTCATTTATCCCGCAATGAGCGGGCTGCCAGTGCCCAGAATGCACTGATGGTCGGACTGGACAACTTGCGACGCAAGGTACATAAACCGACTGAAAACGGGGCCAGTGCCGGTTTCGCCTTAACAAACTCGATTTTTTCCAGCAGCGGACTGTTATCCGCCACGATCCTGGGCACCAGGCCTACACCGAAGCCAAGGCTAACCATACTGACAATGGCTTCATTGCCTGCCACCTGGGCGTAAATAACCGGTGCCACCTGGCGCGCACGAAACCACTGATCCACTTCCTGACGCGCCAGACCGGTTTCAGACACGATCATCGGCATCCTGTCCCAGAGTATCTCTCCTTTATTTGTCATGGCGTGCTGCAGATGTTGATCCTGTTTTGGTTTGATGAACACCAGGGGAGTCTGGGTGATTTCCTGAACTGCCAGATTGGACGGAACCTGCGGCGGGATGGCGGCAATGCCCACATCTTCCTGTTCCTGACGGATACGCTCCAGGGCGGTTGCCGTATCCCCGGTATGCAGTTTGATTTCCACCTGGCTGTATTCGCGTCGGAACTCACTGAGTAGTTCGTATAAAAAGCTGTAGCTTGCTGTGACCGAACAGAAAATACTGATTTCCCCGGCCAGATTGCCTTTCTGTTCCGCCAGGCGATTTTGCAGTGCTTCCCACTGGTTAAGGGATTGTTCCGCGTACTCCCTGAACTGCTGCCCAGCCGGCGTGATCCGTACACGGCGATTATCACGCTCAAACAACTGCTGCCCCACCCTGTCCTCCAGGCGCTTGATTACCCGGGTGAGGCTTGATGGACTCACATGGCAGGCATCGCTGGTCCGACTGAAGTTCAGTGACCGGGACAGGTGCAGGAATAACTCCAGATCTCGTTCATTCATCCAAGAGCACCTCTATATTTTTTATATTGCACATATTGAAACACTAAATTGCAAATATATCATTTTACGCAACAAATGTTTTCCTCTACCATGGCCGCCTTTTATCACCATCCACACCGGAGCCACACATGAATTACTTCAATACCCTGCCCCTGCGTCTGCAGCTGGAAGAACTGGGCAAATGCCGTTTTATGGATTCATCTGAATTCGCCAATGGCGTCGACAAACTGAAAGGCAAGAAAGTCGTTATTCTTGGTTGCGGTGCCCAGGGTCTGAACCAGGGCCTGAACATGCGCGATAGCGGCCTGGATATTTCCTATGCCCTGCGTGCCGAAGCCATCGAAGCCAAGCGTCAGTCCTGGGTTAATGCCACTGACAATTCCTTTAATGTCGGCACTTTCGAAGAATTGATCCCCACTGCCGACCTGGTTCTGAACCTGACGCCAGACAAGCAGCACACACCGGTTATTGAAAAAGTCATGCCCCTCATGAAACAGGGTGCCTGCCTGGCC
>CAZBBS010000179.1:0-4514 GCA_964490145.1 uncultured Enterobacteriaceae bacterium
CATTAAGGGTACCGAAGCTCTGGTAGCACTCGATGTGATCGCGGGTCAGACCGCCGAGCAGTTCATATAAAGGCACACCCAGGGCCTTGGCCTTCAGGTCCCACAGTGCGCAGTCCAGGGCGCCCATGGCATGCAGCTTTTCGCGGCCGGGGGGATAGAACTTGTTGCGATAGAGCTTGCCCCACAGGTATTCGGTGCGAAAGGGGTCCTCACCGATCAGCAGGCCCGCGATGTCCTCATGCAGGTCCCTGGTGCCGCCCTGACCGATGCCCACAAGGCCCGAATCGGTTTCGATGGTGACGAGTATTTCGCTCAGGTTTATCCAGTCCGCCAAACCATTGGTGCCTTCCGGGTTCCAGATACGGATGCGGGTGATTCGGGTGTCGCTCAAAGCCCCCTTGGCATATTGGGCAAGGCCGGCATTGAGGATGGGTGCGGCGACAAGACTGGAAAAAATGGCCTGGCAGAGTTGGCGGCGTTGCATGTGACTTTCCCCTTATAGATGACCGGTTGAGCATAGCGCAGTTGGTTGGGCAGACCAAGACGAGGGCAGTGACCTTTGGGAAAGCCGCTTGATCCGGATCCTGCTGGACGAGTATGTGGCTCATCAACAGGCACTGGAGCGTGCCGCCGGCAGCAGGGCGTAAAAAGCGTCAATCTGCCTGAAAAAAATCAAAGGGGACAGCGTCACATGATCCTGAATATGACGGTGTAAATTTTTGCTTTGGGGATCAAATGACTCTGTCCCCTTTGATTTTTGTGCTAGGATGCGCGTCCCCTCAATACTGGTCGCCAGTCAGGGCACGCCAGGGCATTGCTGTTTCCCTGTTACACTTACCTTTTTACACCCCATATCGAGAACTTCATGACAACTGATTCGGTCATTACCTTTGACCAGCTCGCGCTGAGCCCCCCGATTCTTCACGCCCTGCAGGATGTCGGCTACGAAACACCGTCGCCGATTCAGACCCGGACCATTCCCCATTTACTGGAGGGTAAAGACGTCCTGGGGCAGGCGCAGACTGGTACCGGCAAGACCGCCGCCTTTGCATTGCCGATCCTGAGTAATCTGGACCTGAAACAGCAGGATCCCCAGGCCCTGGTGCTGGCACCGACCCGCGAGCTGGCCATCCAGGTGGCTGAGGCCTTCCAGAGCTATGCCGCACACATCAAGGGTTTTCATGTGCTGCCGGTTTATGGCGGGCAGGATTACAGCAGCCAGATTCGCGCCCTCAAGCGTGGCGTGCACGTGGTGGTGGGTACCCCGGGCCGGGTCATGGACCACATGCGTCGGGGCACATTGAAACTCGACAAACTGAAAACCCTGGTGCTGGATGAAGCCGATGAAATGCTGCGCATGGGCTTTATTGATGACGTGGAATGGATTCTGGAGCAGACGCCAGATTCACGGCAGATTGCCCTGTTCTCGGCTACCATGCCCAAGGAAATCAAGCGCATTGCCACCCAGCATTTGAATGACCCGGAAGAAATCACCATTGCCATGAAAACCGCTACGGCTGACCTCATCCGCCAGCGCTACTGGCCGGTGACCGGCATGCAGAACAAGCTGGATGCGCTGACCCGCATACTGGAAGTGGAAAGTTTTGATGCCATGCTGATCTTCGTGCGGACCAAACTGGCCACGGTGGAACTGGCGGACAAGCTCTCCGCCCGTGGTTTTGCCGCCTCGGCGCTCAATGGGGATATTCCGCAGAAACAGCGGGAAATGACCGTCGACAAGCTCAAGAAAGGCAAACTGGATATCCTGATCGCCACAGACGTGGCCGCTCGTGGCCTGGACGTGGAACGCGTGAGCCACGTGATCAATTACGACATCCCCTACGACACCGAAGCCTACATTCACCGCATTGGCCGTACCGGCCGGGCGGGCCGCAGTGGTGATGCCATCCTGTTTGTCACTTACCGGGAAAAACGCCTGCTCAAAGCCATCGAGAATGCCACACGCTCGACCATCGAGTTGATGGAGATGCCGTCCGCCGAGGTCATCAACAGCAAACGCATTGCCCAGTTCAAGCAGACCATTACCGATACCCTGGGCAGCCAGGACCTGGCCCTGTTCAGTGAACTGGTTGAACAATACCAGCAGGAACACGATGTGCCGCCGCTGCAGATTGCTGCTGCCCTGGCGAAACTGGTACAGGGGGATGAACCCTTATTGCTGCAGGCCAAACCCGAGCGCGAGAAGAAAGCCTTCCGTGACGACGATGGCGAAGGCCGTCGTGGTCGGGAGAGCAAAAAGCGTCGTGATGATTTTAATGACGGTAATGCCTCGCCTTATGAGCGGGAAGAGCGCCGCCCATCACGCAAAAGCGAGCCCCGACACCGCAACCAGCCGGTGGAAGAAGGCATGGAGCGCTTCCGCATCGAGGTGGGTCATATCCATCACGTGAAGCCGGGCAATATCGTCGGCGCCATTGCCGGTGAGGCCGGCATAGAAGGCAAATATATTGGCGTGATCAACATCTATGAGGATTACAGCACCGTGGATTTACCGGAAGGCATGCCAAAGGAAATCTTCAGGGATCTGAAAAAAACCTGGGTGGCCGGCCAAATGCTGAATATTTCCCGTGAAGGTCAAAAAGGACAGCATGGCTCAAAACCCGGTAAAAGCAGACCGCCGATCAATCAGGATGCTGATGGGCAGGGCGCTCCCGGCAACAAGGATGTCGGTGCTGGCAAGAAGCCGCGCAAAGTCGGTAAGCAGGATGGCAGGAAAGGGAAAAAACCGGAGTAAGTGAATAGACAGCGGCAAGGATGCCGGGGTGTGTAAATGGCTGCCGCCAGCCTGGGTGTAAGCCACGTGAGCAGAGCCTTGTGATGTCCAGGTTTTTTGCCCAGCCGGATTCCTTTTCCCCGATCAAATGACGCTGACCCCTTTGGTCTTCACCCCTGTGGTCTTTTGGCCTTATCAATCCTCTCGCAGGATAATTCTCAGACCTTTAACGGCTAGCAGGATGCAGATCACCAGTGTGACAAAAGCCCCGCCCAGCCTGGGGACCAGGTAATCCATGCCGTAGTCTGGCCCACCTTCATGAAGATAGTTCATGAGTGGACTGTAGGCATACATGAAGATCATGGGGATGAATATCCCGCTGAAGCCCATCAATGCCAGGCCTGAGTACTTTCTCATTAACATCTCCTAGGGTGGTGGCCATGATTCATAATTATCCCGCTGGGGAAATGGGGCCATTATAGTCTTTTGTGTGGCTTGCGGGAGGTCGTCAATCAGGGAAAAGCAGCAACAGATGCAAACCGACGTCTGCTGTTGAAGGCTATACGGCCTGCAACCTGTGAATATTTACCTCAACATCCCCAGACTCTGTGGACACATAAATTGAGTTACCCGAAATAGTCGCCGACCAGTCCATGGTGCGGTTAACGTTGCTGGCTAATGTTTCGATCTGTTCCCAGGGAAACTGGTAATACTCGGCATGCAGCATCAGGTACTGTTTGTGACCCAGCTTCCACCAGGTGTCTGATTTGCTGTTGAAGCTGTACACCTTCACCGCTTTGGCAATGCGGCTGGCTTTCTTGATGCGATCCACCGCCGGTTCGCCCACGTCGATCCATAACTCGATGGCATCGTTCAGGTCTTTCGACCACAGGTCAGCTTCCTCGCTGTCGCTCAGGCCTTTGCAGAAAACCAGATTGTCTGACGTATTCAGGCACCAGGCCAGGATGCGGGCCACCATTCTCGCAATATTTTCCGAAGGGTGCAGGGCGATGGTCAGGTTGTGCGAATCAAACAGATTGCGGTCCAGGTCAGACAGTGCAAGACGGCATTTGTAGATGGTGGGTTTGAGGGCCATAAATAACCAATTAATTGGGGGGTCTGATAAATCAAGATTGGTGATATTCAGCAAGTTTAATATCAGGCCATGCTAAACAGGGAGCTGAATTTTTATACATGCAGGGAATGCTTTTGCGCCTTTTCTCTATGAATGCTCAAGATATTGGCCGACTGCACCCTCACCATCCCGCCCCATTTTGATTATTCGAGGTTTTCCCCGTTCAGCATGTGCTCATCCACCGCAATGGCGTAGTAACCGCTGGCAATGTAGGTGACCATGATGGCCACCAGATCCATGGTGCCCTTGTCACCAAAGAGATCCTGAACCTTGGCGAAGGTGGCGGAATCCACTTCCTTATCGTTCAGTAACTGGCGACCGAAGTGAATGATGGCGGCATCTTTCTCGGGCACGCTGTACAGCGACTGGTTGTACTTGATCACATTGATCACGCTTTCCGGCACACCGTTGCGTATGGCGCTGGCGGCATGGCCATTCCATTCCAGGCTGTAGTTGGTGGCACGGCAGGCGACGAGAATGGCCAGTTCGCGTTCGTAGGTGCTCAGTTCTTCCGATGCTACGGCAGCGTTGTGCAGGTCGAGCAGGGCTTTCGCCACGCCCAGGTTGTAGGCGGACCAACCCAGCGGGCCGGCCACTTCGCCATTCGTTGTACGGCCAGGCAACATGTCGAAGATGGCAAACTCA
>CAZBBS010000180.1:0-4463 GCA_964490145.1 uncultured Enterobacteriaceae bacterium
AGGGCTGGCCCTTGACCTTTTCCTTGGGCAGGAAGGGGCCGGCATGCATGCTGGTATGGATTTCGTCCCCGGTGCGGTCAAGGAAGCCGGTATTGTTGAAGAACACGCGCTCCCTGACGGCGCGAATGCACTCCTTGAGGTTGACACTGGTCCGGCGCTCTTCGTCCATGACGCCCACCTTGATGGTGTTGCGTTTCAGGCCAAGGGCATCCTCCACGGCATTGAACAGGTCGTTGGTGAAGGCGGCTTCTTCCGGCCCGTGCATCTTCGGTTTGACGATATAGATATTGCCATTGCGGGAATTGCGGTAAGAGGTATTGCGCAACAGGTCATGTTTGGCACACAGGGTAGTGACCATGGCATCCAGAATGCCCTCAGGAATTTCGTTGCCTTCAGCATCCAGTACCGCATTGGTAGTCATCAGGTGGCCGACATTGCGCACCAGCAGCAGGCTGCGGCCCTGCACGGAGAGGGTTTCACCGCTGGTCCCCTTGTAAAAGCGGTCCTGATTGAGAACGCGGGTAACAGTCTGGTCGCTTTTGGTGAAGGTTTCTGACAGGGTACCCAGCATCAGGCCCAGCCAGTTGCGATACACGGCCACCTTGTCAGGACCATCCACAGCAGCAACGGAATCCTCGCAGTCCTGGATGGTGGTCATGGCGGATTCCATGACAATGTCCTTGATATTGGCGTGGTGCTGTTTGCCGATCAGGTGGTTGGCATCCAGCTGCACTTCGATATGCAGGCCATGGTTGACGAAGAGCAGGGCCTCGGGCGCCTCCGAGAAGCCCTGCCAGCCTTTGAGCTTGGCCTGGTTGGTCAGTTTGGTATAGGTGCCGTCCTCCATTTCCACATTAAGCACGATATGGCCATCCTGATTGACCAGGCCGTACTGCCTGACATTGGCATGTCTGCCCCTTTCCAGGGGAATGGCGTGGTCAAGAAATTCGTCGGCGTAATCGATGACCTTCTGTCCGCGCTCTGGGTCGTATCCGGGCTGTTCATTGCCGGTGAAGGGAATGACATCGGTACCGTAAAGGGCGTTGAACAGGCTGCCCCAGCGGGCATTGGCGGCATTGAGGGCATAGCGGGCATTCATCACCGGCACCACCAGCTGGGGGCCGGCGACGATGGAGATTTCGTAGTCGGAGTTCCAGGTGGAGACGTTGAAATCCTCACCCTCGGGCACCAGGTAGCCTATGTCCAGGAGGAATTGTTTGTACTCGTCCCGGTGATCCAGGTAGTAGGCGGCATCGTGGGTTTTATGCCATTCGTCAATCTGTGCCTGCAGCTGGTCCCTTTTTTCCAGCAGAGCACGGTTCCTGGGAGCAAATTCCGCCACGATATTGGCCAGTGAGCTCCAGAAATGGTCAGGGGTGATCCCTGTGCCCGGTGCGGCTTCCCTTTCGATGAAGTCGTAGATTTCCTTGGTGAGCTGCAGTTTGTTGGCGGAAATGGTCGTGGACATGGGTACCTCTTGTTGCCTGGTGAAACCATGAATCTGCACCACCCTTAAACCCGGGCAGACAGGGGCATGGCGAGACCTGAAGGGGAATTATAGGCCTGAAAGGGTCGAGATTGTATTGTGTCTGTCCGGAAAACGGAACCCTGCAAAAAGCGAGGAAATTCGCTGTCTGCAAAGGAGAAAAGCTTTAAGTTCCAAAAAAGGATCGGGTATACTCGGCCTCCTTCAAGGGGAAGGAAAGTCAGGAAATTTCCGGTTTCCAAACAATTTCATCATCTTTATTACCATCACAGGATCATCCCAGGAGGATCTATGAAGAATTTACTGAGGGCTGCCACTGGGGCCATGCTCTTTATCAGCATGGTAGTGCTGGCACAGGTACCCGGTTTTGAAAACCGCCAGTACCCTGAAGGGTATATGACCGGTACGGTGACCAGCGAGAATGGTCCGGAAGCGGGTGTCTGGGTAATCGCAGAAACCAATGAGCTGAATACCGGTTTCATCAAGATCGTTGTGACTGACGACAATGGTCACTGGGTTATGCCCCAGTTACCTGAAGCCACCTACAACGTCTGGGTGCGTGGTTATGGTCTGAAGGACTCTGAGTCCATTGAAGGTCGTCCTGGTGATCGTGATGTGGCCTTGATTGTCAATGTTGCCGCTGATGCCGCTGAAGCTGCCCTGGTTTACCCGCCGGATTACTGGCTTTCCCTGATCGAGATCCCTGGTGATGAAAATTTCCCCGGCACCGGCGCCAACGGTTTCATGCCCCGCATCACCAGCCAGAAGAAAATGCTGCACGAGTTCAAGAGTGACTGTGAGTTTTGCCACCAGTTAGGCAACCAGGTGACCCGTTCACTGGATCACATGGATCATCTGGGATTCGACTCCCACGAGCAGGCCTGGCAGTACCGCACCACCCTGGGTGTACGCGGTGGCTCCATGGCCGCCAACCTGGCCGGTATCGGTCAGCAGGGCATGATCGGCATGCTGGCCAACTGGACCCGCAAGATTGAAAATGGTGCCGTACCTTCACAGCCGCCGCGTCCGGTCGGTGTTGAGCGCAACGTCGTTGTCACCCTGCGCGATATCGGCGGTGACCATGACTTCATGCATGATGAAATCACCACTGACAAGAACAACCCGACTGTGAATGCCTTTGGGCCCACCTATGCAGTGTCTTCCGGTCATGGCACCCTGGCTGTGGTTGATCCGGTGACCAATGATTCCTATTTCTACACCATTCCCACAAAAGAGGATCCACGTGTTGTCCGCGGTCGTTTCCCGGCGCCAGGCAATCCGTCCAATTTCTGGGGCATGGAGCACCTGTGGGGTCCTGACTACAACCCGGCAGATCCTCATAACCCGATGATCGGTCCTGACGGCCGTGTCTGGATGACCTCCAAGGTGCGTAATGATCAGCCTGATTACTGCAGCCGCGGTTCAGGCAACAAGTATGCCGAATACTATCCGCTGAGTTTCAGCAACCGTCAGGCTTCCGTGTTTGATCCGAAAACCGGCGAGTTCGAGCTGATCGATACCTGTTTTGCCACCCATCACCTGCAGATGGCAACCGATCCTGCGAACACCCTGTACTTCAACGAACTGCTTGGTCCCGTGTTCGGCTGGGTCAATACCAGCATTTGGGATCAGACTCACGATGAAGAACTGTCACAGGGCTGGTGTCCGCAGATCATCGACACCAATGGTGATGGCGTGATTACCCGTCCCTGGAATGCCTGGGATGCCGAAGACAAGGATCCGAACCTGGATACCGAAATCCGCAATAACATGTACACAGTGATTCCGGATCCCAATAATGGCGATATCGTCTGGGGTGCTTCCGAGGATACCGGTGATGCCTTCCCGTTCGGTTCCATCATTCGTCTGGACCGTGGTGACAACCCACCCGAAACCTGTATCGCGGAAGTGTATGCCATTCCGGATCCCGGTTTTGACCCCCGCGGCATGGACCTGGACAGTGAAGGAAATCCCTGGGTTGCCCTGGCGGGTTCTTCCCACTGGGCGACACTGGATCGTAATGCCTGTCCGGTGCTCAATGGTCCCGGTACAGACGCCGGCACTCACTGTGAAGCCGGCTGGACCCTGTACCAGACTCCTGGTCCGAAAATGGGCAACAGTGATGTTCCAGCTGATTTCCATTATTTCGGTTGGGTTGACCAGCACAACGTGAGCGGCCTGGGTAAAGACACGCCGATCATCACCGGTTCCAACTCCGATTCCCTGATCGCTCTGGATCCGGAAAGCGGTGACTGGACGTTCCTGCGTGTCCCTTACCCGATGGGCTTCTACCATCGCGGCCTGGACGGACGTATCGACGATCCGGATCTGGGCTGGAAAGGCCGCAGCCTGTGGGCCAACTACGGCAACCACCTGATCTGGCACACCGAAGGCGGCAAGGGGACGACCGGCAAGATGGTTCAGTTCCAGATTCGGGAAACACCTCTGGATTACTAATCAGTATCCGAAGCAATAAAGGCCGCATCCGCGGCCTTTTTTGTTTCTGGGATAGGGGGAATATTGCTGTAGCTACTGCGCTTGCCCTTACGGCGTTAAAAGTTTTTCCGGGGCACGGGGCCGTACTACAGTACTGTCCCCGACCGCCGGAAAAACGTTTGCCTTGTCTGGCCTTCGCTCGCCACGCTACCTGCTTTTAATAGCGTAGCAACCGAAGCAAGGTCGAGGCGCTGATGTGCACGGAGAGGGAGTGTACTGGAGTACATGACCAACTGCGCATATAACCGGTGATGAGGTTGAGAGTGCAGCCGCTACGGCAAAACCTCAAATGACAATCGAATGCTTTTGACACCCGGGATCTTGCTGATTTTGGTAGCGACTGCATCACGTTCTTCAGGTTTGACCTGACCCAGAAGATGCACGGTGCCGTTGAATACTATCGCAGTAGTGCTTTGGGTGAGGTCCCGGATTTCGTCCATGATGTGGCTTTGCAGGGCAGCGTCTGAATCCCTGAAACTGC
>CAZBBS010000181.1:0-4174 GCA_964490145.1 uncultured Enterobacteriaceae bacterium
ACTCTGTGGGATCCATTCTAATCGACCTAATACTCCCTCGCCGAATCGAGACCGCATTTGCGTGACGCATAAACGACGGAGGTAGGATTGCTCCATTGAGCAGTGTGCCTACTCTCCTATAAGTATTTCAAGGGGTCAATCCTGAAGCTGGTTTTAGTCAAGTTAACATTGACACCACCAGTACTTTTCCTCAAGCAAGGGGTGAACCATGGGGAAGGGTTGTCAAAACCATCCATCGATGTTTCGCTACGATTGAATCTGGAGGATTCAATACGTTGAAATTACAAGAATTTTTTAGCACTGAGGTTCAGCGTATGACAGTAAGTCGGGCATTTCCACCTATAGAAAACTCTGTGATGATTAACCGAAACCCATCTCCAGAGGTCATAGGTAGCTCAATTCTTCTAGACCCATGCACTTGTTCCGACCACAATTTCTTTCCTAAAATGTCGTAGAGGGCTACACTTTCAACCCCTTGGTAAAACTCTAACGTGTTCAAGTCAACCCATTGATAAGGAACATCTCTTAAATCAAAGACCCCCGGGAAAACTAGCTGAGTAACAAGACTTGTTGAACAACCAAATTTATTTGTTGCCACGAGCACAAATGTCTCTTCATTGTAGTTGAATAATGTGTCTCCTGACGCTAGTTGAGTGCCTACCAAATCAAACCACTCATGAGTTACGCCTTCTTGATTCACTGTTACTACATGAAAAGTGCCATCTAATAGGGGTTGAATAAGTTCAACTAAAGGTATGCTCGGACTTGGGTAGACGGTAATCACTTGTTGATCGATGTCATAGCAGGCATCACCAGTTTCTCCTACTTCGTATGTCAACAATACCGAACCTGGAGATACCGTAGACGGTTCAAATGTTGATCCGAAAACACCGCTTCCTATCCATGTACCACCCTCTGTTGAGCTTTCTAGCTCTATACCTTCGTCATTAACACAAAAGGGCCCTTCGGTGAGAATAGTAGCATCAAAAGCAGGCTGAACAACAATGGTCCAGGTAGCACTACTGGTATCGATACTATATTCTATGATGTGTGTCCCAACTCCGGCAATTGAAGGGTCAAACAGATTATCGAATACACCGGGACCAGTGATGATTCCACCGGGCGGAAAGGTTTGGAATCCCACAGGATCAGATGATTCACAAAGCAAATCTGGCCCAGTTATGTAAGGGGGTTGTGTCTCGGCTTCGAAATTGTAAATGACGTTTGGGTCATCATATCCCGGCATTGGAGCTCCGTTCACATTAGCCCAGTCTTCGAATAAAATGATTGCATCTGAAGATGGATAGTTTAAAACGAGATTTTGGGATGATTGCCACAATTGTAAGGTGAATGGTTCGGAGCCGGTTATGCCCTCGTCGACGGATGAGGTTGTCGCATCATCGCCATACACAGGCAGATTAATGTATGCCGCGCCGCCGTTCAGAACTATCTGTGAAGCGCCGGCGCAGTTCCCGGATGAATCAAAGGCACCAACCCAATCGCCTTCAGAAGCAGGTATTCCATTTATTGTTGCTTGCCCATAAAAAGTGCCGCTTGAATTAGTTGGAGTGAAACCAAATTCGGGGGGCTGGCAATTGACCTGCCCCCAAATTGAAACTAGAACAACAAGGCAAACCCAAAAGGCGGCTTTAGGCCACCTTTTGGTTTGAGCAAAATATCCAGTTTGGTGTTTAGCTAAACGCATTTATCACCGCAAGATGACCAAACGTGCAGATCCGATGTTACCACTCAAGTCTGATACGCTAATTGTATAAATCCCCGCGTTAAGCCCATTCAACGGGATCGGAATTGAATTAATACCCGAGCTTAGTCCACTGAGCTTGTGCTCAGCCACTTGTCGACCTTGAGCACCAAAGACCGCCAATTGCACATCTGAGCCCTTTTCAAGGAAGAAGTTGATAGTCGACTCATCGGTTGCGGGATTTGGAAAGGCAGTTACGTCATCGTCGATATCGCCAAAAGACAATTCGAGCTCTTTATGTGCCATGCCTCCATCAAACGGCAAGATTATTTCCGACAATTTTCCTCGGAATCTGAATCGTAATTGTTCGCCAAATTCAACACCCTCCCTTGTCAACGTCGAGGGGTCATCACCATAAATGGGCGTAGTCATAAGCAATCCGCCTTCGAGGATGGGAAGATGGCTAATAACATCACCCCTAAGATTCACCACTTCGACAAACCCTCCTGCGTAGGATGCGAGATCGCTGGTGCCATTCAGTATATCGAACACTGGAGATGGTACTTCCGCGGGCAGCTTGTCCCCCAAAGGCAAAAGAACATCGCCTTCAGTGGAAACCGCGCTTTTCACCCAGTAGCCAAAACCATTGCGCATCTCCTGAAGTGAATTCAGGAATGGCAAGCCGTTCGGGTCATAAACCTGAACTCCCTGGTCGAAACCTGTAACGTAAAGTAGATCTCCTGTTGACACCAGTTCGTCGAACACAACACTTGGATGAGCTGGGGTTTCGGCAGCGTAGCCCACAAGATTCCAACCTTCAACCAAACCCGGCATAAAGTCTTCAGACAAACGGACACCACTTACTTCAAGTACGTCGTCAGACTCAACTTTCACCCAATATCCTAGGCCGGGAGTCAATTCGTTCAAAGTATTCAAAAAACTCAATCCATTTGGATCATAGAACTCAACGCCCCCATTGAAACCAGTGACGTATAGCAAATTGTCTTCCTCCAGGTTGGCGAAAACTTCATCGATAGCTTGATTAACTGCACGATCTGTTGAAATGAGGTTCCACCCTGCATGCAATTCAATCAGGTCGAGGCCGACGCCAATTTCTAGCGTTACTGATGATGGATTTGACGGGTTGCCATTGACGTCGTAGTGAATAGCAGTGTAGGTGTACGTCCCACCGGCTTCAACAGAAATGTCTACTGCGAGAGTGTCATTTGAAATTTCCGCGACAAACCCAGCATCGCTAGTTATTTGAGTGTAAGCGTAATCTTCTTCAAAAGGGGCCTCCCAAAAGACAACGGCATCACCATTTTCCAGAACCATTCCTCCCAAATCAGGGTCGCTAGGAGACAAGTTATCGATTGACTCTCCACAAAGCACATTGGAGTACCAATAAGTATCGGGGTCGTCAGTATGAGCAACTACAGTGTAACAACTGTTGAATGGACCAAAGATGTTCGTGTTCCCGAGTGTTGTAGCCTGGTATGCATAGCCACTGAAACTCTGCGCAGGCATTTCGCCAATAAGTTCCCAGTTGCCTTCATCC
This sequence comes from uncultured Enterobacteriaceae bacterium, assembly GCA_964490145.1. Classification (GTDB taxonomy): domain Bacteria; phylum Pseudomonadota; class Gammaproteobacteria; order Pseudomonadales; family Pseudohongiellaceae; genus Eutrophocola. The sequence continues at coordinate 3,261 of CAZBBS010000181.1, forward strand.
AGGCTATTAATGCTCTGTCCAGTGGGGTCGTAATGACGCCAGAACGCATAGGAAGTAACGTTGTTGACAAGGTCGCTATTGTCGTAAAAGCTGGCGTCAAAAACTAAACCAACCACACCACCTTGATCCTGTGGGCTGTCCGACACGCCTGTTAGTGCACTAGCGCCGTCAGGCAGGGCCTCGCCACCCCAAAAAGCATTGTTAGGGCCCCCATACATACCCATGTCGGCGCGCACACCTCCCAATCCAAAGGGCATGTGCTCATCCTGATGCCAGGTCTGGCCGCCATCCACACAGGGGGAGTAAATTTCGAGGTGCAACTCGTCGTCTGCAAACAACGGGTCTGCTTCAATTACGCCCTCACCCCAATAAAATTGACCGCTGCCAGATACGCCATAATTGCTGCGACCCTGCACCGTGCTGAAGCTCGTTGAAATCACACCGCCTGCTATGTCGATTTGGGTGTAAGTGGTGGAGTTGTTGCCCCACAGAATACTGTTGTTGAGCGTGTGGAAATTATTGCCAGTCAAAACCAAACCCGTTTCTTCGTTGAAAGCGAGATTGCAATGATCAACGAAAGTGGCAGAAGAAGATAAGACACCCGAAAGGCCATTATTTTGTATCCGACAATTCTTCAATGACAAAAACCCTTCGTTTTGTATTTCAACTCCGTTTCCTCCGTTGTCATCTAAAAATAGATACCGAAGATCCAAATCAGCGTAATGGCGGCATTCTATTGCATCCCGGAAATTTCCACTAATAGCACCTCCGGTAATTTGACCTGACGCATTGTCTTGAAAGCGAATTCCACAATTACCATTCTCCTCGCAGGTTAGATGTTCCGAAAACACCTCAATTATTGAATTCAAACCGTGTTGTGAGATTCCGTTCTTGCCATTCGAGGAAAATTCAGA
>CAZBBS010000182.1:0-4105 GCA_964490145.1 uncultured Enterobacteriaceae bacterium
TTGATTTCGTTGTTAAAGAGCTTCCCCAGAAACAGGGAGTGCGCATTATACTGATCGCACCTTTTTGTACAAGTCTTTTTTTTAAAAAAATCGACTTTTTTAATCCGCCACTTTCTCCCTCAGGGATGGCAAATCTTCCCGTTGCCGGGGCCGCGCATTGTACAGCGTACGCGGGTTCTTACAAGCCTTTTCTGAAAAATATTTTAGCTTTTTTTCAGTCCCCTTTCGGGCTTGTCAGGGAGGTGTATTTCCCTGATGTCGGGGCCGCGCATTGTACTGAAAGCATTCCAGCTTACAAGCCCTTTTTCACAAAATAATTTAACTTTATTTAGCGCCCTGTAGTTGACGTTTCAAATAGCCTGCTTTTACCGGCTCAAAACTTCAAGGCTAACCCCGGTACCCGAGATGAAAAAGCTTCTTCCCACGCTTGATAAGGAAGAAATTTCCAAAAAACGCTTTTCCCCAATCCAGTTTTGCAGCCTGGTCTGTTACCTTTTCACCGTTAACAGTTACCGCACCGTTACCAATAAATTCTCTGGCCATCTTGTTGGAGGGCGCCAGGCCCGTTGACACCAGAGCCTCAACCAGTGTTTCAGCTTCCACTATAGATGAGGGCATTCCGTCCTGTTTCAACTGCCCGAAGTCACTTTCAGTCAACGTACTGATATCCCCGCTGAAGAGTGCTTCGCTGATTCGCTGGGCAGCCTGCAGGCCGTCTTCACCATGCACCAGGCGGGTAACCTCCCTAGCCAGTACACCCTGGGCCTGGGGACGTCCCTGGGCCGCCTTGTCAGCTTCTTCTATAGACTTCAGCTCCTTAACGTCCAGGAAGGTGAAGTACCTGAGGAACTTATAGACGTCCGCATCTGCGGTATTTATCCAGAACTGGTAAAAGGCATACACTGAAGTACGGGCAGGGTCCAGCCAGATGGTGCCTTCTTCCGTTTTACCGAACTTGCCGCCGTCAGCCTTGGTGACCAGCGGCAGAGTCAGGCCATATACCTGTTGCTGGTTCATGCGTCGGGTCAGATCTATGCCCGCCGTGATATTGCCCCACTGGTCAGACCCACCGATCTGCAGCGTGCAGCCATGCATGTCATTAAGCATGGCAAAATCATAAGCCTGCAGGATCATGTAGCTGAATTCGGTATACGAAATACCTTCACCTTCCCGATCGATTCGCTGCTTCACGCTTTCTTTCTGTATCATGGCATTAATCGAGAAGTGTTTGCCGATATCACGCAGGAAAGTCAGCACATTCTTATCCGCAGTCCAGTCCAGGTTATTCACTACGAGCGCTGAATTTTCCCCACAATCAAAATCGATAAAGCGGGAAAGCTGCTGCTTGATCTTTTCCGTCCACTCGGCAGTGACTTCCAGGGAGTTCAGTTTGCGCTCCTTGGCCTTGAAACTGGGGTCCCCGATCATGCCGGTCGCCCCGCCTGCCAGGGCAATAGGTCTGTGCCCAGCCAACTGGAACCGCTTCAGGGCCAAAAGGGGTACCAGTGAACCGATATGCAGGCTGTCAGCGGTCGGATCGAACCCGCAATAGATCGTCCTGCACTGCCCGGCCAGATGTTCTACCAGTTCTTCCTGCGCAGAAGCCTGCATAACCAGGCCACGTTGCGATAAATCGTCTATAAGATGCTTGTCAGTCACGTTTATTACTGCTTTTGGGTGGATTTGGGCGTCAAAATTCAAAGAGGCGCAACTTTACAAGAACATACCCCAGAATTCTAGGCGCTATCGTCATTTATCAGGCACAGGAATTGCCCGATGATCCCCATTATACTGCTGGTATTTCGCCACTTTTCCCCGATACAATGACGCCAACCAAAAGCTATACCAATCCTGTTTTTTTGTTATAATCCAGCTAATTACGGCTTCTTCTAAATAAGGCACTATAAGTATCTTATGGATCTTATTGATTCTACTAAACGCCGTTTGGACAGCATGCTCCCAAAAACACACAGGGTGCTATTGCTGGGTCTTATCGGAGCACTGATTGTTATCAATCACGATAACAATTATGCCGACCTGCCCCTGATGGTTAGAAACACTGCACCCGCAGCAGCACAACTGGAAGAATCCACTCCTGGCGCCATAATTCCAACCTCACCCGCACCGGTAATGCCTGAGATGGTCAGCTCGGAAGCACCTGCCCAGATTGAGACTCAGAGTACACCTGCCCCTACCACTGCGGATCATGAGGACATTCTTGCCAATACAGTCTCAGCCGAGGCCACTCCTGATTACAGTACTGATGTTAAAGCCGGCGACAATCTGAGCCTGATCTTTTCACGAGCTGGCCTGAATGCACAGGATGTTTACAAGGTAAGCAACAGCACACCAAAAACCAAAGTTCTGGGCAATCTCTACCCTGGGTATCGCCTTGAGTTTTACTTCAATGAGGATGAGAGCCTACAGAGTCTGACAGTCGTCAAGAACAAGCTGGAAAGCGTAATTTTCAGCCGTAATGATGCCGGACAATACATTGCCAAGGAAAATACCCTCAGCCCTGAAGTACGCCAGGTATTCCGCGAAGCCACTATCAATGACTCCCTGTTTCTGGCTGCTCGCAACGGCGGTATTTCTGCAGGTGTCACAATGGAGCTCGCCGGCATTTTCGGTGGCGTAATCGATTTTCTGCTCGACACTCGGAAGGGGGATACCTTCAATGTACTCTATGAAGAAAAATTCCTGAACGGCGAATACATCGGATACGGAAAAATCCTGGCAGCCCAGTTCACTAATCAGGGCGAGACTCATACAGCCGTTCGCTATGTAAACACTGATGGTGATTCCGACTTCTATAATCCTGAAGGAGAAAGCATGCGCAAGGCTTTCCTGCGCAACCCGGTGGACTTCACACGTATCAGTGACGGTTTCAATCTGCGACGTAAACACCCTATTCTCAATACCATTCGCGCACATAAAGGGACCGACTATGCCGCACCACGGGGTACACCTGTAGTGGCAGCCGGGGATGGACGTGTCACGTGGGCATCAAGAAACGGTTCATTCGGCAAACTGGTTGTCATTCAACATGGTGATCGTTTCCAGACCAAATATGCTCACCTGAATGATTACGCCAAAGGCATCAAAAAAGGCAACCGGGTGAAACAGGGTCAGGTGATAGGTTATGTCGGTTCCACGGGCGGTGCCACTGGCCCACACCTGCACTATGAATTTCTCATGGATGGGGTGCACCGGAATTCCCGAACAATCCACGACAAATTACCAAAAGCAGAATCCGTTCCCAGCAATGAAATGCAGCGTTTCAAGGAACAGTCACAGATACTGATTTCCCAACTGCAGGTTCATCTAAACGATACCACCAAGATCGCCCAGCGCTCACCCTGATGGCCTCTACCATATATATAGGCATGATTTCAGGCACCAGCATGGATGCCATCGATTGCGCCCTGGTGGATTTCAGTGAAAAGATCCCAAAGCAACTTGACTTCATTAATACTGAAATCCCCGATGATTTGAGACAAAAACTGCTGCATCTTTGTGAGAACCATCAAGGGCAAATCCCCCTGCTGGGTGAAGCTGATGTTGAGTTTGCCAGAATCCTGGCCCAGGCCGTGGAAAAAGTTCTGGAACGCAATCACCTAAAACCTTCACAGATTGCAGCCATAGGAAGCCATGGACAGACCATACGCCATCATCCCCGTCGTCGGAATTCATCCACTCCTTTTACGATACAGATTGGCGATCCCAACACGCTGGCAGAACTCACGGGCATAACCACCATCGCAGACTTTCGGCGACGGGATATGGCGGCCGGCGGCCAGGGCGCTCCGATTGTTCCAGCATTTCATCAGCGGGTTTTTTCCAGTGCCGAGACCGACCGGATCGTCCTGAATATAGGCGGTATTTCAAACATCACTGTATTGAAGCGCTTTGGTGGCATCACGGGTTTTGATACCGGCCCCGGCAATATGCTGATGGATTACTGGGTGCAGCATAAACAGGGACACCCCTATGACCGCGATGGCGGCTGGGCCAGATCAGGGGAAGTCAATGATGACCTGCTTGCAGAACTGCTGAACGAACCCTACTTCCACCTCCCCCCACCAAAAAGTACGGGTAGGGAGTT
>CAZBBS010000183.1:0-4046 GCA_964490145.1 uncultured Enterobacteriaceae bacterium
GGGACCTCATCGGCATGTTCGGCGGTATTCCGCTCTTCTTCTGGATCATGTTCGGTTTCGTGACCCGGAACGGACGCACCGCCCGCTTCGAGGAGCAGTTGCGTGCTTCACAATCCCGTGACGAACTCGAGAAGGTCGCCCTGCGCTGGGAGTACATGCTGATGCTGCGCATGCTCGGTCCGCACCAGGGCATCCGGCTTGAGCGGCTGCGGGCAGAACTGGACGACCGTTTCGAGGCACGGGGCCAGCACCTCGCCCATCTGGACCAGCACGAGGCCGACCAGACCAACCTCGTGGTCGAGCAGATGCAGGCTGACGAGGAGGCCGCTGCTGCCGCGACCTCGAGCGCTGCCGAGAAACCCGTCGTTGAGATCCCTTCAGGCGCTCCGGCCGCTGAAGCACCACCGGTGGATACCCCTCCGACGCAAGTGGCCGACGGCTACGAATGGCTTGAGCAAGACGGGCAGAAGTGGTACAGGGCCGAAGGCTCAGGTGCCGAATGGTCCGAATGGACCCAGTGAGGCGAAACTCACCGCAGGTTCAAGTGGAGGACATTGATGCCTTCGCATGGCCACAGGATCATGCATCAGCAACCTCGATTGCTTCCCACCCCGCGCCTGTCGCGTGAGCATCTATCCCGAGATGAGCACGAACGAAGACGGAGAAGAAGAATGCATGTTCGTCTTCGTCTCCAAGGACATCATTCCACCCCGATGGCAGTCTGCTGCTTGGGACTCTGGGACAGGTGCCCGGTTCGGGGAATGGACGTTGGTCATGCCCATCGGTGTGGAGGAATTTCTCGCTGAAATGCGCGATCAAGGTTGGTACGTGACCCACCGTGTTGACGTAACGGAGCACTGGGCGGACGTGTTCTTCACGACCGACCCTGACCACAAGCGCAAGCGGATGCAGAAGTTGTCAGCACGCCTTCGCGCCCGGCGTCCGTCGCCTGAAGATTCCATTCATGCTCCGGTGCACTACGTTGCGCCATTTTTCAATCCCAGGGAAGAGCCCAGTTTGCAACATGGGGCATGGGGTGGCATGAATGACTCGTTCGACATGGTACTTCAGATCAACAATTGAAAAACCATCCTGATTTGGACAATCTATGGCAGTCTGGTTGTGCCGCTGGCCAAACGAAGAAAATCCCGACACAAGGGAATCGGCTCGAGAGTATTTGCGAGAAGGAGGTTTTGTCGCTTCAAACGGCGACGTCCCTTCTCTCGGAGATCTCGTTTTCTTTCGAACCTCAGTGAATATGCGTGATGCCGCCGGTGATGAGACATTCTCAACATTTGCAACAGCGCGTGTATCGGACGTCACTCAGCAACAACCAGACGATTGGGAATTTGAACCCCGAATGAACTACCTTCGGTTTGTGGAGATTCAGTATCACGAATTTGCGTTCGAAGCCGGGGCATTCGCAATCTTCGGTCACGGCTTTTGGCCGAACACTCCTCCAAACCAGCAGTTCATGATGCTCAACCCTGAGCAACTCAACTTGCTCCGCTTGTGATCCGACCGTTGAGAAGTCAAGCCCCTACCATCAGCCGATGCCATCGCAACGGGGATGATCCCGAGCGACCTTGACCTGCCCTTCCCGCTGAAGCATGTGGTTCGATTGCACAACGTCTTCGACGGGTTCTGCCTTGAGTACAAGTCGGATAGGTCCACCCTTCACCTCATTGAAGAAAACAACACGTCAAGCAGCAAGGCCGCATTCACATGGACACAACGGAAGGTGATCAAGCAAATCAAGGAACGAAGGCTGTTCGTCAAGTTCCACTCAATCTGCTGGACTCCCAGCCGCTGGGTGATTGAAACTCATTAAGAAGAGACTTCACTAGTCGTTGGGGAAGCGAATTTGTAGCCGAAACCGAATCAACCTTTACGTTGTCTCACAAGTGTTATTTCGTCGTTAACTTCCCTTAATTGTGACTCATAGAATCCAATATTGTCTTCATTGTGGCGTATTGTTTGTTCAAACTCAGCAATACGATTCGGAATTCGTTCATCGTCAGAAATTTTACGCCAATCGATGATTGATTCAACTGCCTTCAGCAGACCAATGATCACCAAAAATAGAGCCGCAATATTGAGGATGACGCGTAAATCGCCGCCCTTTTCCGAAAAAAACGTTAGGTAAACTAGCCCTACCGTGAACATTGGTGCAAATTCTACGTTCGAAGGTGCCTTGGATTCTCGTTGAGATGATTTATTCAGTTCCACTTTTGCAAGGACTCGTTGTGCATCGGACAGTTTGCTTCTGGCCGTTTTGATAGTATTATTCGCTTTTAAGATGGCGATTTCTAGGTTTTGTCTTCGAATAGTAAGAGCAGTTAGCCGATCTCTTTCAAGTGCTCGAATTTTTTCATCCTCTGCACAGAGACCGGGCTTTCTCGTACCGCAAAACGTGCACCAACGTGTGTCGCAGGTCGCTATTGTGCAGGTAAACACGACAACATTCGCTGTTCGGCATGCAGGGCATTCAACAGTTGAATTGGTGTTGTACGTGACGTTCTGAACGACGTCACCAACGTGAACCGAGTCGTGGAGGTTCACGTTTTGCTCCGCCACATCAACGCCAACCCGCGAACTCACTTCAACGAATCGAAAATGCTAGGCGCCATCGTGGTTCAAGAATTGTTGAATTGGATTATCGATCTTGCATGCTTGCGACGATGAAGCAAGGGATCAGGTATAGAAAACAACACAAAAATCCAGCCCCAGTACCACCCATCGCTAACCACGCATGGAATGGTGTTATTGAAGAAATGTAAGCAATCCATCGATACTGCCGGAGATTTGGGTATTCTTGCTTGTCGTTGTATTTGTTGACTGAACAACTTGCTATGGTCGCCGCGACAAGAAATGCGAGTGCTACTGAACCCGAAATCACGTCCCATGCTGGATAACAAGGGTCTCCTGAGTTGTATGAACTAGATGTTGCCTCAATATACGCACAATCCGTTGTGCTAAACCTAAATTCTATTGCAAAGAAGGCAGTTAAAATTGAAAATATGATAATCGAAGTTCTTGTAATTTTCCAGAATTCCTTTCTTTTGTCGGCGATATGCACGTTGGCTATCGTTTTGTTTGTTGATATTTTGATGATTCGTTCTTGTTCTGCAGAGTGCTGATTTTGATCTTGAAGTTGTTTGATTCGCTGCTTTTCCTCGGCTAGAGCCTCTTGAATTCGTCGATTAATCTCGGTTTTTTCCGATTTTGCTGAGTTGCTGCAATCATTGCACTCCCTTAGCCCGCGACCACTGTTGCAGAATTTACAGAATCGTTTTGAGCATCCAGGTGCAACACACCTGAAGATTTGCACGTTCGTCGTTCCGCATGTTGGGCATTCCGAATTTTCAGAACCAATGCTTACGTCACCCATGATCACGGAGTCCTGCACCTTGATCGATGGACCCGTCACATGAATCGGATTAAGCGAACTCACTTCAACGAATCGAAGATGTTGGGCGCCGCAGCGAGGTACTCCGATTGTATGGCCTCCCAGGTCACGTGATCGTAGCGGTCGGCCGTGCTGTGGTCCGCATCGCCACGGATGGCCTTGATGACCCGCTCGGAACAGCCGTTCTCACGCAACTTGGTCGTCAACCAGTGCCGGTAGTGGTGCGGTGAGAACTTGGTGTGCTGCTCGCTTCGGTCGGTGGTCTCGTCGTGCAGGCCGAGCGCGATGGCCGGATTCACCACGATGCCGTAGGCGCGGTTGCGCGTGAGCCGCTTCCCAGTCCTCCCGGTGAAGAGGGCCGTCTCGCCCTCAGCTCGCGTGTAGAGCCCCAAGCGGTTGAGGTAGGCGGTGAGCACGGTGGCGAGTTCGAGGTCAATCGGAATCAGCCGCCCGCTCCGCTTTCGCTTGGGCGGCATGGTAAGTCGTCCTTCCACAAGGTCAACGCTGTCGAGGTTGAGGGCGCACAGTTCCCCCCTCCGGATGCCCGTCTTGGCGAACACAGCGTGGATGGCCTTCTGCATCGGGTGCTGGACGGACTGGATGAGCGCTCGAATGTCCTCGTCGGGCGGCACCTGAC
>CAZBBS010000184.1:0-4045 GCA_964490145.1 uncultured Enterobacteriaceae bacterium
TTATGATGGCAGAAATCTCCATTTATCGCCTGTGCACTTTTAGGGGAAGCTTACGTGTGCACCCGGATCATGAAAGGCAAGGCTTTGGACGCCTCCTTCACGACGAAATGTTATCCTGGTTGTGGTCGCAAGGACTGGAGAAATTGTGGCTTACCACTGAACCAGGGACACGAGCCGAGCAGTTCTATAAGGCCGCTGGCTGGGACGTTAAAGGTAATACAGACAGTGGAGAAGTATGTTTTGAAAAGCATCGCTAACAAGCTGTTAATAACGCCTGCCGGGCTTCGCCGCCGGTAAAAAGTGATGAAACGATTTTTTGCCGTCTTGTATGATCCATACTCACGTGACGCCCATAGAAGGTAACGCCGATGTATATCAACACCTATGTTCTCCCCGTGCCTGAAGCCAACAAGGACGCCTATCTTCGTATAGCCAGCATTTTTGCCGAAGTCGCCAGGGATTTTGGCGCCCTGGAAATATATGAGAACTGGGAACGTGAAGTGCCCGATGGTGAACACACGGATTATCGCCAGGCAGTAAAAGCTCAGCCCGATGAAAAGATCGTGGTGTCCTGGGTAATCTGGCCGGACCGGGAAACTGCAGCCATTGCCCACAAGGGCATGTTCACGGATTCGCGCCTGGAAAACATGGGCGAAATGCCTTTTGATGGCAAGCGCATGATCATGGGCGGATTCGAACCCCTGCTTAGCTGGAAGCGGGAATAGAGCGCTATTCCAGGAATACCGCCATGATCAATCAACGAACAGCGCTTTATATCCTTATCATTTGTGCCGTGATGTTTTATGGCCTGGCGGGCGTCCTGTTCAACCCTTTTATTATCTGGACAGCCCTGCCTCTCTACATCGCCTATTTCAGGTTACGTGCTGCCATCCAGTTACAGTCCCGGCTTAAATACGTCGGGTTTCTGGGGTTCAGCCTGGTCAGTATTGGCTTCAGTCTGTTTTATCATCTGCCCTGGTTTTTCGACTGGTGGGGCACCAAAACCAGCAGTTCCACGTCAGCACTGATTTTTATTTTTCTTCCGGTTTATGCAGTTATTCTCGGCTTTGTTGGCCTGTTTATCGGCTGGACGATAGGCAAGTTTCGCGGCCTGCAATAACCCGCTATATAATTCCAGGGAATTGAGTGTTCCCGTAAACATGTAAATTTTGGCGAGCCCATGCAACGAACGGCTACCTGTGCCTGTGAGCAATTAAGTATTACCGTAGAGGGTGATCCCCGAATTGTGGCCACCTGCAGCTGCATCCAGTGCCAGAAACGCACGGGGTCGGCATTTGGGGTGTCTTCCTATTTTCGCGACAAGCAGGTACTGGAAACCCGGGGCGAGTTTACGACCGGCAGCCGCACAGCCGACTCGGGCCATACCATCTCGGGCAACTTCTGTCCCAGGTGTGGTTCCACAGTTTTCTGGAAAGGGGATTTTATACCCGGACATACCGGTATTGCTGTTGGCTGTTTTGGTGATCCTGATTTCCCTCAACCCACAGCGGCGGCCTGGTGCGCCACCAAACATACGTGGGTGGATTTTCCGGAACACTGGAAACACTCTGACACCCAGGATTTTTCCTGATCCCAATAGCCTGCTTGTTTATTACGGAGGCCTTCTCATGGAAATCGTCAACCTGATGAAGCTGCTGGCAGACAACCCCCCTGCCACGTTCCACAGCTTTCATGATTTTAACGGCAGTCCCTTTGGCGCAATGACCATCACAGGTCAGTCACAAGTGTGGGAAATGCATCCGGATACCGATGAGTTCTTTTATATTATCGACGGCATTCTGGATATCGAACTGGCCGAGGACAGCGGTATCAGTTTTCACACCGCCCCAGCCGGCACCACCTTTGTCATACCACAAGGCTGCTGGCACAGGCTGAATGCCGGCGAGAATCTGAAGATGCTTTACTTCACCCTGGGGCAGTCCCTGCACTGTGCCGATGACATGCCTCCCGAGTCCTGAACAGGTACACGTGATGCCTACCCATGCCATCGTCAGCTTTGACGAACATGAAGATGTGATCCGACACATACGCCATACCGTATTTACTCTCGAACAGAAAGTGGACGGCCGAATTGATTTTGATGGCCAGGATCATGAGGCTGTCCAGGTGCTGGTCTATGATGACGGCGAGGCTGTGGGTACCGGCAGGATGCTCGAGGATGGTCATATCGGCCGCATTGCCGTCATGGCCACACACCGGCAGCGCGGGTTTGGCACGATCATTATCTGCGCCCTGATCCGCTTCGCCCGGGAGCAGCAGATTGATCGTGTTTACCTGGGTGCCCAGGTCAGTGCCGTTCCTTTTTATGAAAAACTGGGCTTTGTGCGCGATGGAGCTGACTACATCGAGGCTAATATCCTGCATACCCCCATGGTCCTGTCACTGTCCTAAGAACACGTTGATGAACAAATTTGCACTACTGATACTGACTGCCCTGCTCACCTCCTGCCTGGGAATGCCCCCTGCCGTCACACCCATTACAGGTTTTGAACTGGATCGCTACCTGGGCACCTGGCATGAAATTGCCCGGCTGGATCATTCCTTTGAACGGGGGCTCGAGCAAATCACGGCAAACTACTCCCTGCGCGATGATGGCGGCGTGCGCGTGCTCAATCGCGGATTCTCGACTGAAGCTGGTGAATGGGAAGAAGCCGAGGGCAAGGCATATTTTGTGGAAGATGAAAGTACAGGTTATCTGAAGGTCTCATTCTTTGGTCCCTTCTATGGCTCCTATGTGATCTTTGAGCTGGACCAGGATGACTACCAGTATGCCTTTATCTCCGGGCCGGATAATGGCTACCTGTGGCTGCTTTCCCGAACCCCGAACGTGGATGAGGCCTTGCTGGACAGATTTCGCCAACGGGCCCGTGAACTGGGCTTTGCGGTAGATGAGCTGATTTACGTTAATCACTGACGGATTTACCTGCGAGGAAACCATGGACGTTCAACTGGCCACCACCGACGATGAGCTGATTGCGGCATCCAGCGTCCTGCTTCAACTGCGCCCGCACTATGATCAGGCATCCCTGCTGGCACAGATCAAAAAGCAGCAGGACTGTGCCGGCTTCCGTGTTGCCACGGTTATCCATGATGATGAGGTCGTGTGCGTAGCTGGTTTTGTGATCACCGAAAAACTGGCCTGGGGCAAGGCGCTGTATGTGGATGACCTGGTCACTGATGAAAACAAACGCTCCCTGGGCGCTGGCCATACCATGATTGCCTGGCTCAAAGCGTATGCGCATGAACAGGGTTGCTGCGAACTGCGTCTGGACTCCGGCGTGCAGCGCCTGGATGCCCACCGTTTTTATGACCGCGAAGGGTTTGCACGGGCCAGCCTGCATTTTTCCATTAGCGATTCGTAAGCCCTGACAGCACGGGATTTGGGAAGCTGGGGTATAATTGCCGCTTTCCTTTTCAGAGCAACATCCATGCTGGCCCACGATAAAAACCTCGTCCTGATAGGCATGCCAGGATCCGGTAAAAGTACCATTGGCGTCATTCTCGCCAAGCAGACTTCCCGTGATTTTGTGGACACCGATGTGGTTATCCAGAGCCACGAACACCGTTCACTGCAGGACATCGTGGACAATGAAGGCTACCTGGTGCTTCGCGAAGTGGAGGAAAAATGGGTGCTGCATCTCGAGGTGGAGAACACGGTGGTCTCCACCGGTGGCAGCGTGGTGTACAGCGACAAGAGCATGCAGCATCTGGCCGATAAAGGCGTGATCATTTTTCTGGATGTCACCCTTGATACCCTGAAACAGCGTATCACCGATTACGACCAGCGCGGCATCGCCCGCCGGCCTGACCAGAGTTTTGAAGACCTGTTCGAAGAGCGATCCGCCCTGTACCGCAAGTATGCCCAGATCACCGTGAAAAGCGATGCCATGAACCAGGATGAGGTGTGTCGGGAGATCACAAGGCAGCTGGCGGAGCATTGAGGTATGAGGTAGGAGACAGGAGACAGGCACACGATTCAGGATTCAGTGATAGCCGGCAAGACCTTACCCTGTAATATATTTAC
>CAZBBS010000185.1:0-4039 GCA_964490145.1 uncultured Enterobacteriaceae bacterium
TGCCAGGCCGACCAGAAATACATCGTCTGCAATGCCGACGAAGGTGACAGCGGCACGTTCTCCGACCGCATGATCATGGAAGGTGATCCTCTTTCCCTGGTCGAGGGCATGACCATTGCCGGTCTGGCCGTGGGTGCCGACAAGGGCTATATCTACCTGCGCTCGGAATACCCGCTCACCCGCATCATCCTGGAAGAAGCCATCGCCAACGCCACAGCCGCCAATTACCTGGGCGAGAATATCCAGGGCTCGGGCAAAAACTTTACGCTGGACGTGTTCATGGGTGCCGGTGCCTACATCTGTGGTGAGGAAACCTCCCTGCTGGAAAGCCTCGAAGGCAAGCGCGGCCAGATTCGCTTCAAGCCACCCCTGCCCGCCATCGAAGGCCTGCACGGCAAACCTACCGTGGTGAACAACGTCATCTCCCTGGCTTCCGTACCGGTCATCCTGGAGAAAGGCGGCAAGCATTATGCTTCCTTTGGTCAGGGCCGCTCCCTGGGCACCATGCCGTTGCAACTGGGTGGAAATATCAAAAACGGCGGTCTGGTAGAGAAAGCCTTTGGCCTGACCCTGCGCCAGCTGATTGAAGATTTCGGTGCCGGCACCGCCACAGGCCGTCCGGTCAGGGCGGTTCAGGTAGGCGGCCCACTGGGCGCCTACTTCCCGGAATCCCTGCTGGATACCCCGCTGGATTATGAAGAATTTGCCAAGGCCGGCGGCATGCTCGGCCATGGCGGCGTGGTGGTCTTTGACGACAGTGTCAATATGGCCAGACAGGCCCGCTTTTCCATGGAGTTCTGCTCGGTGGAATCCTGCGGTAAATGTACGCCCTGCCGTATAGGTGCCGTACGCGGTATGGAAGTTATTGATCGAATCGTCGCTGCCGACAGCAGTGATGAACGTCAGGCCCAGCACATTATCCTCAAGGATCTGTGCGATACGATGGAGTCTGCGTCACTTTGCGCCATGGGTGGTCTTACACCGATTCCGGTGATGAGCGCCGTCAAACATTTTGCGGCTGATTTTGAAAACAGGTGAACAACATGAGCTTATTTTACGAAGTTGATTACGGCACACCGGCAGTAACAAATACTGAAGAAGTCACCCTGACCATCGACGGGCAGGAAGTGTCTGTACCAAAAGGTACCAGTATCATGCGTGCCGCCCAGATCATGGGTACCACGATTCCCAAGCTCTGCGCCACTGACTCGCTGAAGCCATTCGGTTCCTGTCGTTTATGCCTGGTGGAAATCGAAGGCCGCCGCGGCACCCCGGCGTCGTGTACCACACCGGTTGAAGCCGGCATGGTGGTGCATACCGAAAATGAAAAACTGAACAAACTGCGCAAGGGCGTGATGGAACTGTATATTTCCGATCATCCGCTGGACTGCCTCACCTGCGCCGCCAATGGCGACTGCGAACTGCAGGACATGGCCGGTGCCGTTGGTCTGCGCGAAGTGCGCTACGGTTATGACGGCGCCAACCACCTGGGTGCCGAAAAAGACACCAGCAACCCCTATTTCCAGTTTGATCCCAGCAAGTGCATTGTCTGCTCCCGCTGCGTGCGCGCCTGTGAAGAAGTCCAGGGTACCTTTGCCCTGACCATCAGCGGCAACGGTTTCAAATCCCATGTCAGTGCCGGCGTTGAAGAAAATTTCATGAACTCCGAGTGCGTGTCCTGCGGCGCCTGTGTCCAGGCCTGCCCGACTGCCACACTGGTAGAAAAATCTGTTCTTGAGATTGGTACGCCGGAACACAGTATCGAGACGACCTGCGCCTACTGCGGTGTTGGCTGTACCTTCCGCGCTGAAATGAAAGGCGAGCAGGTAGTCCGCATGGTGCCGGCCAAATCCGGCAAGGCCAACGATGGTCACTCCTGTGTGAAGGGACGTTTTGCCTTTGGCTATACCACGCACAAGGACCGCATCCTCAGCCCCATGATTCGCGAGAAGACCACTGATCCCTGGAAGGAAGTCAGCTGGGAAGAAGCCATTACCTATACGGCTGACAAACTCAAAGGCATTCAGGAAAAATATGGCCGCAAATCCATTGGCGGCATCACCTCTTCCCGTTGTACCAACGAGGAAGTATGGGTTGTCCAGAAAATGATCCGTGCGGCATTCCGCAATAACAACACGGACACCTGCGCCCGCGTTTGCCATTCCCCGACAGGATACGGTCTGAAACAGACCTTCGGTACATCAGCCGGCACCCAGGACTTCCGCAGTGTCGATCATACTGACCTGATGCTGCTCATCGGCGCCAACCCCACTGACGCCCATCCGGTGTTCGGTTCCCGCATGAAGAAACGGCTGCGCACCGGCAAGGCTGAAATCATCGTCTGCGATCCGCGCCAGATTGACCTGGTTCAGTCCCCCCACATCAAGGCCAGCGTGCATATCCCGCTGACCCCGGGTGGCAACGTGGCCCTGATCAACGCCCTGGCCTACACCATCGTGGAAGAGGACCTGGCCGACTGGGATTACGTCAACGAGCGCTGTGATACTGAAGAGTTTGGCAAGTGGCTGGACTTCATCAAGGATCCCAAGAATGCACCGGAAGCCGTTGCTGACTGGCTCGGTGGCGACGCCGAACGTGTTCGTGAGGCAGCCCGCCGTTATGCCAAAGCCGAGCGCGCCTCCATTTACTATGGCCTGGGTGTCACTGAACATTCCCAGGGGTCTACCACCGTGATGGGTATGGCCAACCTGGCCATGCTGACCGGCAACGTCGGCAAGGATGGTGCAGGGGTGAATCCGCTGCGTGGCCAGAACAATGTCCAGGGCTCCTGTGACATGGGCTCTTTCCCGCACGAATTCCCAGGCTATCGTCATGTCAGTGATGATGCTGTACGCAAGGTTTTTGAACAGGCCTGGGGAGTAGAACAGGATGCGGAACCCGGTTTCCGTATTCCGAACATGTTTGATGCTGCCATTCGAGGCGAGTACAAGGGTATGTACGTACAGGGTGAAGACATTGCCCAGTCCGACCCCAACACCCATCATGTGGAAGCCGCTCTGGAAAACCTGGAATGCCTGGTGGTACAGGACCTGTTCCTGAATGAAACTGCCAAGTTTGCCCATGTCTTCCTGCCCGGCACCTCCTTCCTGGAGAAAGACGGTACCTTCACCAATGCGGAACGTCGTCTTGGCCGCGTCCGCCCGGCCATGGCACCCAAACAGGGCAAGCACGAATGGGAAATCACCTGTGACCTGGCCAAGGCCATGGGCTACAACATGCACTATGACAGCTCTGCTGAGATACTCGATGAAATCGCTGCCCTGACCCCAGCTTTTGCCGGCTTCAGCTTTGAGCGCCTGGACAACGAAGGCAGCATGCAGTGGCCAGTCAATGATGCCGCCCCGAACGGGACTCCGATCATGCACATCGGTGGCTTTGTCCGTGGCAAGGGTAAATTTGAGATCACCGAGTTTGTCCCTACGGAAGAAAAGATCACGCCGAAATTCCCTCTGATCCTTACCACTGGCAGGATCCTGAGCCAGTACAACGTGGGCGCTCAGACACGTCGTACCGAGAACAACCGATGGTTCCCGGAAGACATTCTGGAAATTCATCCGGAAGATGCTATCGAGCGCAACATCAAGGATGGCGACCTGATCAGGATCGCCAGCCGCAAAGGGGATACCACCATGCATGCGAAAGTTTCCACCCGCATGCAGCCCGGTGTCGTCTATACCACCTTCCACAACCCCCTTTCCGGGGCCAATGTGGTCACCACTGAATTCAGCGACTGGGCAACCAGCTGCCCTGAATACAAGGTCACTGCTGTGCAGGTGGGTCTGACAGATTCCATGTCGGAATGGCAGAAGCAGTACCTCGCCTATAACGAGGAACGCCGCAAGCTGGAAGAAATCGTACAGTAAACAACGACAACCCCTGCCTTGTGCGGGGGTTTTACCCATGCTGCCAGGCCGGTTTCCGTTCGAGCAGCTGTGACAGTGCAAGTGAAAAACAGCATCAGAACAATTCTGCTACTTATACCCCTGGTTTTTTCCATGGCCGGGGTCGTGTGGGCGCC
>CAZBBS010000186.1:0-4036 GCA_964490145.1 uncultured Enterobacteriaceae bacterium
TTATGAATCTGAATGCAACCATCATCGGCCAAATCATCGCATTCTTCGTGTTTGTGTGGTTCTGCAAGAACTACGTGTGGCCTCCTATTGTGGCGGCTCTGGACGAACGTCAGAAGAAAATTGCTGATGGTCTACAAGCCGCTGGCAGGGCAGAAAAAGACCTGGAGCTTGCCCAGGAAAAAGCTGCTGAACTGTTGAAGGAAGCCAAGGCTGATTCCGCCGGCATCCTGGAGCAGGCCAACAAGCGTGCTTCGCAGATTGTCGATGAAGCCAAAGATCAGGCCCGTGAAGAAAGCAAGCGTCTGCTTGCCGCTGCCCAGGCTGAAATTGAACAGGAAGTGGAGCGTGCCAAGGAACAGCTACGAGCCCAGGTGGCTAGTATTGTTGTCGCTGGCGCAGAGAAGATCCTGGAATCGTCAGTGGATGAGAAAACCCACGCGAACCTGCTGGATCAACTGGCTGCCAACCTGTAATGAATGTATGCCGGGTGATCCGGTAAATTGAAAAACCAGAGCTATTTATGTCTCAGAACACAACATTAGCAAGGCCTTATGCCAAGGCTGCGTTTGAAGTAGCCAACCAGGCAGGCGACCTGGCCGGTTGGTCTGCGAAGCTGCAAACAGTGGCGTCTGTTGTTGCTTCAGAAAACGTTGCTGCACTGCTTTCCAGGCCGAGCCTGAGTGCCGAACAGCAATCTGCAGCCGTGATCGAGATTTGTGGCGACGAGATTGATCAGCAGGTTGGCCGTTTTATCGCCATCCTGGCTGAAAACAAGCGCTTGTCGCTCATCCCGGAAATAGTAGCCCTGTTTGAAGTCCTGAAAGCCGATCAGGAAAAACGTATAGATGTTGAAGTGATCTCTGCCTATGCCCTTGACGGGGAAGCCGAGAACAAACTGAAAGAAGCATTGAAGAAACGCTTGCAGCGGGAAATTAGCCTGAGCAGCCGCGTGGATCAGTCATTGTTGGGAGGTTTAATCCTGAGAACTGACGACATGATCATCGATGGCTCACTGCGGGGTAGATTAAACAAATTAGCCGAGGCAATGAATTCCTGATATTCCAGGTGTGAATAGGGAAAGAGTTGAGGAACAAAAATGCAGCAACTGAATCCATCAGAAATTAGCGAAATTATTAAACAGCGCATCGAAAGCCTGGATGTTTCGGCTCAGCCGAGCACCGAAGGCACTATCGTCAGCGTGTCCGACGGTATTATCCGTATCCACGGTCTGCAGGACGTGATGTACGGTGAGATGATCGAGTTCGAAGGCGGTGTCTATGGTATGGCACTGAACCTTGAGCGCGATTCTGTCGGTGCGGTAGTTCTCGGTGATTACCAGAGCCTGGCGGAAGGCCAGACCTGTCGTTGTACCCAGCGTATTCTTGAAGTGCCGGTTGGTCCGGAACTGGAAGGCCGCGTGGTTGACGCCCTGGGTAATCCGATTGATGGCAAAGGCCCGATCAATGCCAAGATTACCGATCCGGTTGAAAAGGTTGCTCCCGGTGTAATTGCCCGTCAGTCCGTAACCCAGCCGGTACAGACCGGTCTGAAAGCCATCGACGCCATGGTACCGATTGGACGCGGCCAGCGTGAGTTGATTATTGGTGACCGCCAGGTAGGTAAAACTGCTGTGGCGATTGATGCCATCATCAACCAGAAGGGCACTGGTGTTAAATGTATCTATGTAGCGGTTGGCCAGAAACAGTCTTCCATTGCTTCAGTTGTGCGTAAACTGGAAGAGCATGGTGCCATGGATCACACTATCGTGGTTGCCGCTGGTGCTTCCGACCCGGCTTCCATGCAGTTCATTGCCCCATATGCCGGCTGTACCATGGGTGAGTACTACCGCGACCGCGGTCAGGATGCCCTGATTATTTATGATGACCTGACCAAACAGGCCTGGGCCTATCGTCAGATCTCCCTGCTGCTGCGTCGTCCTCCCGGACGTGAAGCGTATCCTGGTGACGTGTTCTATCTCCATTCACGTCTGCTGGAAAGAGCGGCTCGCGTTAATGCCGACTACGTTGAAAAGTTCACTAACGGCGAAGTCAAGGGCCAGACCGGTTCACTGACCGCTCTGCCTATCATTGAAACCCAGGCCGGTGACGTATCTGCCTTCGTACCGACCAACGTGATTTCCATTACTGACGGTCAGATCTTCCTGGAAACCAGCCTGTTCAACGCGGGTATCCGCCCTGCGATGAACGCCGGTCTGTCAGTATCCCGTGTAGGTGGTGCTGCCCAGACCAAGATCATCAAAAAACTCGGTGGTGGTATTCGTCTTGCCCTGGCCCAGTATCGTGAACTGGCGGCATTCGCCCAGTTTGCCTCTGACCTTGACGAAGCTACCCGTGCCCAGCTTGAGCATGGTCAGCGTGTAACCGAACTGATGAAGCAAAAGCAGTATTCACCTCTTTCTGTTGCTGAAATGGGTATCGTTATTTTTGCCGCCAACTCGGGCTACCTGAAGAAGGTCGAGCTGGAAAAGATTTCCAGCTTTGAGTCTGCCCTGTTGTCCTTCATGAATGCTGAATATGCAGACGTCATGAAAAGCATCAATGACACCGGTGATTACTCCGATGCCATCGAAGCTTCCTTCAAGGAAGCAATGGAAAAATTCGTCTCTACTCAAACCTGGTAATGACCCATGGCAGTCGGTAAAGAAATTCGCAATCAGATCGGCAGTATCCAGAATACTCAGAAGATCACCAGCGCGATGGAAATGGTTGCGGCGAGTAAAATGCGCAAGGCACAGGATTCCATGGAAGTGGGCAAGCCCTATGCGAGAAACATTCGCAATGTGGTCAGCCATATTTCCAATGCCAACCCTGAGTACAAGCATATTTACATGGAGCAGCGGGAAGTCAAAAAAATTGGCTACATCGTGGTTTCCACTGACCGCGGCTTGTGCGGCGGCCTCAACATCAACCTGTTCAAGGCCCTGGTCAATTCCATGAAAGCCTGGCACGACGAAGAAGGTGTTGAGTCTGAAATTTGTGCGGTTGGCGGCAAGGCGGGATCTTTCTTTTCCAGCTTTGGCGGCAATGTGGTTGCCAGCGTCAAGGGACTGGGTGAACGCCCGGCCGTTGAAGACGTCATTGGTGCCGTAAAAGTCATGCTGGACAAATACGTCAATGGCGACCTGGACAAACTTTTCCTGGTCAGCAATGAGTTTGTAAACACCATGACCCAGAAGCCGGAAATACAGCAACTGCTGCCTCTGCCGCCTTCTGACAATGAAGACCTGAAACATCACTGGGACTATATCTACGAGCCAGAAGCCAAGCCTTTGCTGGATGGTCTGCTGACCCGGTACATCGAATCCCAGGTATACCAGGCCGTTGTTGAGAACAATGCCTGTGAACAGGCTTCCCGTATGATCGCCATGAAGAATGCCACCGACAATGCCGGTGAACTGATTTCAGAGTTGCAGCTGATCTACAACAAAGCCCGTCAGGCGGCAATTACGCAGGAACTGTCCGAGATTGTCGGTGGTGCGTCTGCGGTATAAAACATTAAGCAGTTAACGAATATTGATATTGGAAATTTTGAAATTTAAGAGGAACCGAACATGAGTAGCGGTCGTATCGTTCAGATTATTGGTGCTGTAATCGACGTGGAGTTTCCACGGGATTCTGTGCCTAAAGTGTATGACGCCCTGGCTGTTGAAAACAGCCCGATTACCCTGGAAGTCCAGCAGCAGCTGGGCGACGGTGTTGTTCGCACGATTGCCCTGGGTTCCACTGAGGGTCTGCGTCGTGGTCTGAACGTCAGTGATACAGGTGCACCGATTTCAGTGCCCGTTGGCCAGGAAACCCTGGGCCGTATCATGGACGTGCTGGGCAACCCCATTGACGAATGCGGCCCTATCGGAGAGCAGGAAAGAATGCCGATTCACCGTAAAGCCCCTTCCTATGATGAACAGGCCGGTTCTGAAGAACTGCTGGAAACAGGCATCAAGGTTATCGACCTGGTTTGCCCGTTCGCCAAGGGTGGTAAGGTTGGTCTGTTCGGTGGTGCCGGTGTGGGCAAGACC
>CAZBBS010000187.1:0-4029 GCA_964490145.1 uncultured Enterobacteriaceae bacterium
CTGGCCTGCCATACAGGCAGTATAGCAGGCAATTTTAACCGGTCCCTGGGGCGGGTTAACTGATTTGGGGTAGTCCTGTTTGAGAATCCCAGGCTGGTGACAGACCGGGTGGCTCGAACGGGTAAGTTCATATTTTATGAATGACAAAGTTAAAAGTACTGATTACAAGATGGATCCGGTGAAATGGATCGCGGTAGCGATTCTGGTGGCCGTCGGCGTTTACGGCAATACCTATTTTGCTGCTGAATCTGTGCTGTACCGGGTGATTGGTGTTCTGGTCCTGGCAGTAGCTGCCGGCTGGGTGGCGGCGCAGACCAGCAAAGGAAGCGCCTTTGTTTCCCTGTGTCTGGAAGCCAAAACCGAGATTCGCAAAGTGGTTTGGCCAACCAGGACGGAAACTACTCATACAACCATGATTGTTATGGTGGTAGTACTGATAGTTGCAGTGATTTTGTGGGGACTTGATTCGTTCCTGAGCTGGTTGATATCCCTGATTATCGGATAAGCAACCGGGTGCAACTGTCAATTTGCATTCAAAGAATTGAAAAACATAACGTTGGCTGAAGAACACAAAGAAGGCACAGGTATGTCAGCATCGGAGAATGAAAAGCGCTGGTATGTAGTACATGCTTATTCTGGTTACGAGCGTAAAGTGAAGCAGGCTCTCGAAGAACGAATTGGTCTTTCTCCTTTTAAAGACCTTTTTGGCGATGTGCTGGTTCCAACTGAAGAAGTACTGGAAATGCGCGGAGGCCAGAAACGCAAAAGCGAGCGTAAATTCTTTCCGGGTTATGTATTGCTGCAAATGGTGTTGAATGATGACACCTGGCATCTGGTTAAGGAAACGCCGCGTGTTATGGGGTTTATTGGCGGTACTGCAGAAAAGCCGGCACCAATTACCCAGCGTGAAGTCAGCGAAATTATGAACCGTCTTGAAGAGACCGTGGATAAACCGTCTCACAAGACAGTTTACGAGCCTGGTGAGCTGGTTCGTGTTATTGACGGACCGTTTAACGATTTCACCGGTACTGTTGAAGAAGTGAATTACGAAAAGAGCCGTGTCCGCGTTGCGGTGTCCATTTTTGGTCGCTCTACACCGGTCGAACTTGAGTTTTCTCAGGTAGAAAAAGGCTGATAAAGCCGCTGTCTGCCCATCAGGCAAACAGGGTATAGGAAGAATTTAGGTGGGTATCTCCAGATAGGGATGCCTGAAATAAAAGTCGCTGATATTTATCGATGTCAGCGCCAGGGGAGCAGAACACAGGTTCTGCGCATGTACCCAAAAAGGAGGCCATCATGGCAAAGAAAGTACTTGCTTATATCAAGTTGCAGGTCGCAGCTGGTAAGGCAAACCCAAGTCCCCCCGTTGGTCCGGCTCTGGGCCAGCACGGTGTAAACATTCAGGAATTCTGTAAAGCATTCAATGCCCAGACTCAAAGCATTGAGCCTGGTCTGCCGATTCCTGTGGTTATCACGGTATATGCTGATCGCAGCTTTACCTTCATCACCAAAACCCCGCCTGCTGCGGTTCTGCTGCGTAAAGCTGCAGGTATCCAGAAAGGCAGTGGTCGTCCCAACACAGAAAAAGTTGGCAAACTGAATCGTGCCCAGCTGGAAGAGGTGGCTAAAGAAAAGATGCCTGACCTGACAGCGGCTGATATGGATGCTGCTGTTCGCACATTGGCAGGCAGCTGTCGCAGTGCCGGTATTGAGACTGAAGGGGTTATCTAATGGCTAAATTAACCAAACGTGCAAAAATGATTGCAGAGAAGCTGGAGCGCGGTAGAGCCTACAGCGTTGATGACGCCGTTGCCCTGCTTACCGAGCTTTCTACTGTCAAATTCAAGGAATCAATCGACGTCAGCATCAACCTTGGCGTGGATCCTCGTAAATCCGACCAGGCTGTACGTGGTGCTACCACTCTGCCGCATGGTACTGGCAAGGATGTTCGTATTGCCGTATTTGCCCAGGGCGAAAATGCTGAAAAAGCCAAAGCTGCTGGTGCGGATATCGTGGGTTTTGAAGATCTTGCTGACAGCATCAAGGGCGGCAACCTGGATTTCGATGTGGTTATTGCCACGCCGGATGCCATGCGTGTCGTTGGTCAGCTGGGTACCATACTGGGACCAAAAGGCCTGATGCCTAACCCGAAGGTTGGTACTGTAACGCCGGATGTTGAAACTGCCGTAAAAAATGCCAAGGCAGGTCAGGTTCGTTACAGAACTGACAAGAACGGCATCATCCATGGCGGGATCGGCAAAATCGGTTTTGATGCCGGTGCAGTCAAGGGTAACCTTGAGGCACTGCTGGCTGATCTGAAAAAGGCCAAACCATCCTCTGCCAAGGGAACCTACGTCCAGAAAGTGGTGCTGTCTTCCACTATGGGTCCGGGCGTTCTGGTAGATCAGTCCACACTGGATTTCTAAAAAAGAATTTCTGTCCTGTGATGCTGTAAACAGCATCACACGGCAGTGCTCCTCTGGTGAAAAGTCACCAGAAATATGGGGCAAACAGACTTTGGGGTGTTGCAGACAGATGTTTGCAGTGCCGTCAAAGACCGCAGGAGTAAGCGTCCTGGTGACAGGTAAGTTCGGTATCAAGTCGAATACCTGAAGCTTGGGTGACTTACTTAATATTTCCTGCGCAGATGGTGTAACCCGTCCGGCAGCTTTACCGCCGGATTATTCACCAGATTGAAAGGGCTGTTCCGCAGTTTGGAGCAGTAAATTGAAGGTGAAGTTTACCTTCTTAACGGGTTGTCACATGGATGGCTTTTCAGCTGTCGTGATAACTGAACCTTAGGAGTAACTGTAAAGTGGCTATTCGTATTGAGGACAAGCGTCAGATTGTCGCTGAAGTCAACGAAGCTGCTAAAAGTGCTTTGTCTGCGGTTGTTGCCGATTACCACGGTACCACTGTAGAAAAAATGACTGCACTTCGCCGTATTGCCCGTGATAACAAGGTATACCTGCGTGTTGTCAGGAACACCCTGTTGAAACGAGCTGTGGAAGGGACTGATTTTGAATGTCTCAACGAAGCGCTTGTCGGACCGACAATTTTGGCATTTTCCCAGGAAGATCCAGGCGCGGCTGCCCGTGTTCTGAAAGATTTCGCCAAGGAAAACGAAAAATTTGAAGTGAAAGCACTTGCTGTAGGTGGAAGCCTGCTGCCTGCCTCCCAGATCGATGTGCTGGCAAAACTGCCAACATACGATCAGGCCATGGCCACTCTGATGAGTGTCATGCTGGCACCGGTAACCAAACTGGCTCGCACTATGAACGAAGTGCCGTCCAAGGTAACCAGGGCGGTTGCAGCTGTTCGCGACCAGAAACAGGAAGCAGCTTGATTCAGGTGAATTTTTTCATCTGGAGTTACTAACGTTTAAAACATTTGAAAGGAGATTGAGTCATGGCTCTGTCTAAAGAAGAAATCCTTGAAGGTATTGCTGAACTGTCAGTAATGGATATTGTTGAACTGGTTTCAGCAATGGAAGAAAAATTTGGTGTGTCTGCTGCTGCCGCTGTGGCCGTTGCTGCACCTGCCGCTGGTGGTGGCGATGCTGCCGCTGCTGAAGAGAAAGACGAATTTGACGTGATCCTGGCTTCTGCCGGCGACAAGAAAGTAAACGTCATTAAAGTCGTTCGTGGTGTCACCGGTCTGGGCCTGAAAGAAGCCAAAGACCTGGTTGATGGCGCTCCTTCCCCAATCAAGGAAGGCGCCAGCAAAGCTGAAGCTGAAGACATCAAGAAGCAGCTGGAAGAAGCCGGCGCCAGTGTTGAGCTCAAGTAATTTGGCTCTTCTGGCAATTGCTGGACTGTAAAAATCTGAAAGGTGACACCCTCAACGGGTGTCGCCTTTTAGCGTTTAAGCCGGAAAGGGCTTAATCAGAACAAGCAAGAAAATCATCTGTTGAAGAACAGATTAAGTGGTACGGGGGTCGCAGCTTTATCTCTACCCGAAATCAGGTAAGGCAAGACTGGAACAAAATCACTTTAGGAACTGCTGATGGCATATTCATATACTGAGAAA
>CAZBBS010000188.1:0-4028 GCA_964490145.1 uncultured Enterobacteriaceae bacterium
GTGGAGAACAATGTTGGCGGTAGTCAATGTGCACCCGTCGTACTCATGGGCTATCGGCGACCGGAACACACGCGGAGGGTTTTTGGAGCTATTCGAGAGGCTCAACCCTCTGTCTTGTTCGTGATTATGGATGGCCCCAAAGCAGGTGAGCCGGGCGATACTGCCTTGGTTAACGAGACTCGGGAAATTGTTCGGTCGGTTGATTGGGACTGCGAGGTTCACAGAATCTATGCAGATACAAATATGGGCCTGAAGAGCAGGATTTCCTCCGGTCTTGACCGGGTGTTTGAGATTGTGGACTCCGCCATAATTCTCGAGGATGACTGTCTTCCGTCTCGGTCGTTTTTCGTATTTGCCTCGCAGTTGCTGCAGCGCTTTGAGGATGATCCGCGGGTAGGAATGATTGGCGGATCACAGCGTGTGCGACGAAGATTCCCGGGAGGATACTCCTACGCGTTCTCGCGAGACGTGAGGATTTGGGGTTGGGCAACATGGGCTCGAACGTGGAGGGGTTTCCGAGACTCCGGGGGTCTTGAGGTGTCCTGGACTGAACAGGAATCGCAAGAATTGGCCAGTTTGTTTGCTTCAGGACCGAGAAGACGGTCGATGACCACCATGATGGCTCAGTCAGAGGCTCTTGATTCCTGGGCCCTCCCCTTTGCGGTCCACTGTGTTAGCAGGGGCTATCTGAATCCCGTGCCAGCTCGCAATCTGGTACAGAACATAGGTTTAGGCGCAAGTTCAACTCACACGACTTTTGAGAATTATGTCGTTGATGTGAGAAGTAGCGAATTAGGTTTTCCACTGATCCATCCGGAATCTGTGAGTTACTCATACCCTGTTGACGAGCTTGAATCCCGAAGGGACCAGATTGAGTTCTTCCTTTACCCGTTGAGACACCCTATTGACACCGTGAATCGGATCGTTCGATTTCTCCGTTTGAAGAAGGTGCCCAGGGTTTCCGCGTAGTCCCTGTAGATTGGAGTTGCCCGAGCCAGAGTGCGAGGACACTATCCCGAAAGACAGCGTGTGAAAAAAGCTCTCATTACCGGTATCACCGGCCAGGACGGTAGCTATCTAGCCGAGCTTCTCTTGAGTAAGGGATATGAGGTACACGGTGCGTTTCGTCGAGCTTCCACACCGAATACCTCTCGCATCGACCATCTGCTTGCTAATCCGGAAATAGCGGATGAGCGTCTGTTTCTCCATTATGGAGACCTCAGTGACAGCTCTCGACTAATCTCGCTCGTGACAACAATTGAGCCCGATGAGGTCTACAACTTGGCGGCTCAGTCCCACGTTCGGGTGAGTTTCGATGAACCCGAGCTCACCGGAGAGACGACGGGCTTGGGATCGGTACGACTCCTCGAAGCTCTGAGGATTACGGGGATTCCCGCACGGTTCTATCAAGCGTCGAGCTCAGAGATGTTTGGTGCGTCACCGCCACCACAAAACGAAGAGACATCCTTTTACCCAAGGTCTCCCTACGGTGCCGCCAAAGTGTATTCCTTTTGGATTACTAAGAACTACCGCGAGAGTTATGGGATGTTCGCGACGAATGGCATTTTGTTCAACCATGAATCCCCCCGTCGGGGAGAAACGTTTGTGACTCGAAAAATCACCAAGGCTGTCGCCCGAATTAGTGCAGGACGTCAGGAGAAGCTGTATTTGGGAAATCTGGATGCCGAACGTGACTGGGGCTACGCGCCGGAATATGTGAATGCTATGTGGATGATGTTGCAGGCCAAGGAGCCAGACGATTTTGTTGTGGCAACCGGGACCCGTTACACCGTCAGAGATTTTGCCAGTATGGCTTTTGGCCACGTAGGACTCGATTGGGAGCAGTATGTGGGCTTTGATGAGCGGTATTTGAGGCCCGCAGAAGTAGACTCCCTCGTCGGTGATTCGTCAAAGGCAACGCGGTTAACGGGATGGACTCCTAAAGTTTTGACACCTGAACTTGCAAAAATTATGGTCGATGCTGATATGAAAAGCATTGAATCGGCCGGTTTGACCTGGGTTGATGAGCCACTCTTTTCTTAGCCGTTTGCGGGGTCAGGCTGGCTCCAAGAGCCGCGAGAGTGACCTGGCGAGTCTCCTCAAGGTCATTGGTGTCTCATGGTCCCTACTCACGAAGCGGGAGAAGCGCTTTTTTGTTCTGAGGTTCTTCTTTCGCGCGGTCTTGAACGTCATCGACATTGTCGCAATCGGGCTAATGGGCTTGTTGGGCGCGGTGACCGCCACGGGACTTTCAGGAACAACATACGAATTCTTTGGATACGAGCTCCCCTCCCCGACGCCGGCGAACATTACTCTCCTTGTCGGGCTGGTTGCCGGCTTATTCGTCCTCAAGGGAGGAATAGCTATCCTCTTTGATCGATGGAATGCTATTTTCCTGGCTGAGATAGAGATTAAGAACGCAGTCAAGCTTTCTCGGCACCTCTTTGGAGGAACCCTAGAACGGCTTCGGAATCACTCGAGGGCGGAGATCGGCTTTCTGACTGGTCCAGGGGTGAACGCCGCTTTCAGCGGTGTGTTGGGGAGCGCCACTGCTCTCGCTCTCGAAATATCTCTGTTCATCTCCGTGTTTGTTGTTTTCGTGGCAGTCGATTGGGTGGCTGCCTTGGCAATACTGATTTACTTCATCGTCCTCGTGTTTCTCATTCAACTGACAACTGCCAAGCGCTATCTCAGTGCAGGCGCAAGAATCCAAAAAGCCAGTGTCGATGCTGGAGGGTCAATCCTTGAGATGGTCGACGCCTTTCGAGAAATCGCGGTGCTATCCAAGCAAGATTTCTTCCTCACGCGATATATGGAAGCCAGGAAACTGGATGGGCGCACCGCAGTCACGCTCCAAATCCTCAAGAGTTTGCCTCGCTATATCGCAGAGACAGGCTTGATTGTTGGAGCTTTCGGCTTTGTCGTTTGGCAGCTCAGTCGCGGTAGCTTGGGGGACAGTCTTTTTGCTCTAGGGATATTTCTCGCAGGGTCGTTTCGAATGATGGGGGCTATTCTGCCCATCCAGCAAACGTGGAACGACCTACGTTTCAAGCAACAGTGGGTGAAATCAGTTCATGCGATTTTGGAGAAATTAAGAGATGAGCCGGAGCTTCTCGATTCTCGACTCTATTCTTCTGGGCCCAGTTCTCCAGCCAATCTCAATCTTCCTCGTGAAGATGATGGACTTTCCATTGAGCTCAGTGAAGTGACCTTTACCCATGAGGGAAAGTCAAGCCCCGCTGTTAATGCCGTCAGTGTGGTAGTCGATAAAGGGTCCTATGCGGCAATCGTCGGGCCCTCTGGCGCCGGCAAGACTACGTTAGTTGACCTCATTCTGGGGCTATACGAGCCTGACAAGGGAAAGGTCCTTGTGAACGGTATGGCGCCGAACCAGCTCAGGAGGGAACAACCCGGTCTCATTTCCTACGTTCCCCAGAAACCTGGCTTGGTTGGGGGATCTATTGCTCAAAATGTTGCTCTCGGACTAGATGCTGGGGACATCAGGGAGGATGCGGTTTGGCAGGCGCTGGAGCGGGCCGAGTTATCTGAGCTGGTCAAGTCTTTGCCAGACGGGGTTTACTCATCCCTGGGGAACCACTCGGATGCGCTAAGTGGCGGCCAAATTCAAAGGCTGGGTCTGGCGAGAGCTTTGTATTGTGGCCCACGGCTCATCATCCTTGACGAAGCAACCAGCGCTCTTGATGCTGCTACTGAGGCAAGCATTGCCGGCGCCATTAGGAACCTCGGTCAAGAAACTACCGTCATCGTGATTGCCCATCGTTTATCCACCATTCAACATGCTGATGTCGTGCATGTGATGGATGAAGGGTTCGTGGTTGCCTCCGGAGGGTTCAAGGAAGTCCGACGCAAGGTTCCCATGATTGAGGAATATGTGAGGCTTATGTCTTTTGATGAGGATTGAATGTGACCCGGGGTGGGAGATGAGCTTGAGGGCAAGCGAGTCTCTCTCGACTCTCGATGCTGTGGATTCAACGAACACTTGGGCTCTCAATAACCGTGTTCCAGAG
>CAZBBS010000189.1:0-2764 GCA_964490145.1 uncultured Enterobacteriaceae bacterium
CACACTGGAAGAACTTGGCTCACTGGTAGGGTTGACACGAGAGCGGGTCAGGCAGATACAGATCCAGGCTCTGGAAAAACTGGGCAGGAAGTTGAGAGCAGAAGGGCTGGATCTTGAAGTGTTCACCGAACCGGATTGAGGCTGACTTACAGACTATCTGGATGCACAGCTAAGATTCCAGGCAACCGGGATATAGTGAAGGACGTACAGGATAAAAAGCCTAGGAAAGGGTACTTTGACAGGGAAAATGACAGGTCAAAAAGACTGGACAGGATATTGGGCAAAACTTAGGGCAAAACATGGCGCAAAAAGAAAGGGACCGTAGTCCCTTTCTCCTGTTACCTTTCCAGATAATCCCGTTTGTTCGGTTTGCCAGCCCATTCTTCGGCATCAGGCAGTGCACCCTTCATTTCGGTGATGTTTTCCCACTTCTGGCTGAGTTCGGCATTGATTTCCAGAAATTCCTGTTGCTCATCAGGCAGTTCATCATCAGCATAAATAGCGTCTACAGGACATTCCGGCTCGCAGAGGGCGCAATCAATACATTCATCAGGATTGATGACCAGCATATTCGGGCCTTCATAAAAACAGTCGACTGGACAGACTTCTACACAGTCTGTGTGTTTACACTTGATACAGTTTTCACCGACAACAAAGGTCATGTTCTTGCTCCCTTAAAAAGCTGGTTATTGCCCTGGCAAAGTCGAATTCCTGGCACCGGGCAGGTAAAAAACAGGGGCTATTCTACCCGATAGCATTTGGGATAGTAAATTTATAGATGCCTGCCTGAAGCAGATCAGAGCAGGTTTTTGAGTTTGTACAACATGTCCAGGGCCTGACGGGGCGTCAGGTCATCCGGTGACAGTTCATCGAGAAAATCCAGGGCTGGATGGGGCGGGGGTTCACTGAACAATTCCGTCTGTGACTGAGTATACTGGTTGCCTGATGAGGCATGCAGGCTTTCATCCTGCTCCAGTTGGCTCAGTTTCTTGCGAGCCTTGTTGATCACCTGGGACGGGATGCCGGCGAGCTGGGCTACCTGCAAGCCATAACTCTGATTGGCAGGACCCGGTTCTACCGCATGGAGAAAGACTATGCCCTTGTCATGTTCTGTGGCATTCAGATGTACATTTCGGATGCCCGGATATAACTCGGGTAATGCCGTCAACTCAAAATAATGGGTGGCAAACAGGGTAAAGGCTTTTATCTCTGCAGCAATATAGACGGCGCTTGCCCAGGCCAGTGACAGTCCATCGAAAGTGCTGGTGCCACGGCCAATTTCATCCATCAATACCAGGCTGGATGACGTGGCGTTGTGAAGAATATTGGCCGTTTCCGCCATCTCCACCATGAACGTTGAACGTCCACCGGCCAGGTCGTCTGATGAACCAATCCGCGTGAAAATACGATCCACCGGCCCGATACGGGCTGATTCAGCGGGGATGAAGCAGCCTGTATAGGCAAGCAGTGTAATCAGGGCAGTCTGGCGCATATAGGTGGATTTACCACCCATGTTAGGGCCTGTGATGATCAGCATACTGCTCGCCTGGTCAAGGTCGATGTCATTGGCAACAAAAGACGTGTCCATGACATCTTCCACCACGGGGTGGCGCCCCTGGCGTATGGAAATGCCGGGCTCATCCGTCAAAACAGGGCAGCTCAGATTAAGCGCCCGGGACCGCTCGGCAAAATTCGCCAGTACATCCAGTTCGCTGAGGGCAAACGCTGCCTTTTGAAGATCTGGCAGGTCGCCGGCGATGGTTTCAATCAGGTTTTCGTACAGGTGCTTTTCCCTTGCCAGGGACTTGGACCTGGCACTCAGGACCTTGTCCTCAAACTCCTTTAACTGGGGCGTGATGAAACGTTCAGCATTTTTAAGGGTCTGCCGCCGAATATAGTCTGCAGGAACGGTTTCAGACTGCAGGCGACTGATCTCGATGTAGTAGCCGTGTACCCGGTTGTAGCCTACCTTGAGGGTATTGATGCCAGTGCGTTTTTTTTCTTCATCCTCAAGACGGATCAGGAAATCATTGGCGTTGGTGCTGAGTTGGCGCAACTCATCCAGCTCAGCATCATAACCATCGGCAATCACGCCTCCTTCCCTTATGACAACGGGAGGATTTTCACAGACAGCGGCCTCTAGTAGTTGTGCCAGCGCCGGAAATTCATTGATGTCACTGGACAGGGAATGCAATCTGGGTGATTCAATGCCGGCAAGTTGTGCGTTAAGTCCTGGCAGGCATTTCAGGGCAGAACGCAGGTTGCTTAAATCCCGGGGACGGGCACTTCTTAGTGCCACCCTGGAGAGGATGCGTTCGAGATCCCCGACAGGTTTGATACCGTCATGAATATTTTCATCCCCATAATCGCGCAGCAATGCCGCAACGGCATCCTGCCTTAGCCGGATCTGTTCATGGTCTCGTATGGGGCGATGCAGCCAGCGGCCGAGCAAGCGCGTGCCCATGGGGGTGGCGCACCTGGAAAGCAGGGCCAGCAGGGTGTTTTCTGTTCCTCCTGCAAGGTTTCTGTCTATTTCCAGATTTCTGCGGCTGATGGCATCCAGAATCAGACTGTCCTCTGTATGCTCCACTTTGATGGATTGCACGTGGGGCAGGTCTGTTTGCTGTGTTTCTCGGGCATAACTGAGCAGGCAGCCGGCGGCCTGAATGGCGCAATGCAGGTGGGCGCAGCCGAATCCTTCAAGAGAATCCGTATTGAACTGGCGTGTCAGCAGCCGGTTTGCCGTATCCAGATCAAATTCCCA
>CAZBBS010000189.1:2864-3951 GCA_964490145.1 uncultured Enterobacteriaceae bacterium
TCGTCACTCAGCGTGCCCGGGGTTATCAGGCGAACCACTTTGCGTTCAACCGGTCCCTTGCTGGTTGCCGGGTCACCAATTTGCTCACAAATGGCCACGGAGACACCGGCCTCCACCAGTTTTGCCAGGTAACGGTCTGCGGCATGGTAGGGAATGCCGCACATGGGGATGGGTGAACCGGCGGATTTTCCGCGGGCTGTCAGTGTGATATCGAGCAGGCGGGATGCCTTTTCAGCATCTTTGTAAAACAGCTCATAGAAGTCGCCCATTCGGTAAAACAACAATTCATCCGGATGATCAGCCTTCACCTTGAGGTACTGCTGCATCATGGGGGTGTGCTGTTCGGAAGACTTGGCCAAGGGACTGCTAGCGCTGCGAATAGTGGAAAATCATGATTCTACGTTAACTTAAATCGGGGTCCAACTTTTTGCTCGGACAGAGGGGAAAATCGCATTTCTTTTTTGAATAAACCCCCTTTATCTGCTTTAATGAAGCGCATAGGAAAGCGGTTTTTCCGGAGCAATTCCGGAAGCATGAAAATAGCTGTTTTCACTCATTAAGGCCTGTTTTTTCAGGCTTTTTTTAATAACCATACTTACTCACAAGGATCCTTGGCGGATATGTCTGAACAGAAAGATTCCAATAAAGAAAAAGCCTTGAGCGCAGCCCTCGCACAGATTGAAAGACAGTTCGGTAAGGGCTCCATGATGCGTCTTGGGGACTCCGAAAGTATTGCCATTCCTGCCATTTCCACAGGTTCCCTGGGGCTGGATATTGCACTGGGGATAGGCGGCTTGCCAAAAGGCAGTATTGTAGAAATTTATGGCCCTGAATCCTCAGGTAAAACCACCTTGGCTCTTCAGGTGGTTGCGGAAGCACAAAAGAAAGGCGGGACCTGCGCCTTTATTGATGCCGAACATGCCCTGGACCCTATTTACGCTGAAGCACTGGGCGTGGATGTGGATAACCTGCTGGTCAGCCAGCCGGACACCGGTGAGCAGGCTCTTGAAATCTGCGACATGGTTGTGCGTTCAGGTGCTGTTGATGTCGTGGTTATAGACTCCGTCGCTGCCCTCACACCCAGGGC
>CAZBBS010000190.1:0-3881 GCA_964490145.1 uncultured Enterobacteriaceae bacterium
CGTATCGCGCACTGAAAGAAGCGGTGGCGCGAGCGCGAGCCGCCGGCGGTAGCGCGGTTCTTGTCGACGCTTGGACAGGAGAGGTGCTGGCGTTAGCGGCGCAGCCGGCTTTTAATCCAAACGATATGGCAACTCGCACGCCGGAACGCGTTCGGAATCGTCCGGTCACCGATCTGATGGAGCCCGGTTCCCCAATTAAGCCATTTACGGTTGCAACTGCACTCGATCTTGGTTTGGTTGAACCGGATACGTTAATTGAAACATCTCCGGGTCGCATGCGAGTACAAGGGCATGTGATCAGTGACGTGAGCAATTACGGCGAGATTGACGTCAATACAGTGATTGCGAAGTCATCGAATGTTGGTACCACCAAAATAGCAATGATGATGGAGCCTTCGGCCTTAAGGGATCGTCTCGCGCTTCTCGGGCTCGGCCAACCGACTGCAACGGGATTTCCTGGTGAAGAAGAAGGCTTTTTGCCGAGCTACGCGACGTGGCGAGACCTTGATCGCGCAGCACTGTCATACGGATATAACTTAAACATCACAACGATTCAGTTGGCGCAAGCTTATAGCGTTTTTGCAAATGGCGGTGTTCTTCAACCCCTAACATTATTAGCTGAGGGTGTAACACCAAGGCCTGTTCGTATCTTTAAAAAGGATACGGTGCAGAAGGTGCTCCCGATGCTTCAGGCAGTCACCGAAGAGGGCGGCACAGCACGTCGCGCTCAGATCCCGATGTATCACGTTGGGGGTAAAACCGGAACCACGATGAAATACGCTGATGGTTCGTATGCGAGCCGACAATACATTTCTAGTTTTGTGGGTCTCGCGCCAATCGCAAATCCGCGATTTGTAATGGCGATCTCAGTGGATGATCCAAGGTCTCAACAATATTACGGCGGTCAAGTCGCGGCACCCGTCTTTGCGGATGTGATGGATGACGTCATGCGCATCTATGATATTCCACCCGATAAGCTCGATCAGTCGATGCTTGCAGGGAGGGCTAATTGATGCGCTTGGACCAGCTCTTGGCAGAGATCGGTCTCCACTTCGATCGGGCCTCGGGCGTTGATGTGTTGGATTTGACACTCGACTCGCGGAAAGTCACCTCTGGAACACTGTTTGTAGCCATCAAGGGGTCAACTGGTCACGGAATGGATTACGTTGATGGGGCCATTACATCGGGTGCGTCAGCGATTATTTATGACGACTGGGATGGAGAGCCTCCGAAGACGGTCCCAGCGCTACGCGTTCCTGGGTTAAGACGTGAACTGGGTCGCATTGCTCACGCATTTTATGGAAATCCGTGTTCTGGAATGCATATCGTTGGGGTCACAGGTACCAATGGCAAAACCACGACAGTTCATTTGATCGCGCAGATCGCTGAGCGCTTAGGTTTCAAAGCTGCACGAATCGGAACCCTTGGTGTTTCGGTTGGTGCGGACAAGCTGATCGAGTCTGATCGCACAACCCCGGATGCAATAACCTTGGCATCGATGTTTGCTGAACTTAAGGGTCGCGGTGTCAATTTTGTTGCAATGGAAGTTTCATCTCACGCACTCGACCAATACCGTGTCGATGGAATTCCTTTTAGTGCCGGGGTCATCACGAACCTAACTCGCGATCACTTAGATTATCACGAGACCATGGAGGCGTACGGTGCCGCTAAAGCACGTTTGTTCCATGACTTTAATCTGAAAGTAGCGGTCTTTAATGCAGACGACGACTTTTGCCGGAAGCTCTCAGAAAGTGTGCCTTCTGAAACTGTCGTGACCTACGGTTGTGGTGCAGAGCATGTCGACATCCAAGCGATTCAGCCATCAGCCAATGGATCAACTATTCGTATTGCACTGAACGGGCAGGTGCATGAAGTGAACACCAGATTATTGGGAGCGTTCAATGCATCGAACATGATGGCCGCTTTGGCAGCTATTTCAGCATTACTGCCCAAGCAGATCGATCAGGCGCTTATTGCAATTCCAGAATTAGAGGCAGCTCCTGGGCGGATGGAGTGGTTCAGAACGCCTGACTTCGCAACAATTGTTGTTGATTATGCGCACACCCCTGATGCACTCGAAAACGCGATTAAAACGTGTCGAGCGCATTGTGATGGGGAAGTCTGGTCGGTCTTTGGTTGTGGCGGTGACCGCGACGTCGGTAAGCGTCCACTGATGGGTGCCGTCGCATCGGAATTCTCTGATCATGTAGTGCTGACATCCGACAACCCTCGATCGGAATCGCCTCAAAATATTCTAAATGATATTCGGTCAGGTATGACAAAGGCTCCAATTTTGGAGGAACTTGATCGCGCTGAGGCTATTCGATTTGTAGTTAAAAATGCGGCTGCTAATGACTGGGTATTACTTGCTGGCAAAGGCCATGAAAATACTCAGATCATCGGTCAAAAATCCGTTATTTATTCTGATCGAGCGGAAGTGGCTCAGTTATTCGGCTTAATGGGCTCGGAGGTGCAGCATGCTTCCTAGCTCACTGAATGAGATGGCTTCAGTTGTGAACGGGATCGCATCAGGTAACCCGGTGATCCAGGGATTGGCTATCGATAGTCGAAAGGCGGCTAAAGGGGACTTGTTTGTTGCTTTGACAGCTGACCGTGATGGCCATGATTACATCGCCAATGCAGCAGAAAGCGGCGCATCTGCTGCGCTTGTCATGAAGCCGACCACAATTCTGCCGTCTATTTGCGTTACAGACACTTTCCAAGCGATGACTGAGCTCGCGCGTGCGATGCGTGATTCGTATGCAGGACAGGTGTTTGCTCTGACAGGAAGCCAGGGTAAGACAAGTACTCGCGGGTTTTTAGCCTCAATACTGATGCAAATGGCACGTCGATCTGGCGCAGACTCCATCTTAGTGACTCAAGGAAATCTGAATAACCACTTGGGTGTACCACTGACAATGGCTCGTCTCCGGCCACATCATCCCTATGCATTATTTGAATTAGGGGCGTCGGCGGTCGGTGAAATTGATCACTTGGCATCGATTGTTCGACCGCAAATTTCAGCGCTTCTCAATGCCCGTGCAGCGCATCTTGAAGGCTTTGGCTCCATAGCAGGAGTTGTTCAGGGGAAAGGTGAAATCATTGATCAGACTGCGATCGATGGAGTGGTCATTCTGAATCGTGACGAACCGGCATTCGAAGAATGGGTGAGTCGGGCGAGTTCACGACGCGTCATTAGTGTTGGTCGAAGCGCCGCTGATCTTACTTGGTTTCAAATGTCTGAGCAAAAACTGCAAATGCGCTATGACCGTCGAGAACTCAATGCGTCATTGCCGACACTTGGGCAGCATTTCATGGAAAACGCCGCGCTTGCTTCAGCGATGGCGATCGCTGCCGGAGCCACCGATCAAGAGATTATCAATGGACTCGAGGCCGCATCGATCGAGCCAGGTCGAATGACTCCTATTCAGTTGCCAAACGCTCTGTTAGTCGACGACACCTACAACGCGAGCCCGCAAGCAGTTCGCGCGGCGATTGATTGGTTGGCAACACGCCAAGGCAAACGAGTACTCGCGATGGGCGGCTTAAGCGAGCTGGGTGAGGCCGCGGAAAGCGAAATGCATGCTCTCGGGGCTTATGCAAAATCAAAAGGTATTGATCGATTAATTACGACGGGTACTGCAGAGCCGATCGCTCGGGGATATGGCGCCCAAGCGATGTATTTTTCGACCCACGATGAGGTGAGCAACTTCCTAATTGAAAGCGCTCATGAAGCTGATGTGATCTTAGTGAAAGGATCGCGGTCGGCACA
The DNA here is from genome assembly GCA_964490145.1 of uncultured Enterobacteriaceae bacterium. GTDB lineage: Bacteria > Pseudomonadota > Gammaproteobacteria > Pseudomonadales > Pseudohongiellaceae > Eutrophocola. Next base: position 3,773 of record CAZBBS010000190.1, read on the forward strand.
AATGGATCGTGTGATTAACACGCTCAAACTGCAACAAGGAGGGCAGTAGCTGTGTTGCTTTGGTTAGCTAATTATCTCAGCACATTCGAACCGGGCTTTGCTGTTTTTC
>CAZBBS010000191.1:0-1272 GCA_964490145.1 uncultured Enterobacteriaceae bacterium
TGGGCAAAGGCGTCGATGCCGGCTTCCATCAGTCCCTTGGCATCTGACAGGTTGTACAGGTGAGCGGTGGTTCTCAGTCCAAGCTGGTGGGCTTCATCTATCACTGCGCCATACAGTTCAGGCGTCATCTTTTCATACTGACCATTGCGATCGTCCACCCAGATCTTGATGATATCCACACCGCGAGCCGCTTCCTCACGCACGGCTTCACGGGCTTCATCCGGCGTATTCACCCAGTGTGGCACATCGGTCCTGCCTGGTTCCGGCCGTGTAATACCCCGCCCTGCCGTGAAATAACGGGCAGCTCCGGGAATGGCATCCTTCTGCACTTCAAAGACGGGGTCTGAACCATCCATCCCCAGGCTCATGGCGGCATTGATGCCCATGCCGGCCCTGCTGCGCAGATCATTGGCGAGTGCCTCACGTTCTGTATTCAGGTGGGTATGGGTATCGGACATCATGGGCATGACGGTGGCGCCGGCAAGGTTTACCCGATTGGCACCGTCAGGGATTTGAACTTCATTTGCCACACCGGCCGCAGTGATCAGTCCATTCTCAACAACAAATGTGCCAGCTTCGATAGCGGGCGAGCCATCTCCAGGAATGATGCGCGCTCCCACAAAGGCGGTGATGCCTGATGTCCCACCGGACTGCACTGATGCGCCATCTGCTGTATCCGCTTCATCCGATGAACAGGCGCCCAGTAAAGCCAGTGCCAACAGAGTGGCCGCTGGCCTGATCCAGTTAACTGATGATGTGAATGTCATTTTCCTCTCCTCTTTGACGTTTCCGGTTTCTTGCAACCGGAATGACATGTTCATGCTACTCACTGACAGGCAGCCCTTCTTCCTGCCACTGCAGCAAGCCGCCCTTAACGCTGGCCACTTCCTCCCAACCGAATTGATTCAGCACCGTGTTGGCCAGCACGGAACGCCTACCTGACCTGCAAATGGTCATGACAGGCTTGTCCTTGGGTACTTCCTTTAACCGATCCCGCAGTTGATCAATGGGTATATGGATTGAGCCCTGGATTCGAGAACGTTCTTCCTCGACTTCAACATCCGTGCGAACGTCCAGGATCGTCACCTTGTCCCGATTGGCCGCCACCCACTGCGGTGAGATTTCCCGATATCCGCTGTAAGTGGTGACCACCGGCGCCCACTCAGGTGCCACCGGGATGGTATCCGGCTTCCCCGCTTTCAGGTTGGCCGGCACGGCGATATTGATCTGCCGTGGATGGGGCAGCTTCATGTTTTCCAGGTAGCCGACAAA
>CAZBBS010000191.1:1372-3804 GCA_964490145.1 uncultured Enterobacteriaceae bacterium
ACTTCCCAGTCCGCTTCCGTGATCAGCCCTTTTTTCTTCAGGTTGTACAGGTGGTGCCAAAGGATAAGGGCTCGCCGTTCAAAGAACAGCATTCTCGTCTGGTCAGACGCATCCAGTTCATCGAAATGGTCTTGCGCCCTGTTCCAGATATCCGCCAGGTCCTTGTTCGCGATGAGCGAATCAACGATCGTGTAATCCCGGTCTACCCGTTCACTGGAGGCGCTGACCTGCATCATGCCTGTGTTCTGCTTCAGCTGCTTTGCAACGTAAATCAGCGACACCACCACTGCAACCGATGAAATGACCTCAGCGAGCGCGGCAATTTGATCCAGTGTCATTGGGCTTTACCATACCTGAGCCACTGCAGGCACTCATCCCCGAGCGCTTTCCTGGCAATGGCCTCATATTCGGCAATGTCCGCATCGGACAGGACATCCTTCCAGCGCTGGTTGGAGCCCTTGTTGATAAAGGTTCTGGCGCCGCCTTCAAAGACGTCACCTGCCATCGGGACAACCCGGTCGGCATTGGCCTTCATCCAGTCGAAGGAGCAGTGCTCGACAATGGCCGGCCAGCGGGACTCATCGATAGTCATATCCAGGAATTGCGCCATTGCCCGGATCTCGCCTGCCATGTCTTTTTTCAGGTCATTGAAATGCACCAGTCTGATGTTGGGCAGGTGCCGGAATTCCCACCAGGTCCTGATATTTTCCCAGAAGGACCACATGGGATATTCCCCGTGCAGCATCAGTTTCCAGAATTCGTACACATCCGCGGGCGGACGCGGCAGCTTCGGCCCTACCAGCCCGGGTGTCTCATTGAACATCTCGTAGAACAGGTCATTGGCATGGTGGAGGTGGTTGTGCAGGCTCCAGACGATGTCGGGAAAATCACGGGCGACATAAAGGTACTTGGCCGGCGGGTGAAAAGTTAATGCATCAAGCGGCAGATGGGTCTTGATAAAGCGCCGGTTGGTCTGCGCTTCCATCATGCCGAGCTTGTCTTCTTTCGGCATGATCCGGATATCCAGCCACGGAGAATAATCATGGGCAGAAATGGCAGGATCCCCGTTGAAAACCAGCTGCCCGATGATCTGCTGCGTCCAGGTGGTACCTGCCTTCGCGTAGGTGCCGATGATGATGTCGTCATCACGGAACTTGAGTTCATCCCAGATCGTGGAGTCCATGTGATGGTTATGGATATCCCGGGTTTTGCTTGGCCACTGGGCTGTCTGGTTCATGGAAATTCCTTATCGTCAGGTAAAACAATGGAAATCATTTAATCCGAAATAAATTCTTAAAACAATCTGCCGCCACAGGAAATCCTCAAGTTTGGCGGGCGCCAAACCGTTATTTCGTCTTAGCACTTTCATATCAGGTTGCCCGGCAACCTGTACTGACAGAAACAGCACACTGGCAGCGCACCACGATGAACACACGTGAACTACCCAACATCATCGATGTAGAAGCGTCGGGCTTTGGCAGCCAAAGCTATCCTATTGAGGTGGGTATTGTGCTGAGTGATGGCAAACGCTTCTGCTCCCTGATCACTCCCGCGCCGGATTGGACCCATTGGGATCCAGAAGCAGAACGGGTTCACAAGGTGAGTCGTGAAAAACTCAACATTCATGGCAAACCCCTGCAGTATGTTGCCCACACGCTGAACAGCCTGTTGTCAGGATTGACGCTTTACTCGGATGGCTGGGTAGTGGACAAGCCCTGGCTCATCAGACTGTTTGAATGTGCTGGTATCGAGATGGCCTTTACTATCAGTCCGCTTGAAATCATTCTCTCCGAACAGCAGATGACACTCTGGCACCAGACCAAGGACAGCGTCATCCTGAATGCCGGCCTTGAACGACACCGGGCAAGCAATGATGCCTGGATCATTCAGGAAACCTACCGACAGACGAAACAGCAAGCAATCAAACACCGCAAACACCTGGCGCTTTGCTATTGAAAACATCAATCGTGTTAGTCGGGAAAACCGATTAGCCGTCACTGTTCTCTCCCAATAGGATATACACCAACCTGTCAGAGACACGTCGTCGCTGCCAGGATGCATGAACCTTTTGAGGAGACCCCATCATGTTAAAACACAAACTCCCTGCCGTAACTGCCCTCGCGGCTGCCATTGCAGTAGCAGCTAGCGGACCGGTCATGGCCCAGGACCGCATGCCGGACAATGACTACTGGTGGCCCAACAGTCTGAATCTGGAGCCATTGCGCCAGCATTCTCCGGAGTCCGACCCCATGGGTGGCGACTTCGACTACGCCGAAGCCTTCAGCACCCTGGACCTGGAAGCCCTGAAAGCCGACCTCGTGGATGTGATGAAAACATCCCAGGACTGGTGGCCGGCTGACTACGGTCACTATGGACCATTCTTCATCCGTATGGCGTGGCACAGCGCCGGCACCTACCGCACGAGCGATGGA
>CAZBBS010000192.1:0-3773 GCA_964490145.1 uncultured Enterobacteriaceae bacterium
TCGGGTTTCTGGTCAGGATGGTGATGGCGATGCCGGTCATGCTGGCCTGACCAAAAACATTTTCGCCTTCCTTTGCCAGCCCCTTTGACAGCATGTTTTTGCGAATGTCGCCACGAAGGTGAAAAATGTGAATGGCAGAAAGCTCTTCGGCCAGACATTTACGCATGCCATCGGCAAAGGCCCGGTCTATCCACGCCGCACCGGAAACAAAGGCGATGACGCCTTCATCGCCAATGCGATTTGACGCCCATTTAAAAGCGCGGATATAGGAGTCATATAAATTCTGAATATATGATGCATTGGACTGTGCGGCATAGGTGGCGCGGATGCTGTCATCCAGCTTTGGATAGGACAAATTCTTGTTAGCGTCATTTTCCGATTTCTGCCCCGCCGAATAAGGCGGGTTGCCAATAATGACGCGGATCGGTGCCTCAAGCTGGCGGATGCGGCGGTCATTATTTTCTATCAGGAACCGGTCGGCCATATCATCCTGCGGTGTTGCCTTGCGTTCATAAAGCTGGAACGTGTCGGTCAGCACAATCCCCTCAAAAGATGTGTAGCCGTCATCCATATCGACATCCATATCCCGGAGCCGGGCGTGATAGGCCATTTCGATATTCACCGAGGCAATGTAATAGGCCATCAGCAAAACTTCATTGGCGTGGATTTCATGCGCATATTTATGCGCCAGCCTGTCATCGGGGATCAGATCGGGGTTGCTGATCAGACGATTGACAAAGGTGCCGGTGCCGGTGAACGGGTCTATGACATGCACATTTTCATCACCGATGCCGCGCCCGAATTCGGTTTTGAGAACATGATCGGCGCTGTGCAGGATGAAATCGACAATTTCAATCGGTGTGTAGGCAATGCCAAGGCTTTCCGATTCCTTGGGAAATGCCGTCTTGAAGAATTTTTCATACAGCTCAATCACAACTTTCTGGCGGGCGGCGGGATTGTCTATGCCGGATACGTTCTGACGAACGCTGTGGTAAAAGCGTTCCATGCCGGCAAGTTCGTTGGTCAGGCCATATTCATCAAAATAGCTGATGATATTGCCAAGGCTGGATGCCATGGCGTGATATTGGCTGAATGAATGTTTGTCGAAAAGCGCATCAAAGATCGGTTCGGTGATGATCTGCTGGGCAATCATCGAAATCGCGTCTTCCTTGGTGATTGTGTCATTGACGTCAAGATGCAGGCTTGCCAGAAAATTCGCCAGCACCTCGTCAAGCAGATCGTGTTCGGCGACAAGGTCGGTGATCCGTTGGACAAGCAGATCGTGGATCCGCGCCACGTCCTTTGCCCATGTTTCCCAATATTGGCGGTCGCCCACCTTCTCAACAATCCTGGCATAGATCGCATTGCGCAATTCATCGTCAAAATGAAGCTGGAGCTGGGCTTCCTGCCTGACCTTTTCGCTGTCACTTGCATCCCACGCATTGCCGCCAATGACATGCAGGAAATTCGGCTTGTTCATGTTCAGGTCAAGCTTGCTGATCAGATTGGGCAGGCGGTCATCATGCGAGCGAAGCGCCCGCAGGATTTCCCAGACCACCGCATAGGTTTCATTGTCATCAAGGGCGTCTTCAGGTGTCATCCCGACCGGAATAACAATCGGCAGAATCACATAGCCATAGTCCTTGCCCTCTGCCTTGCGCATCACACGGCCAACCGCCTGCACCACATCGACCTGTGATTTGCGCGGATTCATAAAAATCGCGGCATCAAGTGACGGTACATCCACCCCTTCGGTCAGGCATCTTGCGTTTGACAGAATGCGGCAAATCTCGCCATGTTCATTGGCGCCCGCAGGCTCACGCAGCCAGTCGAGCTTTTTCTTGCGCTCCAACGCGGTGTTGGTGCCGTCAACATGATCGGTCTGGCAGGTAAAGCCGTCATTCTCCCGTTCATCCAGCACATCGACAACAGCCTGAAAATGATCCCTGATCTGCTTTGATTTCTTGATCGTGTTGGAAAAGCTGACAACGCGTTTCAGCTTTTTGCTGTCGGTTTCCTCAGGGCGGTTCCGCAGCGCGTTGTAACAGCCGATGATTTTTGCAACATCATCCACCGTCAATTCGCTCTCACAAGACAGCGCATCCTGCATGTCGCGGCTTACATGCTCTTCCGACATGTTGAGGACAACAACACGATAGTCTGACAGCAGACCCTCGCTTATGGCATCTGAAAAGCTGAGCCGATAAAAGACCGGGCCATATTCGGCCTCATCATCCATCGAATAGATGCCGATGCTGTTGTCATTGGCCTTCTGCTTTGAATGATCAGTGTATATGCGCGGTGTTGCCGTCATATACAGGCGCTTTGCCGCCTTCAGATAGTCAGCATCATGCACCCGCACAAAGGGACTGGTCTTGCCCTTTTCCAGATTTCCGCGGTCAATGCCCGTGGTGCGGTGCGCCTCATCACAGATCACCAGATCGAAATCAGGCGCGCCGATCATTTGTGCCTGATGAATGACATCAATTGACTGATAGGTGCAGAACACGACCGTCATACGGTTGGCATGCTGGGACAAGGCAATGGCAACGCTGGCGGCTTCGGTTGAGGGCGGAAAGATCAAATCCTCGATGGCACTGTCTTCGGATGTTCTATCCACCTTGGTATCCGAACATACGGCGATATAGCGATGATCCTTGCGTCTTTGGAAGGACCATTCGTGAAGGCTTTGTGCCAATAGCGAAATAGACGGCACAAGAAACAGAACATGGCCACTGCCCTCAATCATGGTTTCGGCGATATGAAGCGAGGTCAATGTCTTGCCTGTACCACACGCCATGATCAGCTTGCCACGGTCCATTGCCCTGAAGCCGTCGGTCACGGCTTTGAGCGCCTCCTTCTGGCGGTCTTTCAGAGGGTATTTTTCAATATTGATCGTGGTGCGTTTTGGCTCAAACAGGTTCCAGTCAATCGCCAGACCTTCAAGGTCTGCAAACCGCATGCGGGAAACAGGCGGCTCCTGATGCCGAATGGCTGTTTCTGCATGCTTTGTCCATTTGTCACTTGTGGCGACAATCAACCGTGAACTGAAGGCCGATTTGCCGGACATGGTAAAGAATGTGCCCAGATCTTCCGCCCGAATTTGTGTTTCGGGATCATAGAATTTGCATTGGATGGCGCAATAGCCGCTCTCATCACGGCGTTTGCCGACAAGATCAATTCCGATGTCCTGTGCATTCATTCCGGTAGTGGCCTTACGATCCGGCCAGTCTTTCCATGTCCAGACAGACTCAAAACCGGCATCCGGAATTTGAGGCAATATTGCCACCATTAAATCTTCGAACAGCGTTCCCTTTTCGCGCGGGCTTTTTGCCTGCGCCCGCAGCGCGTTCAACACATCATTGAATGTTGTCATGATCTCTCCCCGATGGGGAGTTTAGGCAAGCCAAATTAATTAAGAGTTAACGCGGGAATTAAATTTAATCAGATTTTGCGATCACGCCGATCGCCGTGCGTCGCCGTCTGCGTGCCTTTGCGCCCCCTCCGGGCTGTCCTGCGGCTATGGTTTGCCGCGGCGCAAAATCACAAGTGCGTTACCACGTCAATTTCCCTGTTAAGGCAAAAATTTAATGCTGCCTAATCTGCCAATATGTTTCGAAGTGGCAGCTGCAGGTATCTGGCTGGCTGTGGGGGAACTCCCCGGGCGGCAAGACACCAAAGGGTGCCAATACAATAGGCAATGTTCCGAGAGGCAATATTCCGAAAGGCGATATGTTGTGAGCGAAGTTGAAGTCCAGGAAGGTGAGCTCATC
>CAZBBS010000193.1:0-3772 GCA_964490145.1 uncultured Enterobacteriaceae bacterium
TACGAGTGGACTTGAACCACTGACCCCAGCATTATGAATGCTGTGCTCTAACCGGCTGAGCTACGTAGCCTTGAAGGATGCGCATTGTCGTTATATGACCCGCCATTGTCAAGATTTAGACGTTGAAGCGGAAGTGGATAACGTCGCCATCCTGGACGATGTAGTCCTTGCCTTCCAGGCGCCATTTGCCGGCATCCTTGGCGCCCTGTTCACCGTTGTTGGTGATGAAATCCTCATACCCGATCACTTCTGCACGGATAAAGCCTTTTTCGAAATCCGTATGGATGACAGCGGCTGCTTTCGGGGCCGTGGCGCCGACTTTTACTGTCCAGGCGCGTACTTCTTTTACGCCTGCGGTGAAATAGGTCTGCAGGCCCAATAACTTGTAGCCGGCGCGGATCACACGATCCAGACCGGGTTCGGTCATGCCCATGTCTTGCAGGAATTCCAGCTTTTCCTCGGCTTCAAGTTCGGCAATCTCTGCTTCCAGCTTGTTGCAGACGGCCACCACTTCCGCACCTTCTTCCTCCGCAATGGCTTTCACCTGGTCAAGATGGGGGTTGTTCTCAAAACCGTTTTCATCCACGTTGGCGATGTACAGGGTGGGCTTGATGGTCAGCAGGTGCAGGCTGTAGATAGCGGCTTTTTCAGTATCATCCAGACCCAGGCTGCGCACCGGCTTGCCCTCATCCAGATGCTTCTGGATCCTGTCCAGCAGAGCGGTCTGTTTCTGGGCATCCTTGTCGCCGCTCTTGGCCACACGGCTGACCTTGTCGTAGGCTTTCTGAACACTTTCCAGGTCGGCCAGGGCCAGTTCGGTATTGATGATCTCAATGTCGCTTTTGGGATGTACGTTGTTGGACACATGGATGACATTCTCGTCCTCGAAACAGCGCACCACGTGGGCGATGGCATCGGTTTCGCGAATGTTGTGCAGGAACTGGTTGCCCAGGCCTTCACCCTTGGAGGCCCCTGCCACCAGGCCGGCAATGTCCACGAATTCCATGGTAGTGGGAATCACGTTTTGCGGCTTGACGATGGCTGATAAGGCATCCAGGCGCGCGTCGGGAATCGATACAATGCCGGCATTGGGCTCTATAGTGCAGAAGGGGAAGTTTTCAGCCGCAATGCCGGCTTCGGTCAGTGCGTTGAACAGGGTGGATTTTCCCACGTTTGGCAAACCCACAATGCCGCATTTGATTCCCATAATCTAAGTCCTGGTTAATCTGGTCTGTATATAGTACCGGGGCCAGGGGGTTACCTGGTGTCATCCCGGGTGTGAAGTTTGTTCATGGCAATCTGGAATTTTCCCTCCACCAACAGCGGGAGAAGGGCGATAGCCTCGTCGATATTATTCTGGATGGCATCGGCCTCGGATTTTGGCGGTACACCAAGGACATAATCGACACCCTTGCCTGTCGGGCGACCTATACCAATGCGTAAGCGATGAAAATCATTGGTGCCAAGAGCCTTGATAATGTCCCTTACGCCGTTATGGCCGCCATGGCCGCCACCGGTTTTCAGTTTCACTTCGCCAACCGGTAAATCCAGTTCGTCGTATGCCACCAGGATATTGTCCGGGGCAATATCGAAATACTTCGCCATGGCAGATACCGCCTGTCCACTGTTATTCATATACGTGGTGGGGAAAAGCAGGCGAACGTCATGGTTGTTGATAATGATTTTGTCTGCCAGGCCAAAAAATTTGCTTTCAGGCCGCAAGGTGCCGCGGAAATCATCAGAGAGGGTTTCGACAAACATGGCTCCGGCATTGTGCCGGGTAAAACGGTATTGTTGGCCCGGATTTCCCAGGCCAACAATCAGTTTGATACCACTAGTCATGGATTGATGCCATCACCACGGGTGAGGATGGCTTAGTCTTCGCTGTCGGAGGACTCGCCGTCTTCTGCAGCATCGTCAGAACCGGAATCATCCTGGGTTTTGACTTTGATGACCTGAACCACACCGTGGTTGCCTTCTTCGCCATGAGACAGGGCAACACTGCTGACGCCTTCAGGCAGGGTCAGGTCGGCGATATGGATGGAATCGCCCAGATGCAGATTGGCAACATCCACTTCGATGTATTCAGGCAGATTTTTGGGCAGACAGTGAATTTCCAGCTCGTTGAGCAGATGGCTGATCTGGCCGCCGTCCTGCTTCACACCAACACAGGTATCTTCATTGATGAAGTGCAATGGAATGTTCACGTGCAGTTCCTGGTCGGCCTTAACGCGCTGGAAGTCAGCATGCATGATGACCGGTTTGGCAGGGTGACGCTGCATGTCCTTGATGATGACGCTTTCCTTGGAGCCTTCCACATTGATTTCGAGAATGTGGGTGAAAAAAGCTTCATTGTCTGAAGCATGCATAAGATCGTCATGCACCAGGCTGATCGCTGTTGGTTCCTTGCCGGCACCATAAATGATGGCTGGAACTTCGTTGGCCAGGCGACGCAGGCGGCGGCTCGCACCTTTCCCTTTATCGTTTCTGGCTTTCGCTTCCAGAGTGAATTCAGTATTAGACATTGTTGTTTCCTCGCAGTTGCTGAGCCTGATTCTGGGCAGTTGGTCTGCCTGGACTGCGCTCGTCATCCTGCATGTTTTGGGCAATTATGCCCGTTATAAAAATGTCCCCGATACTTGCGACCAGTGTCGGGGACGGCTTTTACTGCTGCACCTGTTTGTCCCGGGGCTTGCCTCAGGTGTTGTCAAACATGGCGCTGACAGATTCTTCATTGCTGACCCGTCGGATCGACTCACCCAGGAACCTGCCCATGGTGAGTTGACGGATCTTCTTGCATTTCCTGGCTTCCTCCGACAGGGGGATGGTATCGGTAACCACCAGCGAGTCGAGGGAAGAATTATTAATGTTGTCCATGGCATTGCCAGACAGTACGGCGTGGGTACAGTAGGCAACCACCTTGATGGCACCCTGTTCTTTCAGGGCGTCAGCGGCCTTGCAGAGAGTACCAGCCGTATCAACCATGTCGTCGACGATCAGACAGGTGCGATCCTTCACATCACCGATCAGGTGCATGACCTGGGATTCGTTGGCCTTGGGGCGGCGTTTGTCGATGATGGCCAGATCAATATCCAGCTGTTTGGCAAAGGCCCTGGCCCTGACCACACCACCGATATCGGGTGAAACGACAATCAGGTTTTTGTAATTCTGGCGCAGGACTTCGTCCACCAGCACCGGGGAAGCATAGACGTTGTCCACCGGGATGCGGAAGAAACCCTGGATCTGTTCAGCATGAAGATCAACAGTCAGGACGCGGTCGACGCCGACGGCGGAAATCATGTCAGCCACCACCTTTGCACTGATCGGTACGCGGGCTGAACGAACACGGCGGTCCTGGCGGGCATAGCCGAAATAGGGGATTACCGCGGTGATGCGGTTGGCAGATGAGCGGCGCAGGGCGTCGGCCATCAGAAGCAGTTCCATGAGGTTGCTGTTGGTGGGAGCGCAGGTGGGTTGCATGATGAAAACATCCTGTCCGCGGACATTTTCATTGAGCTCAACACTGATTTCACCGTCGCTGAATTTCTGGACTTCGGCGCGTCCCAACGGAACGCCCAGCCACCTGGCGACTTTTTCCGCCAGTTCGGGATTCGCATTTCCGGTGAAAACCATCAGGTTGTTGGCCATTGCGCAGTTCCTTTATTTTCCGTGTTGATTGTTTGCCAGGAGATGTATTTTACAGTGTTCCAGGTTCGCATATGGCTGGGGTGGGAGGATTCGAACCTCCGCATGCAAGGATCAAAACCTTGTG
>CAZBBS010000194.1:0-3711 GCA_964490145.1 uncultured Enterobacteriaceae bacterium
AGCGTGCTTACATATTGGGATAATTGGGGCCGCCACCGCCTTCGGGTGTTACCCATACTATATTCTGGGTGGGATCCTTGATGTCGCAGGTTTTGCAATGCACACAGTTCTGGGCGTTGATCTGGAATCGGGTTTCACCATTACTGCGGACAATTTCGTAAACGCCCGCAGGACAATAACGCTGTGCAGGTTCATCAAATTTGGCCAGATTAAAATCGATCGGAGTGTCGGGGTCCAGCAAATGCAGATGACAGGGCTGGTCTTCCTCATGGTTGGTATTGGACAGATAAACTGAACTCAAACGGTCAAAGCTCAAGGTATTGTCGGGCTTTGGATACTGGATTTTTGGACAAGATTCGGCCGGCAACAAGGTGGCATGATCCGGGGTGCTGTCTTTCAGGGTGAATGGCAGATTTCCCCTGAACAGCACCTGGTCTATAAAGCTGAAGGCCGCGCCAAGCAGAGTACCAAACCTGTGCATGGCTGGCGCGATATTGCGAGACTGGTGAAGCTCCTGCTGAATCCAGGAATCTTCGATAGCCTGGGTGTAGCTCTCCAGAATACGCTGACTGGCAGTACTGGCGTCATCCTCCAGGCGCAGTGCTGAAAAAATATTCTCTGCTGCCAGCATGCCTGACTTCATCGCCGTATGTGTGCCTTTGAGTTTCAGGAAGTTGAGGAAGCCGGCATTGTCACCGGCGAGCACGCCCCCTGGAAACACCAGCCCCGGCAGACTTTGCAAACCACCTTTCACCAGGGCTCTGGCACCATAGGAAATGCGCTTTCCACCCTGCAGGACCTGGCTGAACAAGGGGTGGTGCTTCATGCGCTGGAATTCCTCAAAGGGACTGAGCCAGGGATTGCGATAGTTAAGGTCAGTAATCAAACCGACGACAACCTGGTTGTTGTCCAGATGGTAGAGAAAACTGCCGCCGGTTGTTTTGCCCAGACCAAGTGGCCAGCCTACGCCATGAACGATTTTACCTGGCTGATGCTGTTCACCGGGCACTTCCCAGAGTTCCTTGATGCCCAGCCCATAATGTTGCGGACTTTCCTTCTGGTTAAGGGCGAATTTTTCCAGTAACTGTTTACCCAGGTGCCCGCGGCAGCCTTCGGCAAAGATGGTAAATTTCCCTTCCAACTCATAGCCGGGCTCGAAAGATGATTTTTCATTGCCGGATTTGTCCCGGCCCATATCTCCGGTGGCAATTCCACGAACGGCGCCTTGCTCGTCATAAAGAATTTCAGAGGCACAGAAACCGGTAAAAATCTGTACACCCAGGGCTTCTGCCTGTTCACCCAACCAGCGGCAAAGATTGCCCAGGCTGATGACATGATTACCCTTGTTGTGCAGGGCGGCAGGAACAAGGAAGTTGGGCAGGCGCGTGGTGCTGCTGCCATTCCATAGCAGGTGAACTTCTTCCTCGGTGACAGGATTATTGACTGGTGCTCCCATGTTTTGCCAGTCTGGAAACAATTCATCAAGGGCCCTGGTTTCCAGGACAGCACCGGACAGAATATGTGCTCCGATTTCAGAGCCTTTTTCTATCAGGCAGATTTCCAGTGGGACATTCTGGTCCTGGCTCATTTGGGCCAGTTTGCAGGCTGCGGCCAGACCTGCTGGTCCGCCACCCACAATGACCACATCAAATTGCATGACTTCACGATGTGACAAGGGCGTTATATCCGTTTTTTATGAGACTTTTATTCAGGCCGCTATTATAATTGCACTGGCTTTTAATTACATAAGAATATGGAGCCCGGTGACCGTTGCCAGTGGTCATTATCCGGAAGTCTCCCCAATCCAAGTATTATTTCCATGAAAATCCTAGTACCTGTTAAACGTGTCGTTGATGCCAACGTGAAAGTTCGTGTGGCAGCAGATAACTCTGCTGTTGATCTCAGTAATGTCAAAATGGCCATGAATCCTTTTTGCGAAATTGCTGTCGAAGAAGCGATTCGCCTAAAGGAAAGTGGTGTGGCCAGTGAAGTAGTTGCAGTCACGGTGGGTGATGACAAGGCCCAGGAACAGTTAAGAACTGCGATGGCACTGGGCGCCGACCGAAGTATCTGGGTAGAACAGGCAGGGCAGGTGGAACCGCTGTCTGTTGCCAAGCTGCTTAAGGCTGTGGTGGAAAAAGAAGCGCCGGATTTGATCATTCTGGGCAAACAAAGTATCGATGGCGATAATAATCAGGTAGGCCAGATGCTGGCGGCCCTTTGCGGAATGCCGCAGGGAACCTTTGCTTTCAAGCTGGAAGTAGCCAATGGACGGGCAGTGGTCAGTCGTGAAGTGGACGGCGGAGAGCAGGTGGTCAGTTTATCGCTGCCAGCAGTAGTTACCACGGATTTACGCCTGAACACACCCCGTTATGCCAAACTGCCCGATATCATGAAGGCAAAAAAGAAACCCATTGACCATCTGAGCCCTGAAGCACTGGGCGTGACCATCAAAAACACCATGACAACCCTGTCTGTTGCAGAGCCTGCCGGTCGCAAGGCTGGAGTAATGGTATCCAGTACCCAGGAACTTGTGGACAAACTGCGCAATGAAGCCAAAGTCATTTCTTGAAGGGACTGATCATGACTGTATTAGTAATCGCTGAACATAATAACCAGACCCTGAACCCTTTGACAGGTTGTGTCATCACTGCCGCTGCGCAAATTGACAGTGATATTCATGTACTGGTTGCCGGTAAGGATTGTCAGGCAGTGGCAGAACAGAGCGCGTCCTATGAAGGGGTGAGCAAGGTGCTCATTGCAGATAACCAGGGGCTGGAATTTCAGCTTCCTGAGGCGGTGACTCCAGTAATCCTTGAAATGGCCAGTGCCTATTCAGCCGTTCTGGCCGCAGCCAGTACGACAGGTAAAAACCTGCTTCCCAGGGTCGCTGCGTTGCTGGATGTATCGCAGATTTCAGATATTGTTGCGGTGCAATCTGCAGATACCTTTATCAGGCCCATTTATGCCGGCAATGCACTGGCCACTGTACAGAGCCAGGATGCCATTAAGGTACTGACAGTTCGAACAGCTGCCTTCGAAGAAGTCGGCAAGACTGATGCCAGTGCAGCGATTGAATCCCTGGATGTTCAGGTTGATCAGGCTGTCAGTGAGTTTGTCAGTGAAAATCTCAGCAGCAGTGAGCGGCCGCAACTGGCTGCAGCCTCTGTCGTTGTGTCTGGCGGAAGAGGGCTTGGCAGTGCAGAAAACTTTCAATTGCTGGAAAAAATTGCCGATAAGCTGGGGGCGGCTATCGGTGCTTCCAGGGCGGCGGTTGATGCCGGGTATGTAGGTAATGATCTGCAGGTTGGGCAGACCGGTAAAATCATTGCTCCTGACCTGTATATCGCTGTGGGGATTTCAGGTGCTATCCAGCACCTTGCCGGTATGAAGGACAGCAAGGTCATTGTGGCGATTAACAGTGATGCTGAAGCTCCGATTTTCCAGGTGGCCGACTACGGGCTGGTTGCTGATTTGTTCCAGGTTCTTCCCGAGCTCGAAACCCTGCTTTAACACAACTTCTTCCCACCTATATAATCGACTCTCGGTTACGGAGCAGGACTTGCCTGCTCCAATCTATCTGGAGAGAGTCATGTCACGCAAAATAACGCGAATATCCGCATTACCCCTTATCGCCATTGTTTCAACCCTGGTGTTCAGTCAGTCCACACTGGCTGCCTGGACATT
Organism: uncultured Enterobacteriaceae bacterium; assembly: GCA_964490145.1. GTDB lineage: Bacteria > Pseudomonadota > Gammaproteobacteria > Pseudomonadales > Pseudohongiellaceae > Eutrophocola. The sequence continues at coordinate 3,688 of CAZBBS010000194.1, forward strand.
GAACAGTAGCGACTCCCGTTTTTA
>CAZBBS010000195.1:0-3649 GCA_964490145.1 uncultured Enterobacteriaceae bacterium
TCCGTCAACAACTTATTGATTTGTGGGTGGAGACTGGAAAGACAATCGTATTTGTAACGCATGACGTAGATGAAGCGCTGGAGATGAGCGATCGAGTGATTGTCTTGGGCGAAAAGCCAAAGGGCGTTATTGCTGATTTCATCTTAGATTTTCCACGCCCGCGTGCCGCCAAGACATCGGAGCCCATTAGGCAGATGCGGCAGGATATTCTTAATTTGTTCGGTGGTAATGAAATACAGAAGGAGACTTGACATGCGTTCAGTGTTTGCTCTTGTGATGGCATTTTTCATGACGTGGGGTACGGCAGGTGCCAAGGAAGTAATCAAATTCGGATACCTAGCGGACCCAAGTCATGAAGCTGTGCTTTGGGCGTTAAAAAACGGGAAAGTCGAATCGAAGCTGATTGAAGTCAGAGCGGATGCACTGGCTATTCCCGCTTTGATTCAGGCGACTGTGGCTAAGACTTATGACGTTATACAAACCGCGGGCATGGCGATCCCCAGAGCACGTAGTCGAGGGTTAGACCTGCGTATTGTGGGTACCTCTCTGCGGTATCACAAGGCGGGCGAGGGGGCTGATATTTGGGTTAAGCCCGACAGCCCATTAAAGAGTGCCGCTGACCTCAAGGGAAAGAAAGTTGCGGTTTATTCGCTTGGGTCATCTGGTATCACTCTGGTTCGTATTGCGTTGGCTAATTCACATGGCTTGAACATCGACCTCAAAGGAGGCGATATTGAGTTTGTAGAAATGCCTCCCCCTGGTATGCCGGCTGCCTTGCAGTCTGGTCAGGTTGATGCAGCCACATTGATTCATGCGCAGGCTTACTCCGCGCAAAATACCAAGGCATTTCGCTCCATTGTGTCTACAGCAACTGACAATTACGATAAATTCGGAGTCAGGATGGTGTCTGCGGTTTTGGCAGGTTATGGTGAAAAATTAGATGCAAAGCCCGAGATTTATCAGGAGTTTCTCCGGGTATTGAAGGCCTCAGTCGATTATGCAAAGCAGAACCCCGCAGAAGTTTATGCGGCCGTGGCGGCCGCCACAAAGGTTGATGAGAAATTTTTTGAACGATGGTTTGCGGAGTTCAGTGATTTCCCAGTAGCTCTTAGCGGGGAAGATATCAAGGCTATAGAAATCTTATGGGCTGAGGCAATGAAGCTAGGACTACTTAAATCTGTGCCGCCAGTGAAAGAGACTATATGGGCCAAAGTACTCACACAATGAGCTAGCTCAAAGGCACACGGGTTCCTCGTGCTCTTATGCAAATAGAAAAGGGTCTTAAGAAGCGGAGTGCATTGCACTCCGCTTTGTATTGGCTTTTGGCTCTGGGGCTATGGCAGATTTATTCAAATTTTGTGCCTGCCTACTTGATTCCCAGCCCAATGGCTGTGCTGACTCGGCTTGCGGATTTTCTTTTGGATTCTGAACTCGCTTTCGCCTTGGCACTCTCGCTCTTTCACGTTTTTTCTGCAATTGTCATCGCTTTTTGCCTAGGAGGCTTGTTTGCGTTTTTGCCGGTCGTTCTCCCGATTACTGAGTTTCTTGTCGATAAAAGGCTGACACCTTTTTTGAGTGCTTTTTCGGGTATCGGTTGGTTATTCATGGCTATTTTGTGGTTCGGTATTGACTCGGGCACGGTCATCTTCACGGTGGCAATGGTGTTGACTCCGTTTGCGATTGTCAATCTTCGAACAGGTCTCCTTGAGCTTGACCGAGATCTATTAGAGTTAGGACGCAGCATTCATCGATCACGCTTTCGCGAATTCAAAAAAATAGTGGTGCCGATGCTGGCGCCGTATGGTTTCGCTACTCTGCGGACCAGCTTTGGTGTAAGTTGGAAAGTCGTGCTGACGGCTGAGCTCTTCGGCGGATCGGGAGGGATGGGCTATTTGCTCAACGCTGCTCGCCAAGAATTTGATACAGAAACAATCTTTGCCGTGATTGTATTTATGGTTCTTTTTGTTGCGCTCTCTGAAATGTTGTTCTTTAGAAAAATTCAGGCGAAGATTGATGCTCGGTATGGTCACGAATAACACCAAACGGCAGCAATGGCTCTTTGCGGATGTGGGGATCGCTATGGCTCTGGTGGCTTGGTGGCTGTATGCCCAAGACGTCGCAGACTTTGTATTGCCTGATCCGCTGGAGGTATTCCTTGCGGGGGGGATGTTGGTTTGGGACAAGGAAACTTTGGCGCATGTGCTAGTGAGTGTGGCACGTGTATTTGTTTCCGTATTTGTTTCGGTAGTTGTTGCTCTCGTATTGACCTACTTAATGCGCCTGAGCACATCGATTCTCGTTTTAATTGAGCGAAACTTACTTGTTTTGCTCAATAGTTTTCCATCAGTCGGGTGGGCGATATTGGGAGTTATTTGGTTCTCTGTTTCTCCGGGCACAGTGGTTTTTATCGAGATCATGATTGTTCTCCCGTTTTGTTTGATTAATACGCTTCAGGGGTATCGGAGTATGGACAAGGAAGTCATTGAGATGGCTTCTAGCTTTTCTAGGAATCCGTGGCGTAGGTTTTTAAAAATCGAGCTACCACTTATGACGCCTTTTCTTGTGGCTGGGGCAAGAATTGGCTATGGAATCGCTTGGAAGATCGCTCTGGTGGCAGAGCTTTTTGGCGCCCAGTCCGGGCTGGGGTGGCTACTTCAGCAGGCGCAGAGCCGGGCAGATGCGGCATCAGTATTAGCCACATGTTTGATCATTGTTCTCTTGTTTTCCCTTGGCGACTCATTATTGCTAAAGCCTTTAGCAAGACGCTTTTCAACCAATCAACAGCTAATTTAAGGAGGCGGTATGTATCACACGGCACTAATTGGCCCTTCGCCAAGAATTTCAGTTGATCATTGTGGTGATGGAGAGTTGGTGATTTGCCTGCATGGAATAGGCGGCAATAAGAGAAATTGGCATGGGAATCTAGAGGTGTTTGGGACGTCCTTTCATGCGGTTGCGTGGGACGCAAGAGGATATGGCGAAAGTGAAGACTATGAGGGGCCGCTGGAGTTCTCCTCATTTGCACATGATGTAGCACGCGTGCTTGATTACTTTGAGACTGATATGGCGCATATTATTGGGTTGTCGATGGGAGGGAGAATCGCGGGATTCTTTCATCGGCTTTACCCAAAGCGGGTAAAGAGCCTAGTGCTGTGCGATACCCACCTCGGCTTTGAGGCGTTTACCCCTCAAGAGCGTCAGGAATTTGTGCGGTTAAGAAAAGAGCCATTGCTTAACGGTAAGGAACCCAAAGACATTGCCCCAGTTGTTGCGGCAACCTTGATTGGAGACCCCGCAAACACTTTGGCTTTTGAGCGGCTCGTTGACTCTATGTCCCGGCTGCATAAAGAAAGCTACATCAAAACGATTGAATCTTCAGTTAATTTGGATCACGCCGACTTGTTTTCAGGGGTGGATGTGCCAACGCTTGTGATGGCGGGCGAGTTAGATACGCTTACCACGCCTGTCATGGCTAAGCGAATCGCCGACAAGATTAAGAACGCTGAACTGGTCACCATACCGGCAGCTGGGCACTTGGTAAATATTGAACAACCTGAGGTGTTCAATCAAGTTGTGCTGGATTTTTTGAAACGGCAAGCGACTGACCGCTGAATGAAAGATTGGCGCAATTACAGTCAAGTCGAGCTCG
>CAZBBS010000196.1:0-1446 GCA_964490145.1 uncultured Enterobacteriaceae bacterium
ATGATGGCAGAAATCTCCATTTATCGCCTGTGCACTTTTAGGGGAAGCTTACGGTCGACGGCATGCCGCATCCGGTGGCAGTTCGTCCCATACAGGATGTAATCAGCTGCCAGATCAAGGGTAAATTCAGCGGCTGGTCAGGTAAAAGCATCTACACTTTGACCAATGGCCAGGTCTGGCAACAGGCGAAACTGGTGAAGAAATACGCGGTCAAATACATGCCCCACGTGCTGGTGTACTCCACCGACAACGGGTACATAATGCAGGTGGCCGGCACCCGTGTGCCGGTACGCCAGATAGGCTAGATACGCTAGAATAGCACCACGATGATGACCCGATTCCTGACAATGGCGTTTGCCCTGCTGCTGCCTGTAGGCATTACAGCGCAGACCTTCGTGCCCGACCACATTGCCGCTATCGCCGGCAACTATGTGGGCTTGGCCTATAACGGCCACGATCTGGACCCGGTGACCACCGTCCTGATCTTTGATGACCAGGGCCGCTTTACCGGCACCTACAGGATCGACGATGAGATGGGCTCTTTTGAAGGCGTCCTGTCGGGCCTGGTGCAGGAGGGTGGCGACCATGAGTTTTCCCTGGAGTGGACCGACCGCGACGGCGAGGGATTTTTATACCTGACCTTCAATGCTGATTACTCCGCCTTTGACGGCTTCTGGACCAACACCGAAGGCAAGTCGCAGCTGCCCTGGAATGGCCGCCGCCAGTAAGCCGGTTTTACCCGCCATCAAAACCCGCTAACATCCCCTGCTCGATATCGCCATTCGATGATTGCCATCGATGTGGATTCTCGATGTCAGTTCCATACAACAACACCAAGGGGATACCTTATGAGATTGATGCATCACACCTGTATCGGCACCAACGATATGAACAAGGCGGTGGCGTTCTACACCGCAATCCTGGAGCCGGTTGGCGCCTCCGTGGTCGGCACCGTGCCCGGTCACTCCACCATGTTCGGTACTGATGAAGGTCCCGAGTTTTTCATTCTAAACCCGGCCAACGGCCAGCCTGCTACCAGCGCCAATGGTGGTACTTACGGCTTCAAGTCACCAACCCGTGCCGGTGTGGATGCCTTCCACGCCAACGGCCTGGCCCTGGGCGGCACCTGCGAAGGCCCTCCCGGCCCACGCGAGTTCGCCCCCAATGCCTACGCCGCTTACTTACGTGATCCGGAAGGCAACAAGATCTGCGCGGTTTGTTTCGCTGAGCCCTGAGGATCGGGGGTTTTTAGAGAGCGCCGGGCCGGGGGGTCCGGCGTTTTTGTATGGAGGCAGGAGGAAGGAGACAGGAGGCAGGGACACGGTTTGGAACTGATGGCTTGACGATCAGTTTCAATGATCCACCACCTTAATATTATTGCGTTGTGTCTCCAAGCCTTTCGGTTAAACCAGAGTTGAGAACCTTGTCCCTGTCTCCTGCCTCCTG
>CAZBBS010000196.1:1546-3639 GCA_964490145.1 uncultured Enterobacteriaceae bacterium
CCTCCTGCCCCCTGCCTCCCTAAAGCTCCAGCGGATCCTCAAGCTCAGGTTCAATAGGCATCCCCCGCCTGTCCATACTCACCTGTTCGATAAACAGGTCGATGTCGTCGAGGAGGTCGTCCCAGAAGGGATTGAAGGCAATGCGTTCGATCAGCCCAAATTGGCGGTTTTCCTGGGTGGGCTCGCCGTAGAAATCCCGCTCTCCTGCCTTGCAGCGGGCAAAACTGTCCGCATCGTTGCCGAAGTAGTGGCCGCAGGAACGATAGCCGCCGTCGCGGCCGTACCAGGGATGGTCTGGAGGAGTCATGAGTCCCAAATGGCTGACACTGATGACACCCTGCTCCGGTGCATTGCTGTTGTATACGCGGGTACGGTAGTACGGCGGCAGGTCATGCTGACTGTATAACAGGGTGAAGCTTAAAGGATTGGTCTGCTGAGCCATGAAATCGAAGGTGGCCTGCACATCGATGGTGGAATCCTGGACCGAGGCAACTGTCATCACCGGAATGGACAGTGGGTGAGCCGCCACTTCCTGCTGCGTGGCCTGGATCAGGTCCCAGGTTTCCTGCACGGCACGGAAGGCAAAGGATTCGTAGCGGTAAATGGCTTCGTCGTTTTCCACCTTGTACCAGGAAGCCCCCGAGAAAATGTCGCCCAGCTGGCTGAGCATGCCAGCGTATTTGGAGACATCCAGAATGCCCATGGCGGGCGCAAACAAGACCAGGGCATCCACGTCAGGATTACGGGACGCTTCCAGCACGGACAGCGCTCCGCCTGCGGAATGCCCGGACAGGTAGACCTTGTCCACCTGCTGCGATACCAGACGGGTGGCCATGTGTACTTCAGCGATCCAGTCTTCCCAGTGCCCCTTGAGCATGTCGCCGGGTCGGGTACCGTGATCATTCATCAGCACACCCAGCACCAGGAAGCAGTGGCTCTGAAAATAGTCGCCGATATCCTTCATGCTGTAGGGCGAGGCCAACAGGCCATGGGTCAGCACGATGCCATTGGCATATTTGCCATCGGCACTCACCGGGCAGTCGGCATCGGGCTCCAGGCGAAACGGCAGCAGGCGATTAATGATTTCATTGCCCGGATTATCGAGGCGGGAAGCACGCAGGCGGCGCTCTGACCAGTCGCGGTACTGATCGAAGGTAGCAGTGTTGTAGTCGAGCCTCTCACTGAAAGCGGAGGGTTCATGTCGTGGCCCGGTGGTCTTGCCCAGAGAGAGAACAAAGGACGCCAGCACTACCAGAAACACCAGAAAGAGCATGATGCGCATCAGCGCGTGTGACCAACCTTTATGCATGGGGTGGAACCTTCCGTTCGGGGTTACTGTTTCTCCAGTACGATGAAGCTGTAATCATAGGGGTTTGGGCCTGATGCCTGGAAATCCTCGCGGGTAATTTCATGCCAGGCGCTGCGATCAAACTCGGGAAAAAACGCATCACCTTCCACGTTGGCATGAACTTCGGTCAGGTACAGACGATCCGCCATGGGCAGCGCCTGGCTGTAGATCTCGGCACCGCCAATCACCATGGCCTCGTCACCACCATCAATCTCGGCAATGCTTTCGCACAATTTGCAGGCGGCCTCGAGACTGTTAACCGTCTTGACCCCTTCCACAACATAGTCCGGATTCCGGGTTACCACAATGTTGGTGCGGCCCGGCAGCGGCTTACCGATGGACTCAAAGGTTTTGCGGCCCATGATGATGGGCTTGCCCATAGTGATGCGCTTGAAGTACTTGAGATCTTCGGGCAGGTACCACGGCAGATTGTTGTTGATGCCAATAGTGCGGTTCTGCGCCATGGCCCAGGCCAGGGAAATTTTCATGTTGACTCCCTAGACCGAAACAGCCGCCGCAATGTGGGGTTGAGCGACATAATCGAGGATCTCAAAATCATCGTAGTCGTATTCATAGAGAGATGCCGGACGGCGCTTGATGTTCAGCCTTGGTAACGCCGTGGGTGTACGCGTGAGCTGCTCCTTCGCCTGCTCCAGGTGATCCAGGTACAGGTGCACGTCCCCGCCGGTCCAGACGAAGTCGCCCACATCAAGGTCACACTGCTGCGCGATCATGTGGGTGAGCA
>CAZBBS010000197.1:0-3632 GCA_964490145.1 uncultured Enterobacteriaceae bacterium
CCACCAAAGCCTGTTTCTGGGACTGATATATGACCGGCAAACAGGCCACATCCAGAGCGGCATAATGACACTGCTTCGGATCAAGGGGACGCTGCAACCAGTCTGAACGGGTTTCACCCTTGGGCAGATCAATTTCCAGATAGTGTCGCACCAGGTTCTGGTAACTGCAGCCAAAGCCATCCCCAAGAAATGCCCCTGCGAGTTGTGTATCAAAAACAGGGGTCGGAACCAGCTGCATTTCTGCCATGAAAACCTGCAGGTCCTCTGAGCAGGAATGAAAAATCTTGGTAATGTCAGAATCAAGCATCAGCGCCTTGAACAGATCCCACTGTGTCAAAGCCAGGGGGTCGAGCAGGTAATTGTTCTCATCACCCGCATTAATCTGTATCAATCCAGCCCGGGGATAAAAGGTGGAGGTTCTGATGAACTCTGTATCCATGGCCAGGAAAGGCCTGTCTTTCCATTCCTGGCAGAGCGCCTGCAGCACTTCATCGTCAGTCACCAGGATATAGTCCTGGTTTATGCCTGTCGGCAGCATGTCATTTGTCACTGTCACGTTTTAGCCTTGTGTTCAGATTGGGCGCTGATTCAGCCGTCTAATTCAGCCGCCTAATTCAGCCGCCTATAAGCTGCCGCCCGGCAATGGAATGCACCAGCGTACCACCATCGATATATTCGAGCTCGCCCCCCACCGGGACACCATGCGCTATTCTGGATACTCGCAGTCCCCTTTCCTTAGGTACAACAGCCCGCAATTGTTCAGCCACATAATAGGCAGTTGCCTCCCCTTCAACAGTCGGATTGGTGGCCAGGATCACCTCCGTGACCTCGTTTTCACCAACCAGTGTCAGAAGGCTGTCTATTCCCAGTTCATCAGGGCCGATGCCGTCAATAGGCGACAGGTGCCCCATAAGCACAAAATACAAACCTTTGTATGATGCCGTCTGCTCAATGGCAAAAACATCGGCAGGCGTTTCCACAACACACAGGGTGTGTTGGTCCCTGGTCGTGCTCTGACAGATTTTACACAGCGCCTCCTCTGCAAGCGTGCGACAACGCTGGCAGTGCCCGACCCCATCCATCGCAGCCAGCAAGGCCTCTGCCAGTTGTTTGGCTCCGGCTCTGTCTTTTTCCAGGAAGTGCAAGGTCATGCGCTGTGCGGATTTGCTGCCCACCCCGGGCAGACGGCGAAAAGCATCTATCAATTGATCTATTAACGGACTGTAATTCATGGTCTATATGCTGATTTTCAGAAGGGAAACTTGAAGCCTTCGGGCAGATTCAGTCCGGATGCCATACCAGCGAACTGATTCTGGTTGTTTTCGGCAATTTTGCGTACAGCATCGTTAACCGCTGCAGCTATGAGGTCTTCCACCAGGGACAGATCCTCGTTGACAAGACCCGGGTCCAGATGGACTTTTTTGACATCGTGACGGCCATTCATGGTGACACGGACCAACCCGGCGCCGGATTCTCCTGTTACCTCTCGTTCAGCCTGTTCCTGCTGGGCCTTTTGCAACTGCTCCTGCATGGATTTGGCCTGTTTCAACAATTCATTAAGATCTGTCATGACTACCTCATCAATACTGTTTTGGACTTGTAGGCTCTATGGAGTCCAACTGGATGGAGCCCGAAAACGTCTCCAATATGGCCTTTACCGTTTCATCATTTTCAAAAATACGCTCGGCTTCATGCTGCCGCTCGAGATCCATTCTCTCCCGCCAGGCTGCTGGTGTCTCACCATCTCTTTCTGTATCAATTGCACCTGAGGTAATCTCCAGCACGATGTCCTGGCCGAAATATTTTTTCAGCTGCGAGGTTATACGGCGCTGGTGTTCTTCATTGAAAACCGCTGCCTGCTTTTCATTGAGAACCATGACCAGGCGTGAATTCTCAACGGATTGCAACAGACAGTTTGCGGCAATGCTGCGGGTTATACCCTCAAGTTCCAGTTGGTAGAACAGGGATATCCATTTTGCGGGGGTCAATGCCTCCAGCAGGATTGAAGACGTGTCCAGATTACCGGTTTTTTCAATAACAGGAGACGCCGTTTTCGTCGCCAGACTATCCTGCCCCGCTGACTCTACAGGCTTGCGTGGCACTGGCTTATCTTCTGCTGTAGCTGAACCGGAAGGCTCACCCTGATCCTGTTGTGAACCCAGGTCCTGTCCGGGAGCTGTTGTGGAAGAAATTTGCGGATTGTCGCTGAGGGACGGTGACGGCGGGAGATTTCCCGCTTTCTGCTCCAGGGATCGGGGCTGAACAGTGACCGGCGTGCTGGTTGGCGTTAACGCCGGCTTATTTACTGTCGGCTTTTTTTTTTCGCCGCCTGGAGCAGCCTGAGCCAACGAATGTACAGGGGCAACGGGCACCCCCTGGGGCGTGAAGGCCAGCATTCTTAACAGGGCCATTTCCAAACCTGATCTGGCATCGATTGCATAGGGAAGATCCTGGCGGCTCTTCAGGGCTACCTGGTAATAAAGCTGCAGGGTCTCGGCGGGAATTTTCCCGGCATGGGCAAGCACATGTTCCCGGTCTCCCTGTGAATTGTCTATGCCTTCCGGAACAACCTGGGCGATGGCAGTGCGATGCAGATAGGACTGCAGATCAGCCAGCACGGCAGCAAAGTCAGGGGCATGATCTGCCGTTGTCTCGATGATTTGCAGCAGTCCCGCACCATCCTGGGCAACAAGTGCATCAACAAGTTCATGAATTACGCCCTGATCAATGGTCCCGAGAAAAGCCCGGACTTCTGTATCCGTGATATTGCCCTCACAGTAACCGATCGCCTGGTCCAGCAGCGTCAGGCAGTCCCGAACACTACCCTGGGCGGCGCGCCCCAGCTGCCACAGGGCAGGCTCTTCATAGGCAATTTTTTCTTCATCAAGGATGTGCTTGATGTGCTCTACCAGCCTTTCCGGGCTGATGTTTTTCAGATTGAACTGCAGGCAGCGGGACAGCACCGTGATGGGCAGTTTTTGCGGATCAGTCGTTGCCAGCAGGAATTTGACATGGGGCGGCGGTTCTTCAAGGGTTTTTAGCAGTGCATTGAAACTGTGCCCGGACAACATGTGTACTTCGTCGATGAGGTAAACCTTGTAACGACCACGCGTTGGCGAATACTGAACGTTATCCAGCAGTTCCCTGGTATCTTCCACCTTGGTACGTGATGCCGCATCCACCTCGATCAGGTCAATAAAACGCCCTTCATCAATCTCCCTGCAGGCGCTGCACTGGCCGCAAGGCTCAGAGGTGACACCGCTTTCACAGTTAAGACAGCGAGCGAGGATTCTGGCAATGGTTGTTTTGCCGACACCACGGGTGCCAGTGAACAAATAGGCATGGTGCAGACGGTCGTTATCGAGGGAATTTATCAGGGTTTTGAGTACATGACCCTGGCCAGCCATTTCCCGGAAGTTCCTGGGACGCCATTTTCTTGCCAGTACCTGATAAGTCATCTGAAGTGGTTTGCCATTACCCTGCAACTACCTAATAGTGCAGCTTCGCCAATTATTGTTTGCCTGGGATACCGATTAACCGAAATCCCACGCTGATTGCCTTGTTGGAGGTACCTCCTGCCAGCCACACCCCGGCACATGAATCAGTCGCTACCGCTGCTCCCTTCCGGGCCT
>CAZBBS010000198.1:0-3619 GCA_964490145.1 uncultured Enterobacteriaceae bacterium
TAGCAACAGCAGAAATTCCCATTAACCAACTGTGCGCTTGACGGGAAGCTTACGAAAGCACCAGCATATAACTCAATGCGTGCAATATTTTTATTTGCCCATTTCCGACGAAGACATAAATGACATCAGACAATGTGAATAGCGATAGAGCTAATACAGTTGTTGCAAATAGGCCAAGGGGTGATAGGAAGAACGACCGTTCACTGAGCCAAAATTCATCTAAATATGTGCATACCTTCTGTGTAGTTATTGTGTGTATTTGTAAGTAATAGTAAAGAAAGTATGAAATTGCTGTGATCACTACGATCAAAGCTAATCGGGATTCTGCACTCACTTTTCTGGACGTTTCCATGTTGGTCAACGTGGCTTCTAACATTTGTATATCGAGCGTGCTCGCTTTGCTACCTGGTTGAAATTTGACCAGCCGTAACACGCTGATATGTGTATTAAAAATACGTTTAATTTTTTCTTCTCGCTTTAAAGCGTGCGTGCGCGTGTGCAATTTCTGAATGCGCGATAATCTTCTGGTGAGGGAATTAACTTTCTGAATTCCGTGGCATTTTGTATACGTCCTGGTAACAAAGCGAGCGCCTGTAATAGACAAACCGTGCCACAAATTGGCTATTTTTAAAATATCTACTACAAATTATATATATCAGACAAACATGGAGGTTTGTCATGCCCAGTCCTTATATTGAATCTGTACGAGGAGCCATCCGTTTGCGGGGGTACTCCATGGCAATGGAAAAGACCTATCTCACCTGGATTCGCTGGTATATCCATTTCATCGGTAAAAAACATCCTGCTGATGTGCCGGTATCTGAAATTACTCGCTATCTGACGTATCTGGCTACGGAGAAACATGTATCCATAAATACACAGAAAGTTGCCCTGAATGCGTTGGTGTTTCTGTATCAAAAATTTCTGAAAATAGAAGTGGGTGACCTGGGGTTCAAGCATGCAACAAGACAGCGAATTCTGCCGACGGTACTGACTCCCGGGGAAGTACAGAAAATTCTGGCGCAACTTGAGAGCCGCAACAAATTGATCATAGAGCTGCTTTATGGCAGCGGCTTGCGCGTGCAAGAGTGCCTTAGACTGAGGATTCAGGATATCGATCTGGAACGGCTCCCCTTGATGGCACACTGTGTCGGCATCACCTTCACCCGACAGTCGTCAGGAAGTTTCTGGGCAAAGCGGTTATGGCTGCGGGTATCCTGAATAAACGGGTGACGTGTCATACCTTCCGGCATTCATTTGCCACAAGCTTGTTACAGGCAGGAACAGATATCAGGACCGTGCAGGAACTGCTGGGGCATAACGATGTGAAGACTACCCAGATATACACTCACGTATTGGGCCGCCACTATTCCGGGGCGGTCAGCCCGCTTGATCAGTTGTAGTTTGTGTATAAAGAGGGTGCTGCGGTGTATCAATGATTGCGCCCCCTTTGTGGAGGGGCGCATCATTAACTTTTTCTATTCTGCCTTTGGCTGGATAGCCGGCCATCGCGAAGGCCTGGTAGATGTGCTGCTTTAGATCGTTAACTCAAGGGCTGCCTTGAACTGGACTGCTAGCGTAATGTTGCACGCCACTGACCGTTTTTGAAGGCGTCGTGCAATTTTTTGGCGCGGCCTTCATTAAGGTCCATAAAACTTTTACCGGTATAGAAGAAGTCGTTCAGGCCTTCGATCTGGGAAATTTCATTGATGGTGATGCCGGGATATCCCATGGACCACTCAGCGAAACTTCGCTCTTCTATGGGTTCCACGATAATTCTGGTTAAGCGGTCATGCCGTTTATCCTGCTCAATTTTTTTGAGCAGGGCTTCAACCGTTTCAGCCTCTCCTTCCAGAACCTGGAAAAATGCACCATTGTCATAAAGCAGCATGCCCGTGACATCCAGGCTGGCATTTGTCTTCCTGGCCTTGGCCAGTATGGCGAGGATGTCGTCCTCGCTCAAGGGCGCGGTTTCAGCACTTGCGTAAATGCAGTGAATCAGATTGGGTTCGTTGTTGTCGCTCATGTTCCTGTCTTCATAGTTAGTGCGCCGGAAAGGAATCTTCCGGCTACAACATGACTATTACGACAGGTTAATCAACTTTCCTTACTGCTCCTTTGTCTGCACTGGTGGTCAGGGCAGCATAGGCACGCAGGGCTGTGGTGATCTTGCGGGTGCGCTCTTCCACCGGTTTCCAGGCGGCATTGCCTTTGTTGACCATGGCTTCACGGCGATTTTCCAGCTCCTCATCACTCACGGCCATACGGATGGAGCGTTTCGGAATGTCGATTTCAATGATGTCGCCTTCTTCCACCAGGCCGATGGCGCCGCCTTCTGCCGCTTCCGGGGAAGCATGGCCGATGGACAGGCCGGAGGTGCCGCCAGAGAAGCGGCCATCGGTGAGCAGGGCGCAGGCTTTGCCCAGGCCCTTGGATTTCAGGTACGAGGTGGGGTAGAGCATTTCCTGCATGCCGGGTCCGCCGCGAGGGCCTTCGTAGCGAATGATGACCACGTCGCCTTCCTTGATCTCGTCCCCCAGAATGGCTTTTACCGCACTGTCCTGGCTTTCAAAAATGCGGGCCGGGCCGGAGAAGGTGAAGATGCTTTCATCCACGCCGGCGGTTTTCACGATACAGCCGTTCTCGGCGATGTTGCCGTACAACACGGCCAGTCCGCCCTCAAGGCTGTAGGCGTGTTCCAGTTCGCGGATGCAGCCCTTTTCACGGTCATCATCCAGGGTGTCCCAGCGGGTGTCCTGGCTGAAGGCGGTCTGCGACGGCACGCCGGCAGGGCCGGCACGGAAAAAGGTTTTTACCGCATCAGACGGATTGCGTTTGATATCCCAGGCGTCCAGGGCATCCTTGACCGTGGCGCTGTGCACCATGGGAATGTCGTTATGCAGCAGCCCGGCACGGTCCAGGGAACCGAGAATACCCATGATGCCGCCGGCACGATGAACGTCTTCCATGTGATACAGGTTGGTGCTTGGGGCAACCTTGCACAACTGCGGCACCTTGCGGGACAAGCGGTCGATATCTTTCAGGCCGAACGGCACTTCGCCTTCCTGCGCTGCGGCAAGCAGATGCAGAATGGTGTTGGTGGAACCGCCCATGGCGATGTCCAGGGTCATGGCATTTTCAAAGGCCTTGAAGCTGGCCACTTCACGCGGCAGCACGCTGGCATCATCCTGTTCGTAATAGCGTTTGGCCATCTCAACGATGCGGCGGCCGGCTTCCAGGAACAGGTTTTTCCGGTCGGCATGGGTGGCCAGCGTCGAGCCGTTGCCCGGCAGTGACAGACCCAGCGCCTCGGTCAGGCAGTTCATGGAGTTGGCGGTGAACATGCCGGAACAAGATCCACAGGTGGGGCAGGCGGAACGTTCATATTCCAGGGCCTGTTCATCAGACACCTTGTCATCAGCCGCAGCGACCATGGCATCGATCAGGTCCAGCTTGATTACCTTGTCGGCCAGCTTGGTCTTGCCCGCTTCCATCGGGCCGCCGCTGACAAAGATGGTAGGGATGTTCAGGCGCAGAGCCGCCATCAGCATACCGGGCGTGATCTTGTCGCAGTTGGAGATGCACACCAGCGCGTCGGCGCAATGGGCGTTGACCATGT
>CAZBBS010000199.1:0-3615 GCA_964490145.1 uncultured Enterobacteriaceae bacterium
CACCATGTGGTGAGACTGGTCGAACAGTACGGCTGATTCGCGCCATGCTTCCTGCTCACTACGCCAGTTATGAAATTCTGGAGCAACAACTGGATATACGTATGCGCCAATCTTGGAGTTGCGCATCATATCTACCGGGTTGTCAACACTCTGCAATAAGTCTTCTAAGCTCTTGCTCATTGTTGTTGATATCCTCTAGTTTTTGGGGGTCGAAAAAAAGGCGCTACGATACAGGTATCAGACCCGTTTTGCAATGCCAATCAGCCTCTTACGAGAGCTGGCACAGTGGCACAATTACCTCACCCCATGGTTAAAAAAATCAGGCTCAGGTCGCGGTTTCTTACTTCTATATATAGTGGTTATACCAACAGCCTGGATGCCACTGAAACCCGCGCCCTCCCCCAATGTGTCTTATGCTGCCGGGGTATAGCCCAACAGTGATTTGTATTCCAGGAACTCACCAAAAGCCTGGTCACTGAATTCGCGACCATTGCCGGAATGCTTGTAGCCGCCAAAGGGGGCGTTCAGGTCCAGACCCGCATTGTTGATACTGATATAACCGGCACGGATTCGGGATGCGATAGCACGGGCATGCTCGATGTCCTTGCTGTGCACATAGCCGCCAAGACCATACTCGGTATCATTGGCGATTTCGATGGCTTCGTCTTCAGTGTCGTAGCCAATAATGCTGAGCACCGGCCCGAAGATTTCCTCGCGGGCGATCTCCATGTCGTTCTTTACGTCACGGAACACGGTGGGTTTGACGAAGTAGCCTTTTTCCAGGCCTTCGGGCTTGCCTTCACCACCGGTGACCACTTTGGCGCCCTGCTCAACACCACTGTGGATCAGGCGCTGGACCTTCTCCCATTGCGGCTGGGAAATCACGGGACCCATGCGGCTGTCAGCCTTGGGATCACCGGGTGTCCAGCTTTCGGCCACGCGCTTGGCAATCTCGGAGACTTCATCCATCAATTTGTTGGGCACCAGCATACGGGTTGGTGCGCGGCAGGACTGTCCGGTGTTCATCATGATGCCATTCAGGCCACCGGTAACAGCAGCTTCCAGGTCGGCATCCTCCAGAACGATATTCGGGCTCTTGCCGCCCAGTTCCTGGTGAACACGCTTGACAGTCTTGGCAGCCGCTTCAGCCACGGCAATACCCGCACGGGTGGAGCCGGTGATGGAGACCATGTCCACTTTCGGATGCGCAGCAAGCGCCTGACCTACGTCCGGGCCCAGTCCATTGACCATATTGAAGACACCGGCAGGCACACCAGCCGTTTCCAGAATCTCGGCAAAAATCTGGGCCGAGAACGGGGCAATTTCAGAAGGTTTGAGTACCACGGTGCAGCCTACCGCCAGCGCCGGGGCGACCTTGGCGCAGATCTGGTGAATCGGCCAGTTCCAGGGGGTAATGAAACCGCACACACCGATAGGCTCACGGGCAACACGGCTGGTACCGCGGTCTTCCTCAAACTGGAAGGTTTCCAGCACCTTGACGGCAGTTTTGAAGTGATTGACCCCGATCGCGGCCTGGGTACCATCGGCCAGCCATTTTGGCGCACCCATTTCTTCAGTGATGGCAGCGCCCAGTTCAGGCACACGCTTTTCAAATTCGGCAACGATGTTGTTCAGAATTGCCAGGCGTTCTTCCTTGCTGGTCACAGACCAGGTTTTGAAAGCCTGCGCAGCGGCATTCACAGCCTTGTCCACATCGGCATCACTGCCCAGACTGATATGCCCGGCCACTTCCTCTGTAGAAGGATCGATAACATCCAGCGAACGGGGTGTTACTGGATCAACCCACTCGCCATTGATAAAGAACTGCATGTAATCACGCATGAAATACTTACTCCCGGGATATTTATCTTGTCTAACTAATGTTTATTTTTTGATAGTGCCCGCCTCTTTCCTGGTGGGGGCATCTACAGGGGGGTGCAAGTATAAACATCTCGGCTTGCCAAGGCTATGGCTGTCCGTTTGCGTCCAGAACAGATTTTTAGACCAATAGTTGGCCTGACAAACCAGCCAATGATCATGTTTTTTAACGGCCTCCATAAATAATTCATATTTATCAATGTGTTAGCCTTTACAGCAAAAGTTGGCCCGGTTTCTGCAACACCTCCAGGAGTGGCGAATTACCAAGCATTGCAACTTTTGGGGAGATGGATGCGTCTTAAAAGAAAAACAACAATCCTATGGCAAGGATCAATCATGAAACAGGCATTGATAGGACTGGCGCTGTTAACCAGTCCACTGGCGCTGGCCTATACCGCTGTGGAAACCACCTCTCTGCCTGCTGACGGCATCCGCACCCTTGAAATCAAAACCTAAAGTGGACCACTTACAATCACGGGTACCGATGCTGACAACATCGACGTAGAGGTGGTCATTGAATTCGATGCCGAATGGGAAGACGAGGAAGCCCGGGAAGCCCTGGATGAAGCACTCGAACTGAAATTGGTCCGCCGCGGCAGGACAGCCAGCCTGGACTCCTGGATCGGGTATTACGACGACGGCTTTTCCCTGCTCACCTGGGGCCTGATTGATCTGTTCAAGGACGACCTCGAACGCCCCTTCTCCCACCTGTCGGTGAAGGTACCCAGGCATATCGACCTGGAAATCCGGGATTACGTCCGCGGCGACCTGTTCATCAAGGATATGGACGGAGAAATCGACATTATCACGGGTACCGGTGACGTGATGATTTCCGACATCACCGGCGACCTGACAGGACAGGGCCGGCGACATCAGGATAGCCAGGGCCAGTGGCGACATCGACATTACGGACGGCGGCGGTGACATTGAGGTCTCCGAAGTGACAGGCCATCTCGGCATCAAGGATGGCGGAGGAGATATCGAGGTCAACAGGCTCGGTGGCAACCTGGATATCCAGGATGGCGGTGGTGACATCATGCTGACTGACATTCAGGGTGAGCTGGATATCCGCGATGGCAGCGGTGATATCCGGGTTGAGGATCTGAAAAATGACGGCGAAATTTTCGATGGCGGCGGTGATATTGATGTCCGCTCAGTGACCGGGTCTCTTGTCCTGACCGATGGCAGCGGCGACATTGATATTGTGGACGTTGAAAAGGACCTCATCCTCTATGGCGTCGGCTCCGGTTACCTGAAGACCCGCAATATCGGAGGCGAGGTTATCGAGGCCGCCGCCCGCCGTGAAGAGCGCCGTTTCCGCCGCGACAGAAATACCAACAACAACTACCGGTACAACTATCAGGACCGGGACAGGGATATTGATATAGATATTGATGAAGACATCGATTTTGACATTGATGTCAGGTAACGAATAAAGCTGTCGGGGGTGGTGTTCATTCCTACTCCCACGATCCAGCAAGCATCGCCTTCGACAGCTTTTTATTTTCTTTGTTTTGAATGTAGTGGTTTGGGGTTGTCTGACCTGATAAAGGGTTCTTTTTTTACTTCCTGACGGAGAATTATCGCCTATCGGTGCGGGTTTTTCCCTGCCGGGCGGGGTTTCTCCTGACGGAGGGTTTTTGCCTGCCGGCGTGGGTTTTGCCCTTCCGGGCGGGTTATCTCCTGCCGGCGCAGGTTTTGCCCTGCCGGGCGGGCGTTACTTCTTTTTAAAAAGAA
>CAZBBS010000200.1:0-3586 GCA_964490145.1 uncultured Enterobacteriaceae bacterium
GTCCAGTTGAACCTCTCCCATTGCATTGAATGCAGCAAATGCGACCGGGCCTGTCCTGAAAATCTCCCCCTAACCGAATCCTACCAGGCCGCCAAGCAGCAAATTTTGTATCTTGGCGATGAAAAGCGCCGTGCTGATGCGGCAAAGGCCCGGTTCGAGGAGCACCAGCAGCGTCAGGCAAAAAGGGACGCGGAAGAAGAGCAGCGTCGACTCCGACGGGCTGAACTGGCCAGCCAGAATAAAAAAGCATCCAGTGACAATATCAAGGCGGCACTGGAAAGAGTCAAAGCCAAGCGCCTGAACAAGGATTGAATATGCTGGAACTGTATCATGCCGAACCGATGGCCAATTCCATGAAGGTGATTTTATGCCTGAAGGAAAAACAGCTGGCCTTTACCAGTCACTACATCAACCTGCTGCTATTCGAACAGCATAAACCTGAATTTCTGGCGTTGAATCCCAATGGCCAGGTTCCGGTACTGGTTCACAACGGCATTGCACTGGACCAGTCCACCACCATCAATGAATATCTGGAGGATGCCTTTCCTGACATTGCGCTGCGCCCTGCTGACCCCATGCAAACTGCCGTCATGAGAAACTGGAACAAATTTATAGATGAGTATTTTTTTGCACCGGTGTCCATGTGGGGCTGGCACTATATGGTCAGACAGGTGGCAAGCGCCATACCAGCGGAACAGTTTGATAAATTACTTGAGCGTATTCCCCTGAAGGAACAGCGCCAGAAGTGGAAAACGGTGGCTGCAGAGTCATTCAGCCAGAGTGACCTTGATGAGGCTCGCCAGAAAGTGGAGTTATCCCTGGGAAAACTTGAGGACATGCTGGAAAAAGGCCCATGGCTTATGGGTGAAATGTATACACTGGCGGATGTAAACACCTATTCCCTGGGATCAGCCTGTGTGCGCCTGTTTCCGGATCTTGTCAGTAAAGATAAAACCCCTGCCATCCTGGCCTGGCTTGAAAGGATGAATGCTCGAGAGGCAGTAAAGCAGGCCCTGAACATGCCCAATCATTCCCAGGAAACCATCAGACGCTATCAGGAAGGCAGTATCAGTTTTGATTAAAAGCTGATATCGCCTAGCTGTGCTGTCGCTGGTTCGCGGAAAAACGTCGGATTGATTTCAGCAAGCCCGCAGGCTGCTTAAATGTGTCAGTCCACTGTTGATGTCTTCAAGTGGTGAGGGGCTGTTGTCAATTTCCACAAAGCCATGGCGGATATTGTAATAATCCATCCGCTCCAGGACAGCTTCAAAATTGACGACACCGCTGCCAGGTGGCAACAGGTGGGAAGCGGTTGCCAGAAAATCACCGGGATCAGCAGGTTTCTTGCCATTGAAATCCTTCAGATGACATGAAAGGGTCCTGTTGCCGTAACGATCAAGATAAGCCAGGTAATCGACACCCGCCAGTGCCAGCCAGCCGATATCCAGTTCACAGCGCACATACTGCGGGTCGGTATTCCACATCAGGTAGTCAAAGGGAATTTCACCGGCCACTGGCATGAACTCCACATGGTGATTATGATAGCCGAACAGAAATCCTTCTCGCCTGAATTCCTTGCCCAGGCGGTTTAACAGGTCCACCAGTCCGTCCATTTCATCCTTGTTCCCCGGGGGAGTAGCGCGCAAACCAGTTTCACCGAATGTTATGAAACCGGGGCCAACGGGCAGGATGACTGTTTCGATACCCAGTGCTTCAGCACTTCGGGCAATGGCTGGGACATCAAATTCACTGCCATCAATATGCGCAAAGGTCATGGCTATACCCTGCTCGGCAACCCTGTCCCTGAAAGCGGCCAAGGGCATGTTGAAAATAGTGTTCTGCGCTGTCAGCCCATAAAGCTCGATTTCTCGCACACCGTTGGCCGCCAGGTCTGTCAGTGCTTTACCTGGATCCTCCATCATGGCATTACGGGCAGTGAAGAGCTGCGCCGCCGGCAAGCGCTGGACGTAGCAGTCCATGGCCGCTGAGGCTGGCAACGCTTTTATAGCCATTCCTGCGAGAGAAGATTGGAGCAGATTTCTACGAGTAAACGTCATGAAGGTATCCTGTAATCAGCTATCAGCAGAGTACCGTAACCTGGAGGATTCTCCAAGATTGATGTCAGGAAAAGTCAGGCATATTAGCGACCTCCCCCTTAAACACCAGAAACATAAAAAACGCCAACCCGGCTAGATATGCAAACCCGAGAACACCAGCCAAATATTTCTCGATTAAGCCTGTCTTTCCAATATCATCCAGCTTTTTATCCTTTGTTGATAAAAACAAATATAAAAAACCGGCCAAGAAACCACCCAAGTGTACTGAATAATCCACATTCTCGAGTACAAAAAATTCGAGTAGAAATTCCAGAACAAATAACAACAGTATTCTAGGAAGAGGAACCATTCTCAAACTCCCTGGAAGCCGTTCTTCATAACGTATTCTCATCGCAACAAAAGCACCAAATAGACCAAATACACCACCAGATATGCCTGCACCGAATTCGTGCATAGAGAAAATCAAAAAGAAAAAATAGCCTACTACCGAGGAAAGCAGAATGACTATCAAAAATCTCACTCTGCATATGACATGTTCAAGAAGTTCGCCCAGCATGCCAAGAAGGAACAAATTGATTAATAGGTGGAAAATATTTGCATGTATAAACGAAGAAGAAAAAATTCTGTACCAGTCACCAAAATCAAGATCAGTTTTTTTACCAATACCTAAATAGAGAAACTCATCATGACTCAATCTATATATATCACTCACATAGCCTATCCCAAAAAATAGAATACAGACAAGGACGAACATCCAGGTTAAGAATGAATTACTCTTCTGTTCTAGCCAAACGCGGCTATTTTTATAAACATTCAAATCAACCGATTTATCCGAGATATTTTTATCAATAATTTTTTTCAATTCACTTTTTAGCAAATAAAACTCTTCCGAACTTTTAAATCTATCGCTATCCAAAAATATTCCTTGCTGCCCATTCACACCAATAATCAGGAGTTCCGACTTATTTACCAACCTGCTCTCCAATGAAAAAATTTTACACAATGGAATATGTTTTCTTCCAAGATAATAACTTGGAATCTTTAGCAGATTATCGTAAATCGTTATTTTTGTATTTCCGGGAGAGCAATGTATTAATCGGTAAATCAATAGAGAAACATAAATACCATAACTTATGCATGGGACTAGAACTAAGACTGGTGTTCGAGAGTAAATCCCCCAAACAACATCGTTTAAGGTCAGAATTAAAATCAGGAGTATCAATGAAGAAAAAATAAAAGTAGCAATTGTTAGCCTTGCCTTGGCCAAATTAAATTCAAATTCCATTTTTCATCCAAAAAAGGGCCGCTATTACGGCCCTTTTATCACTTTTAGTCCTGAAGAAGCATATACCCACCAGCTGCTGCCAGGCCAACCATGGCAAGAGCAGTAATCGGGGAAGTTCCTATAGCTATCAATCCTGCAACCGCCCCCCAGCCACTACCATAAGAGGCACTACCGATCGCCATTGATACTCCCCACAACCCCAGAGCCTCAGTCAATGTACCACCACTTACCTGTTCAACTTCCT
>CAZBBS010000201.1:0-3551 GCA_964490145.1 uncultured Enterobacteriaceae bacterium
CACCACATTCAATGGCGGAGTCGATATCCACTTCCATGGCACGGGCAAAGGTATAAATTTTGGATTTCAGACCCAGGGCGCTGATGGCCTTACAGGCTTTCTGGTCATCTGGAGAGACAGCTGGCATGCCCGCTTCTATTCGGTCCACTCCCACTTCTGCCATTTTCTCGGCGATGGCAATCTTGTCTTCTGGACTGAAGACCACACCAGGTGTCTGCTCACCATCACGCAATGTGGCATCGTGAATTTCGACCTTCTCAGGCAATTGGAACTTGGACGTTACTTCGTCAATGACGTTGTAGGGGCTTACCCACCATTCGCCATCCTTAAAATATTCAGCTGTCATGTTTACACCTTGATTGATTGCTAATGTGACCGGAAAACTGCAGATTGGAAAAGGCGCACAGAATAATTCCAGGCACCCTGCCAGTCAATGAAAGGCAGGCATTATATACCAGATCAGGCCCTGTGGCCTTTATCAGTGCTTTGAGTATAATCCGGGGCTTCAATCACTAATAAGAAAGAAGGGGAACATGAGTAAAATACGTACCGCACTTGTTGGAAGCTACGCACAACCCGAATGGCTGATTGACCGCGATGCCCTGCGCAATCGCCTCCCCGCCCGTATCCTGACCGGTGATATGTGGCGCATTCCCAAGGAATTTCTGAAAGAAGCCATGGACGATGCCGTCCTGAGCATTCTGGAAGACCAGGAACTGGCCAACATCGATATCGTGACCGATGGCGAGGTGCGCCGGGAAAGCTATTCAGCCCCACTGGCCAACGCCCCTGACGGCATTGACCGTGAGCGTGTGGAAACACTGGTTGGCCGTGCCGGCAAGCCTAACAAGGTGCCATTGATTACAGGCCCGTTGAAGCGCGTATCCCCGGTACACGTGGATGACGTCAAGTTCATGAAAGCCCACACAAACCGTACTGTTAAAATCACCATCCCTGGTCCGTTTACCCTGTCGCAGCTGGCGGTGAGCGAGTATTACAAGACACCTGAAGATGTGGCCATGGCCTACGCTGAGGTTGTCAATGAGGAGATCAGGGATCTCTTTGCCGCTGGTGCCGACATCGTCCAGTTTGATGAGCCCTATTTACAGGCCCGTTACGATGATGCCAAGGCCTATGGTATGAAGGCCGTCAACAAGGCTCTGGAAGGCGTACAAGGCACCACTGCCCTGCATGTGTGCTTTGGCTATGCTGCCATGGTCACTGACAAATCCGGCATGGATGGCTATTCATGTCTGCCGCTGGTCAATGACATCAATGTCGACCAGGTATCGATCGAAGCTGCCCAGCCAACACTGGACCTGGGAGCAGCCCTGGGCGCCCTGTCCAGCAAGACCGTCATGGTGGGTGTTCTGAATCTGGGGGATGAAACGCCGGAAACACCGGAAATCGTTGCTGACCGCTTGCGGGCAGCGCTGGAATTCCTGCCACCGGAACGGATCATCGCCGCACCTGACTGTGGCCTGAAATATCTTCCCCGCGCTTCGGCCCGCGCCAAACTGATGGCTCTTGGTCAAGGCGCTGCCATCGTCAATGCGGAACTCTAAGCCCGCTGTGCTTCGCTCAGGATGTCGGAAGCAGAAAACAGGGATGTAAAAAAATGGCGGACCCAGGTCCGCCATTTTTTATGTCCGAACAAACAAGATGTCATCGGTCAGGGAAAACGTTCAGGCACTCCCCCCCTTCACTGGAACACCCTGCCTCTTGTCTCCTGGCTCTTGTCTCCTGGCTCTTGTCTCCTGGCACTTGGCTCCTGCCTCCCGCCTCCGGTTCTGAAGGCATCGCCTTCAGAACATAATCGAATGCGCCAACATCGGGCAGCGCCGCAATTCAAACTCTATGTCCCGCGCTGCCTCCATGAGCTCGGGTACGATGGTTTCTATCATTTCCTGTTCGGATGTTCTGGCCGATGCCGTGGAACAGGATATTGAGGCAATAATCCTGTTCTCTTCATTGAAAATTGGCACCGCCACAGAGACCACGCCAAAATCCAGTTCACCATCAATGGAGGAAAAGTGATTTTTTCTGACCGTGTTCAGGATGCCTTTGAATTCTTTCCTTGAGGTCACTGTTTTTTCTGTCAGCGGCTCGAGGTGCACACGATTAAAATAATCATCCACCTTATCCTTCTCACCGTAGGCCAGCAGCACCCTTCCGGCTGAGGTGGCATAGGCAGGGAAGCGGGTACCCACGCCTGCCACTATCCGGGTCAATTGCTTCGTGGACACATACACCAGGAACAGCACATCAAGGTCAGATAAAACTGCCAGGGCAATACTGTTGTCGGTTTTATCCCTGACACGCTGCAGGGAGGGTCTGACCACCTCCTCCAGGTTCATGGATTCGATGTACGCTGTACCTAGACGAAACACATCCGGCCGCAGTAAAAAAAGTTTGTCCTTTTTGCCGACATAGCCCAGGTGCTGCAGGGTATTGAGACAGCGACGGACTACAGCCGGATTGAGACCTGTCTGGGTGGCAATCTCGCTCAGGGTCATTTCAGGCTTTTCACGGCTAAAGGCCCGCAACACAGCCAGTCCCCGGGCAAGGGAATTGAGATACTCCCCATCACTCCGTGGATTTTTTTCTACCATGTCATCCCCTCCCCCTTGTAGTGGACATTATGGCTTCTCGGCACGGACTATCGAGTAGTACCCATAGGAATGTGTACTGGAAACATTCACGAAACCGGCTGACTCCAGTATGTCCACCAGCATCGGCAAGGTAAATTGCTGTCCTTTCGTGCCAATTGCCATCAACAGCGAAAACGCCACTGCCTGTTGCGGTGCTTTGCCACAATCGTTCAAGAGCATTTCGTGAAGCAGAATCTTGCCGCCGGATGGCAGTGCATCGAAACTGCTTTTGGCTATTTGACGACAGGTGTCCACACTCCAGTCATGGAAAATATTGGAGAAGAAATGAGTGTCATAACCCTCAGGCCAGGCTTCCCGGAACATATCTATCGAGATGGTATCGATCTGTTCGGAAACCCCGGCGTCAGCAATGTACTGCTCAGCCAGTTCGCAGATCGCTGGTAGCTCCATGACGGTTCCGGTCAGATCCTGTCTGCTTTTTGCCAGGGAAATCACAAAGCAGCCCGAACCGCCACCAACGTCCAGCACCCGGCTGACATCGCTGAAATCCACAGACCGGGTCATGCCGATGGCCGCAGCCATGGAATGGCTATGCATGAATGCTGTCACCTCCCTGGCCATTTCCATATCCACCTGCCCGCTTTCCCACTTTTCTCCTGGCCTGTCCTGCCCGATGTGTTCTTCTTTTTTACCGGTAATCGCTTCAACCAGTAATTTGGAGCGGGCCTGCATGCGTGCCTCACGTTTGAATATTCCACTCCAGCAAAATGGACTGTCTGCCAGCATGAAATGTCTTGCCATGGCAGTTAACTGCCATCCCCCGTTGTAATCATTGAGATATCCCAGATGGGAAAGGAAAGGCAGTAAAGCCCTTAAGGGACGCTCTTCAAAGCCCAGCCTTGCAGCCAATTCTTCAGCCGACGCCGGCTCGTCATGCAG
>CAZBBS010000202.1:0-3551 GCA_964490145.1 uncultured Enterobacteriaceae bacterium
GGGTATAGGCGGCACCATAGGCTTCCAGCGCCCACACTTCCATTTCCCCGAAACGCTGTCCACCGAACTGCGCCTTACCACCCAGCGGCTGCTGGGTAACCAGGCTGTAGGAACCGGTAGAACGGGCATGCATCTTGTCATCAACCAGATGGTTCAGCTTGAGCATGTACATGATGCCCACAGTCACCTTGCGGTCGAAGGCATCACCGGTACGGCCATCGAACAGGGTGAACTGTCCATCTTCGCCGATATCTGCCAATGCAAGCATTTCCTTGATTTCGGCTTCGCTGGCGCCATCAAACACCGGTGTTGCCATTGGCACACCAGCAGTCAGGTTGCCTGCCAGCTCCATGATCTCGTCATCAGTGAGAGACTTCAGATCTTCGGAACGACGTGAATTGCCGATACCGTTGTAGATCTGGTCCAGGAACTTGCGGATATCCGCCACTTTCTGTTCCTGCTGGATCATGGCATTGATCTTGGCACCCAGACCCTTGGCAGCAGCACCCAGGTGAGTTTCCAGAATCTGTCCCACGTTCATACGGGACGGTACACCAAGCGGGTTCAGGACGATATCGACCGGATTACCCTGTTCGTCATAAGGCATATCTTCAACAGGCATGATAACGGAGATTACACCCTTGTTACCGTGACGACCGGCCATCTTGTCACCAGGCTGGATACGACGTTTGATTGCCAGGTACACCTTGACGATTTTCAGGACACCTGGAGCCAGGTTGTCGCCCTGGGTCAGCTTGCGCTTCTTGTCTTCATAACGCTCGTCCAGATCGGTACGACGCTCTTTGAGCTGAACACCAGCTTTTTCCAGGGCTTCACTCAGTGCATCATCAACCAGACGCAGCTTGAACCAATCATCGTGTTTCAGACCATCCAGGTATTCTGCAGTCAGCTTGTCCCCTTTCTTCAGTTTGGGACCGCCCGCAACAGCCTTGCCCAGCAGGGCTTTGCGCAGACGCTGGAAAGTCGCTTCCTCGACAATACGGTATTCATCCTCGATGTCCTTGCGAACCTTGGACAACTGGGCTTCTTCGATATCCAGGGCACGCTGGTCTTTTTCCAGACCATCACGGGTAAAGACCTGAACATCAATAACAGTGCCTTTTACACTGCTGGGTACACGCAGGGAGGTGTCTTTTACATCAGAAGCTTTTTCACCGAAGATGGCGCGCAGCAGTTTTTCTTCCGGCGTCAGCTGGGTTTCACCCTTAGGTGTCACCTTACCAACAAGGATGTCGCCAGCGTCTACTTCAGCACCGATATGCACGATACCGGACTCATCCAGACGACCCAGAGCAGTTTCACCCACATTCGGGATGTCCGCAGTGATTTCTTCGGCACCCAGCTTGGTGTCACGGGCAATACAGGTCAGTTCCTGGATATGAATGGAGGTGAAACGATCCTCCTTCACGACCCGCTCTGAGATCAGGATGGAGTCTTCAAAGTTGTAGCCGTTCCAGGGCATGAACGCGATACGCATGTTCTGTCCCAGAGCCAGTTCTCCGGTATCGATGGAAGGACCATCGGCCAGGATATCGCCCCTGGACACCTGGTCGCCTTCTTTCACCAGAGGACGCTGACTGATACAGGTGTTCTGGTTGGAACGGGTATATTTGGTCAGGTTGTAGATATCAACACCGGCTTCACCCGCTTCGGTTTCTTCATCGTTTACACGAACAATGACACGAGCCGCATCCACACTTTCAATCACACCACCACGGATGGCCACCACACAAACACCAGAGTCATGGGCAACGTTGCGCTCCATGCCGGTACCAACCAGCGGCTTTTCCGCGATCAGGGTCGGTACAGCCTGACGTTGCATGTTTGAACCCATCAGTGCACGGTTGGCATCGTCGTGTTCCAGGAAAGGAATCAGGGAGGCGGCCACGGAAACTACCTGCTGTGGCGACACATCCATGAAGTCCACCTGGTCGGATGGCATCAGGGTAAATTCATTTCTGTGACGGACGTTTACCAGGTCCTCGACAAACTTGCCTTTCTTGTCCAAAGGTGAGGATGCCTGGGCAATAACAAAACCCGCTTCCTCAATAGCTGACAGGTAAACCACTTCGTCTGTGACCACACCGTTAACCACTTTACGAACGGGACTTTCCAGGAAGCCGTATTCGTTGGTACGGGAATAGGTTGCCAGCGAGTTGATCAGACCAATATTCGGGCCTTCCGGCGTTTCAATAGGACATACACGTCCGTAATGGGTCGGATGAACGTCGCGGACTTCAAAACCGGCACGCTCACGTGTCAGACCGCCTGGCCCCAGGGCAGAAATACGACGCTTGTGAGTTACCTCACTCAGCGGATTGTTCTGGTCCATGAACTGGGACAGCTGACTGGAGCCAAAGAACTCCTTGATAGCTGCAGCAACAGGCTTGGCATTAATCATGTCCTGCGGCATCAGCCCTTCGCTGTCAGCCATGGACAGACGTTCCTTGACAGCACGTTCAACACGCACCAGGCCAACCCGGAACTGGTTTTCAGCCATTTCACCAACGCTGCGAATGCGACGGTTACCCAGATGGTCAATATCATCCACTGTACCGAAACCGTTGCGAATATTGACCAGGGTCTTGATGACATCAACGATGTCCTCCTTGCTCAATACACCTTCGCCTTCTGACTCCTGACGACCCAGGCGGCGGTTGAACTTCATCCGGCCTACTGCCGAGAGATCATAACGCTCAGTGGAGAAGAACAGATTGGCAAACAGGTTTTCTGCTGACTCTTTTGTCGGCGGCTCGCCAGGACGCATCATGCGATAGATTTCCACCAGCGCTTCCAGTCGGTTGCTGGTTGGATCTATACGCAGAGTGTCAGAAATGAACGGACCGCAATCCAGTTCATTGGTGTAAATAGTTTCAAACTGGGTGACACCGGCTTTGCCCAGGGCTTCCAGAACTTCATCTGTAATTTCTGCATTACAGCTGAACAGCACTTCACCGGTTTCCTTATCAAAAATATCCTTGGCCAGGGCATCACCAACGATAAACTCGGCCGGCACATCCAGCTTGGTCAGGTTGGCTTTTTCCATTTCACGGATATGACGGGCTGTGATCCTGGCGCCGGCCTTCACGAGTACCGTGCGCTTGTGCATGATGTCAAAGCCCAGCACTGCACCACGCAGACGGGAAGGCACCAGCTCAACAGAATAGTTGCCATCCTTGTCTATGTAATAGGTGTTGTTGTCGTAGAACATTTCCAGAATATCCTGGGTGCTGTAATCCAGTGCACGCAGCAGGATAGAGGCTGGCAATTTGCGACGACGGTCGATACGAACGTAAACCAGATCTTTGGGATCAAATTCCACGTCCAACCAGGAACCACGGTAAGGAATGATCCTGGCAGAGTAGAGGAGCTTCCCGGAACTGTGGGTTTTGCCCCTGTCATGGTCAAAAAAGACGCCAGGTGAGCGGTGCAACTGAGAAACCACCACTCGCTCGGTACCATTGATGACAAATGTGCCGCTGTCAGTCATCAGGGGAATTTCACCCATGTAGACTTCCTGCTCCTTGATG
>CAZBBS010000203.1:0-3524 GCA_964490145.1 uncultured Enterobacteriaceae bacterium
CCACCCGTGACGGCCTGGACCTGGTCAACCCCCTGGGCAGTGCTGTGGCCAACGGGGTGCTCTATACCGTGGACGTAGGCTACCTGCGCTCCTTTGACCTGGCCTCTGGCGAGCCGCTGCGCTCCGTTCAGGTGCCAGGTGCTACCATTCTTAACGGTATTGCCGTTGCCAGTGATGGCACTGCATATATTTCCAATTCCCGTGACCCTGAACTGATCTACAAGGTGACGTCTGATGGTCGCAGCTCTGTTTTTGCTGAAGGATCACCACTGGCTGTCCCCAACGGGGTGGCCATGGATACAGACGGCAACATTGTGGTAGTCAACATCAATACCAATGATGTCATCACCTATAACCCCAACGGCGATGTTGTTCGCGTTGAACAGGCCGCTGAAGGAGGTAATGATGGCGTGGTGGTGACCGAAGACGGCACCAAGTACGTAAGCAGTGTGCGTTTTGGCAGCGTCTCGCGCATTCGACGCGGCCAGCCAGCGGAAGTCATCGCCTCCGGTATCCCGAGTGCTGCGTCCATGTGCTATGACTCTGTCCAGAAACAGCTGGTGATTCCACTGAACCCGAACAACGCACTGGCCTTCATAAAGCTCTAGCAGGCATATAAGCAGGTAAGCGGGAGGGCAATGTTGATCAGGCATTGCCCTCCCTTCCCCGTTTTATTCGAACCCGAAAAACACCGGCAGTAAAACCACCACAAACACTGACCAGACCGTATAGACCGGCAAATAACGGGCAATAGTGGTTTTCAATACCTCAGCACTTCCCCTGCCCCCAAACGCTTTCAGGTATTCCAGCGCTATCCACAGCAGGTGAATAAAAATCAGGGCGTTGGCTCCCGTTACCGCAATACGGTTCGGGGTAATACCAAACTCCACAACACGATACAGAATCGCCGAGAGAGCGATGGCGTCAATAACCAGCGTCACACCCACCAGGCACAGATTGGTCAGATCCAGCAACCTGGAGGGTCTATCCCCCCTGCCCATGACAGAAAACACCGTGATGCCCCATACCACCAACAGCAGCGCATTGAACACTATGAGAAATTCACGGTCCTCAAGGGGACTGCGATCTTCACCCAGCAGCGCTGTCAGATATCCCACTGTCATTAAAAGAAACAGCGGAGAAAACACATTGGCAATCATCGAGGCCAGGCGGCTTTGCCGGCCCTGCACCTGGTCCCACAGCCAGGTGGCCACCAGTGGCGCTGACATCGCCCCCCAGAGCACGACATAATTAAAAAGCCATTCGCCAATCTGAATACCGATAAGGCCGAACAGGCCCAGGGTCAGTGCGGTCAGTACGCCGCCGCCCAGCAGGACAAGTGCGGTGAAGATCAACAGCTCGCCGCCATAGCGAATGTATTCAATACGCGATTTCACGCTTTTCCATTCTCCCCCGCTGAACACCAGTCCAAGGGCACTGAGCAGTACCATGGGCATGTGCAGGGCAGACATCATCAGAGAGTCAGAATGGCGCTCAAACGGGAACAGCCACTGAAACAGCAGAACAAGACCCACGAAAAGCGCTGAAGCCAGGTGCAAAGTTTTCTGGTAGCGCTGTACCAGGTTGAAATAGGCTATCAGGCCAGCCACCACGAGAACGGGGATGAATCGGGGATAAAACCATTCCTCTTCCACGGTGACATAGGCGGGTATCTTGGCAAAGGCCCAGGCCAGTGTGGCGATAAAAATGGTATAGAGCAGGAGATTGTTATTGGCCTTTGGTTCAACAACTTCCTGGTAGGTCAGCCGGGCATGCCAGGCCTGAAGTAAAATGGAATCCGGTTCAGCCGGTAATGTCTTATCCAGCCAGGCAGAAAATGCAGCCGGATCTTTTCTGTATGCACGTTCCAGCTCAAGTGGCACCAGATCAGCTTTGTGTTGTGGTAAATCTGTCACTTAACAATCAATCCCAATCCATCTGTAGCGTTATTGGACAAGGCAAGCGGCAAATAAATTCCCTTCGGTATGCAGTACAAGGCTTTTGGCCGCCAATAACATTGCCGGTGTATCATAGGTTTCATGAACCATTTAGACGGTGATAGTTCAAATTCCTGGCGGCAGATCGTCATCTACCTGACATTACTGCTGCCGTGTACTGTGATTGCGCATACAGGTATCGCCACTACAGTGCCTGACCACGATGCTGTCATGGAACGTGCTCCCACCCTGCTGCGCTTCAGCTTTCCCGGAGAAGTCACCATCACCAATGCCAGGATATTGCCAATCAATGAGCAAGGTATGCAAACAGGAGACACGCTTATAATCCGTCTCCCCCGCAACCGGATTGGTCAGTCCACGGCATTTGGCCAGAACATTGAACTGGAAGCTCCCCCCCTTGATCCAGGTATCTACCAGGTCGTATTCCAGGTAACCTCAATTGAGGGACACACCATGGCGGATGACTTTGTTTTCACCGTAACAGGCGAACTGTCTCCCTGACCTACGCATACGTCGGGCACAAAAAAGCCCGCATACAGCGGGCTTTTTTATTTACCGTGACCCAGGCTTACTGGAGCATGGACAGCATTTCTTCACGAATCTCGCGAATCTTCTGCGGCAGGTGTTCACCGATCTGGGTGAACAGTTCGTTCTGGTCTTCCACTTCCAGGATGCTGATGTCGGTGTTGATCGCCATCAGTTCCTCAAAGGTGTCCTGGCCAAAGGACAGGCCTTCCCAGTTGATATCACCGTAGTTGGGGATGTAGCCATAAACGGATTCATGGGCATCGACCCGGTTGTTCACGCGATTGACCACCCACTGCAGAACTCGCATGTTCTGACCGAAACCGGGCCACAACCATTTGCCGTCAGCAGATTTGCGGAACCAGTTGACACGGAAAATGGATGGCGGATTGGCTACCTTGTCCTTCATGCCAAGCCAGTGATTCCAGTAATCGCCCATGTTGTAACCACAAAATGGCAGCATGGCCATGGGGTCACGACGTATAGCCGCCTGGTTTTCAGCCGCAGCTGTGGCCTCTGAACCCAGAGTGGCACCCATGTAGACACCGTGCTCCCAGTCCTTGCTCTGATAAACCAGCGGGAAGGTGGTGGACAGGCGACCACCAAACAGGAAGGCGCTGATCGGAACTCCTTTCGGGTTTTCCCAGTCGGGGTCAACACTCGGGCACTGGTTGGCAGGTGCGGTGAAACGGGCATTCGGATGAGCAGCATCACGGCCGCAATCCGGCGTCCAATCCTGTCCCTGCCAGTCAATAAGATGTGCAGGCGCTTCATCAGTCATGCCTTCCCACCAGACATCACCATCATCCGTGAGGGCCACGTTGGTAAAGATGGTGTTTTTCTGCATGGTCAGCATGGCAGAAGGATTGGATTCCATGGAGGTTCCAGGCGCCACACCAAAGTAACCGGCTTCTGGATTTATGGCATGCAGACGGCCGTCCGCACCCGGTTTGATCCAGGCGATGTCGTCACCCACCGTATGTACCTTCCAGCCTTCGAAGCCTTCCGGCGGAATCAGCATGGCCAGGTTGGTCTTGCCGC
>CAZBBS010000204.1:0-3465 GCA_964490145.1 uncultured Enterobacteriaceae bacterium
AGTCTTTTACAATAGGCCGCAAATCAACAGGAAGCATCCATGATCAGGTTCCATGCAAAAGCACTTTTTTTACTGTTCGCCGCATCTTTGCTGACGCAGCAGGTTTGTGCTGTTGAACCTGTTGTCCATGATGGTGAATCCACCCGGGAAAGCATGGTGGCCCCAGATAGCGCGCTGATGGTCCAGGCAACCGGCCATGATGAGGTTGATGGCCAGGCGTCTTCAGCCGTAAATGAATCCGGTGCTGAGGCTATATTGGCAGCGTCCAACTCCGGCCTGCCAGCGGCTGCGGGAGTCTGTTCTGTGGTCGATGCATTCGTACAGCAGTTTTGTATTGCCAATCCCAATGACATCAGCTGTCAGTTTCAGTAATACAGCGACTTCCTGCTAAATTGCTTGCCAGGTGTACCGGGGGGATCCCCGGGTGGAATTATTCAGACAATGAAACCAGTTATATCCGTTCAGAACCTCTCCAAAACCTATGCCGGTGGCTTCCAGGCCCTGAAAAACGTCAATCTTGATATTCATGAAGGTGAAATCATTGCCTTGCTCGGACCCAATGGGGCAGGCAAAACAACCCTCATCAGTATTATCTGCGGTATTGTGAATCCCACAGGGGGAAGCGTCACGGTCAATGGGTTTGATATCTCCAGGGAGTATAGGCAGGCCCGTGCCTGTATTGGCCTTGTGCCCCAGGAGCTGCATACGGATGCCTTTGAATCCGTCCTGGCTACTCTGGCTTTTTCCCGCGGGTTGTTCGGTAAATCCCCGGATTCTGCACACCTTGAAAAAGTGCTCAGGTCGTTGTCGCTGTGGGAGAAAAAGGACAACAAGATCATCACCCTGTCCGGGGGGATGAAACGTCGTGTCATGATAGGCAAGGCCTTGTCCCATGAGCCTACGATTCTGTTTCTGGATGAGCCCACGGCGGGTGTTGATGTGGAACTGCGCAAGGACATGTGGCAGGTAGTCAGGGAATTACGGGATGCCGGAGTGACCATTATCCTTACCACCCATTACATTGAAGAAGCCGAAGAAATGGCTGATCGCATCGGGGTGATCAACAAGGGTGAGATCATGCTGGTTGAATCCAAACAGGCACTCATGACCAAGCTGGGGGAAAAGCGCCTGACCCTTCACCTTACCCGGGCATTGCCGGCCATCCCTGCGTCCCTGTCGGGCTTCCATCTGGAGCTCAGAAACGAGGGGATGGATCTGCTATATACCTATGATGCGCAGCAGGACAGTTCAGACATCACCGCCCTGCTGGATGCCCTGGAAGCTGCTGATATCCAGTTCCGGGACCTGGAAACCCGGCAAAATTCCCTGGAAGAAATTTTCGTCAATCTGGTGAAAAAATGAATTTTTATGCAGTAAAAGCCATTTATAAATTTGAAATGGCCCGGACCTGGCGCACCATCGCCCAGAGCATTGTGTCGCCGGTGGTTTCCACGTCTCTGTATTTTGTCGTGTTTGGCAGTGCCATCGGGTCCCGGATGAGTGATATTGGCGGCGTGAGCTATGGTGCTTTCCTGGTGCCGGGCCTGATCATGATGACCTTGCTTACCCAAAGCATTTCGAATGCATCGTTTGGTATATATTTTCCGAGATTCTCTGGAACGATATACGAGGTGCTTTCTGCACCGGTGTCTCCCACTGAAATCGTCATGGGATATGTGGGAGCGGCGGCGACCAAAGCGGTTATGGTGGGCTCCATTATCCTGATTACCTCGGCAGCATTCGTTGACCTGCAGATCATGCATCCGGTATCGATGATCCTGTTTCTGGTCCTGACGGCGACAACCTTCAGTATGTTCGGTTTTATTATCGGTGTATGGGCAGACAGTTTTGAGAAGCTGCAGATTATTCCCCTGCTGGTTGTCATGCCGCTCACATTTCTCGGCGGCAGCTTTTATTCGATCACCATGCTGCCGGAATTCTGGCAGAAGGTGTCCCTGTTCAACCCTGTGGTTTATCTGGTCAGTGGTTTTCGCTGGAGTTTTTACGAGATTTCCGATGTGAACGTCACGGTGAGCTTTATCATGACATCGGTGTTCCTGGCGGTCTGCATCACTGTTCTGCATTATATTTTCAAAACAGGATATCGCCTGAAAAACTGATCCGGAAGTGTCTGGCTGTAGCCATTTCAGGCAAGGAAAACTATACTTTTCCGAATTTTTGTCGGGTCGATTCCGGCAGCTCTACTTGCTTAGTAAAGGTGACTTATATGAGTCTGATCAAAAAATGTCAGCTGGCACTCATCGTGGCTGGTATGACTACTGGCACAGGCAGTCTCGCGCAGCCAACAGCACAAATGGATTTTGACAGTGTCGGCAGGGGGTGGCCCCTGGCAGCCGATGCCAACGACTATGAAATGTCTGGTGCCACGATTCGCGGTGGCGGCCCCTTTGATCCACCAGGGTCAGTGTCCCGTTTTATTGGCAGTGCCCGCAATGGCGATGCCCCTGCAGGTGTTGAACCGCTGGAGCGCGACCTGTTTACCTCGGATGATTTCTACGCTGACCGCGATCTGTGGATGGATCCCCGTTATTACCGCTGCAATTCTTCTGCGGCCATCGAGGATTTATGGGGAGCCAATGCCAGGGGATCGGACATTCTGGGTGAGAATCCTCCCGCAACGGCACCCTGGGGAAAATGTGAAAATGACTACCCCCGGGAATCCATCGTCAGCCCGTATCCCTTTAAAACAGCCCAGGCGCATTACGAAGCGCTGATGGCTGAAACGAAAGGCCGGGGCGGCCCGACCGAACACACCTATGCCACAGTGCCCGGCGAATGGAGCGGTATATACCGGCATCCAGCGAGGACGCTGAACAACCAGTACTGGTACAAAATGCGTTATAACCAGGTGCCGACGATTCTGTCATTGCTGACACCCGAATATCAGACCTATTTTGTGCAGGAAACCTACCACCATGGCAACACCAATGCTGCCCAGTGGCAGTCTCAGTATTGCTGGCCAGAAGGGTTTACCCGTCGTTTTCACGAATTTGCCGTGTGGGAGCATTACATCATGGTCACACCGAACATGGTGCAGATCATGGCGGGAGTAGCAAGAAACTTCATAACCAATATACATATCGGCCGTGAGTTCAATATGGATGGTGTAGTGCCCCGATTGGGGGCTGATGTACCACGCTGGTATGGCGAAACGATAGGTTTCTGGGATGGTGATGCCCTGATTACCTGGACCTCCAATATCCAGGGTTGGAAAAACCATTCGGCTCCGGAGCATTCCAACAAGATGCAGACCATTGAGATCTATACGCCGAATCATGATGAGAATGGCAACTTCACGGGTCTTAACCACGAAGCCATATTCTATGATCCCGATGTCTGGGTGGAGCCTGTCAGGGTAGTACGTAATTACGTCAAGCAGAACGAATTCGATGATGCTGATGCCACCCCATATGTCTATGTGGAATGCATCCAGTCAATTTTCCC
>CAZBBS010000205.1:0-3454 GCA_964490145.1 uncultured Enterobacteriaceae bacterium
TGGGGGTATCGGAGGTGCATCAGAGCCATGAAGCTAGCATTATAAATGGATTCAGGCCCGTATTCGACGCACTCCTTATCCGCCATCTTTAAAGCACAGGGCGTCCTAGACGCCCTTTCTCGTACCCGCCTTACATAGCCGGAGCAAGGTATAATCCACAGTCAATGGTTAGTTACGTCATGGGGAAGCCTGACTAGCCGGGGGGATAATCTGGGGAGAGAACGTCAAATCGGGTTTGAAATGTCTCCCACATAAAGAATTGTGTGAAGCTGAATAACCTTGCGCTACGCAACGCCAACCCTTCGAGAAGAAGTGGAAGCTCGCAGACAGAGATGGGCCACAACTGTTGGAGCATCCCAACGGTAGCAGGTACTGGCGATTTATTCCCCATGGTTAGTTAGAGACGCTCAGCCGTTTTTGGAACGGGAGCTAGAGATGAAGAATCTGTTTATAGTGTTGGTTTACTCAGGCTTTTAGCTGGCTTAGCCTCCACTGCGAGTGCTTGGAATCCATTCTGGCATGGGTGTGCCGAGTATTGGAATGAGATGCTCGACGAGATTGAAGAATACGACTTGCCTGGCGACGGATAAGTTGGGGCACCCAGCGCATGAGGTCAAGAAAGTGAAGAATAAGTGTCCAAACGAGGTGGCTTCAACAGGGGGTGATCAATGAGCTTGAGAGATTTGTTTTTAGTGGGCCTTATATGCTCAGGTTTAGTGTTGCCAGTATCGGCCGCACCCGATCTGCCCATCATAGGCATTACTGAAATAAAGGCCCCGGTAGAGGACGATGGCTTCTACGCGGTGGCAAATACCAAGGCAGATAATTTTCAAACCATGCTCGAGACGCAACTAGTGCTAACGCAACGCTTCACCGTGATGGAGCGCAATCGAGTTGACGAAGTATTAGCTGAGCAGGGTTTGAATAACAAATTTGGCGATTCTCAGACTGCTCAAGGTGGTTTCAACGTTGGAGGCGTGGATTACCTCGTTTACGGCGCAATCACTAAGTTCGGACAAGCAAAAAAGGTCATGGCCACGGGTGGATTCTCCACAGCACAAGTTATTACTGAGTTTGCGGCTGACATTAAAGTGGTCGACGCTTCTACTGGAGAGATTAGAAAGGCTGAAACTGCGGAGGTGGAGCTGAAGACGGCTGGGGCGGTATCCACTGGGGACTTTGTATCCGGCGATGCGGATGCTGATCAATTATCTAATGCACAGCGAGTGGCGGCTAAAAAGGTAGCAGCCATAATTGCCACGGGCATCTTTCCCCTGGAGGTAGTAAAGGGTGGAGATACGATATACCTCAATTATGGCGATGCGATCTTGGATAAAGGTGACGTACTAACTGTATTCCGCGTTGGCGAGGCGCTTATTGATGAGGCGACTGGAATAAACCTGGGTTCTGAAGAGACGGTGATAGCAAGCATCAAAGTCACCGAAACGACTGGAAACCTCAGTAAGGCGTCTCTGATCTCCGGCGCTGGACCGGAGAGAGGCGATCTAGCCCGGATCGAGAGAAAATCATCGGACGCGTCATCATCTCAGGGACAAGGGGGTGAAAAACGAGGTAGAAAAATATGATTCCAACCGAGTTTCCAAAGGTTGTGAAGAGTGTGTTGACAGTAGTCTTTTTTTATTTATTGGCTTTTTACGCCATTGCTCAAAATAAGCCTATAGTCGCGGTGAGTGCTTTCGAGTCGAGTTTCCAAAATTATGACACCTCGAACATCCATACAGCCATAGAAACAGCGATAGTCCAGTCTGGTAAATACACTCTTATGGAGCGCAGGCGCTTGGACGAGTTGTTGGCTGAGCAGGGAAAAAGTGCTTCTGGCTTAGTTAAGGGGTCTGGAGAAATTGGCGGCTTTGATGGCATCGACTACTTGATATACGGGCGCGTGACAAATGTTGCGCTGAGTACAAGAAAAAATTTCCTCCAGCAGTGTGAAGCCAGCTTTGCGATTGATGTTCGCGTTGTCGATGTTGAGAGCGGAGAGATTAGATTGACGAAAAGTGTATCTCAGTCTGACGACGTTGCTACTTCGCAGAACGACCAAGACCCGTGCATAGGAGTTACGTTCGCTAGCTTGAGTGGATTGGCTGACGATGTTGCCAGAGAGATTGTCGAAGCAATGTCTCAGGCCTTGTTCCCGGTAAAGCTAGCTAAGGTCACTGATGATCAAGTGTACCTAAACTACGGAGAGGGCTTTCTCGAAAAAGGCGAGCTACTCAAAATTGCATCCATGGGGGAGGGATTCCTCGATCCTGACACCGGGGAGGTGTTGGGTGCCGAAGAGACTTTGATTGCAATCGTGCAGGTGGAGGATTTGCGAGCAAAGTACTCTATCGCAACCATTATTTTACAAAATGATGACCTCAATGTAGGCGATGTTGCCAATAGGCTGGATTCCGAGGATTCCAAAAAGCTGCAAAAAGCACTGGCGCAGTGCAGTAAAGATAGCACAAGGGCCGCGAAAGCGTGCGACAGGGGTAATTCGTCATGTGACTGGTACCGCACGGCTGCTGAAGTGTCCTGCGGGGCTCTGCTTGATTGAGGAACTTTTTGAGGGCTCCGCTTGCGCAATTCAGCGAGCGGAGCCAATCAAGGGGAGCTGATCTCACCTAAACGCCATTAGTGTTCGCCATTGTGCAAAGGTTAGACGGACTGGCCTTTCCATCTGGCAACGTCTCTGAGCAGGGCCCGTCGGGGCTTTTTTCGCTCTGAGACTTCTTGGTCGCATAGCCGTAACGCCGCTGTCGAGAACACGCGAGCATGGCCGTTCATTTACTTCGGTGCACAGCACTATGAAATTGACACTACCCCTTTTTTCACTGGCTTCTTATTTTCTCGATGCCGAGACAGCCCCCCTCGAGGTGGCCTGGCAAATCCAGAGCACTGTTTACGACGGCGAGGAGCGGCGCCTAAGGAAACCAAGATATTCACCGAGAAGTATGTTTTTCGTACCTACTACGCCTCTAATCTGGGAACGGCAGAGCCGCCCCTGTCTATGGACGTGGCACCTCCACAATGAACAATGGAGCGCTGTCGGAAGCTGTTATCAGGCAAGGGAGTGCCACTCTTATTGGAGAGACATCCAGTGTTATCGTTTTACTCAGCGGAGATGGCGACACGTTCCAACAGGTCGTAGATCTCGGTAAATACTCGTGAGAGGAGCAGTGGACCTGCATGGAGAGAAAAGCTGGCGGGTTCCCATATCGAGTGAGTCACCTATTAAGGGTCAGAGAGCGTGCTTCGGGGGGGAATTGGGGGTGTGTGATAGCCGAATCCAGCAATACCAATAGCTTCAGGCCCGTATTCGACGCACTCCTTCTCCGCCAACTAGAAAAATCGCCTCCCTTGTGGAGGCCTTTTTATATGCATAAAGAGTCACGGGTCTAGTGCGGGAGCCTTCCTTCGGGCACTCATTCGAAGTTCACATAAAACGTTA
>CAZBBS010000206.1:0-3397 GCA_964490145.1 uncultured Enterobacteriaceae bacterium
AATAACGCCCTGAAACCCAACATCTTCCAGAAACAACCCTGCCTCTTGTCTCCTGCCTCCGATTTTGGCGCAGCAGCGCCAAAATCAATAGTAGTATTCCGTGTAGCCTGGCAACAGTGAGTACCGTGAGTTCAGGAAGGCGACGATATCAATCAGCTCGGTGACCAGCATGTCTTCCTTCAGATACATCGGCGAACTGGAGGTACGGCGACGCACTTCAGGGGGAAGCTGTTCCAGATAATTTTCTGACAGCACATGATCCGGGTTGATGATGGATGTCACCAGATCACCATAGGTCTTGGCAAAATAGAGCTCACCACCCAGCTCGACAGTGACTGGACGAGGCCCGGAAAATGCGGGCAGATCAACACCCTTGACGACATGACACTGGTTGCATTCAAGCCTTAAAAAGGCCTCCTGACCCTGCTGTATATTCCCGCTGAGTATCGGGAAGCGGAAACTGCCAACCTGGTCAGGATAAGTACGGCATCCACCCAGTAATAACGTTACTAAAACAAGCGTAAAACCAAACATCGTGCGTGTTTTCACAATAATCACCTTTGCATCTTGGAAAAACGGCAACACAATTTCGTCGCCACCTGGGTACATCGTAATTCAAAATGCCTGACGCATTTTGACATAAGTCATGCTGCCGAGGGATTACCCGGTCAGCACGAACCTGCCTCGTTACCTGTTGTCATGGGCTATCATCAGGACGATATGACTGATATCACCAAAAGGTCGGGGCGTGTATCCCTTGCCGCTGTTATCCTGCATCAGTACATGATCACCCGGTCCAACCTGGCGTTTGTCGCCATCGCTGGTACCCACGTCCACATCGCCCTGTATAACGACCAGAATCCGGGAAATGGGTGTCGGAGGAAATCCTCGAAGATACCGGACTCACCTCAAGCTGGCTGTCCTGGAAGGGAAAACCAGCTTAAAGCAAATGCAGGACCTTATAAAGTCTCTTCCGTCCCGAAGATGGCGGTCACCTGGCTGGCAAGAAAGCCACCGTTTCCATTACAGGCTGCCAGCCTGGCACCGGCTACCTGTCTGTCACCGCATTCACCACGCAACTGCTGGACAGCCTCGATCATCAGGAACATGCCGTACATGCCCGGATGCACACAGCTCAGGCCACCGCCATTGGTGTTCACTGGCAGTGAACCACCCGGGGCAATGTTGCCATTGGAGACAAAGTGTCCACCTTCCCCTTTCTTGCAGAATCCCATGTCTTCCAGGAACAGGATGGTGTTGATGGTGAAAGCGTCATAAAGTTCAACCACATCAATATCAGATGGCTTCACTTGTGCCATGGCAAAGGCCGCTTCTGCAGCAGCTTTGGCTGGCGTGACGGTGAGGTCCGGCATGGCGGAAATAATATTGTGGTCAGTACGACTGCCCACGCCCAGCATATAAACCGGTTTTTTGGGGAAATCTTTTGCCCTGTCCTTGCGCACCATGATCATGGCTGCACCACCATCACTGACCAGACAGCAGTCCAGCAGGCCCAGGGGGTCGACGATCATACGGGCATTGACCACGTCTTCAATGGTCAGGTCTTCGCGCATGTTGGCGGCCGGATTCAGCTGCGCCCACTTGCGGGCTGACACGGCAACTTCTGCCAACTGCTCTTTCGTCGTGCCGTATTCATACATGTGCCTGGTCGCGGCCAGGGCATAGGGACTGATCGGATTACGGGGTTTGTATACATCTTCCACGGTATGCATATGAGGAGGATGAGTGAATGGCCCCGTAGCACTGTTGCTGCCGTAGCAGATCAGGGCCACGTTACACAGGCCCAGGGTCAATGCTGCTGCAGCTGACTGCATGGAATTCACAAAAACCGAACCACCCGTGTTGGTGCCATCCATATAAGTCGGATCGAGACCAAAATATTCGGCGACTGACAGCGGCGTCAGCATTTCAACAAAGTTGGCGGTAAAGATGCCATCAATCTCGTTCTTGTCGATACCGGCATCCTTGATGGCGCGTTCAATGGCCACGGCCATGATTTCCATATGGGTATGCCCGGGCATACCAGTGAATTCGGTAAGGCCTACACCAACGACTGCCGCATTACCGCGAAGTGAATCTACCATTCCTTATCCCCTTGCTCTTTGGTGTAAAAAACGACAGCGGGCTTGTCATCAAGCATGCCAACATGGGCGCTGACATCCATACCGATTTTGACCTCACTGGGCTGCACATCCATAACCCGGCCCATCATACGCGGCCCCTCTTCCAGATCGATCAGGGCGATGTTGTAGTCACCCCCCTTGTCAGGACGACGGCGTACCACGGAGGTGGAATACACTGTGCCTTTTCCGGAGACAGCCACCCACTTCAGCGCGCTTGAACCGCAATGGTTACAAAGCTGCCGGGGATAAAAAACGTGCTTCCCGCAGTCCTTGCACTGCTGGATCCTGAATTCACCACGGGCCAGGTTTTCTTCAAAAACCTGTAACGGGCCGGGGTTCGCAATGGCGTTTTGAGTGTCAGCCAAGGTGATGTCCTCTTAGGGTCTATTCTGAAAGCGGGCAATTCTAGCACTATCCGCCGTTTTGCGGGGGAATTGCAAAATTGACTTTGCCTGGACCCTCCGTCATGCTTCGCCCCCTGTTTTTGGGGCACCAGGCCGAACTTACGTAAATCGAGGCTCTCATGGAATTTGAATTAACCCTCACCAGCATATCCCTGCTGATTGCAGCCGGCTTTTTTGCCGGTTTCATCAACACCATTGCCGGCGGTGGTTCCATGTTGACCCTGCCAGCGCTGATGATCTTTGGCATGCCAGCAGATATCGCCAATGCCACCAACCGTGTCGGGATTTTTCTGCAATCCGTTGCCGGAGCCCGGGGGTTTCACAAGAAAGGCAAGCTGGCACCCTCCACTATAGTTCCAACGCTGGTACCCACACTTGTGGGTTCACTGGTAGGCGCCATGCTGGCTTCCTATATGCCGGTCACCTGGCTGAAACCCACTCTGCTGGGCACCATGCTGGGCATGGCCATCCTGATGCTGGTAAAACCGTCGGCGGTTGCCCCGCCGGAAGGCACACAGGCCTATACACTCCGGGAAAGACCCCTGGCTGTCCTGGGCCTGTTTATCGCAGGTGCCTATGGCGGCTTTGTCCAGGCAGGCGTTGGTTTCATTATCATTGCCGCCGTTGCCGGCGGCCTGCGCTACGACCTGGTGCGCACCAATGCCCTGAAGATGGCTATTACCGCGGCCCTGACCCTGATTGCGCTACTCGTCTTTATTGTCAGGGGGCAGGTATTATGGGTTCCCGGCCTGATCCTGGCGGTGGGGACCGTTGTGGGCGCGACAGTCAGCGTCCAGTTCGCGATAAACGTGCCGCAGAGTGTTCTCAAGTGGGTGCTGTTCGTGATGG
>CAZBBS010000207.1:0-3396 GCA_964490145.1 uncultured Enterobacteriaceae bacterium
AAGTCACAATCATCCGTCCCTTCGAGCTCTATGCCAATGGAAAATTCATTGCACTGGTCACGCCCCTCAAAACAGGATACACCGGCGTGATGCGCTTTCAGGTTGAAAGGCACATACTGGGTGACCTTCCCCTGCCGATTGATCAACAAATGGGACGAAACCCTCAGGTCTTTAATGTCGTCAAAGAATGGATGAACGCGACAATCCAGGCGATTGCAGAACAGATCATCTATATAAGGACCACCAAATTCACCAGGCGGCAGACTGATATTGTGAATCACCAGCAAACTGATATCGCCCTCGTCCTGCCTCACACCATGATTTGGAGAAGCCAGGAAACGGGCCGTGGTAAGCAGATGATTTTTGATATCCATGCCCCCATGTTACCCCAAGCACCTGGATGTTTATAATGACCTGAAAACAGGAATACCTCATGCACGAAAATCCTCCTGAGCACTCAACCAGACGCCTGGGCAAAGGCATGATAGCGGCCGGCTTTATACTCGCGCTGATTTTGTTGACCGGTTTTTTTGATGGTGTACTGGAAGATGCCCGCAACCCCAATCAACGCCCTGAATCAACATCGGCGCTTGGCGTGACCGAAGTCATCCTGCAAAGCAACCGCCAGGGTCAGTATGTCATGACCGGCGCCATCAATCGGGTGTCTGCAGAATTCATCCTTGATACCGGTGCCACTGAAGTTGTCATTCCACCGGGGCTCGCCGAAGCCAGCGGCCTGGAATACGGCTATCAGAGCCAGGCCATGACAGCCAATGGACTGGTGAATATCTACAGCACCATGATAGACGAACTGCAGCTTGGCGATATCACCCTGCACAACGTCAGGGCCAGCATCAATCCGGCCATGCATGAAAGCATGGTACTATTGGGCATGAGCGCGCTGGGACAGGTGGAGCTGGTCCAAAGAGGCTCCCAACTCACACTGCGTTACAGCGACAATTAACATCACACCAGGCTGCATCAGGTTTTAACTATCCATGCCATCCACAAGCAACCCCTTATTCGAAGGTCTGCAGGCAACCGTACGCCATGCCCTGCAGGAAGATATTGGCAGCGGCGATATCACCGCCGAACTCATCCCTGAAGACCAACACAGCATCGCGCATGTTATCTGTCGCGAGCCCGCCACCATCTGCGGACGCCCCTGGGTGGATGAAGTATTCAGACAAATCGACCCGAACCTGGCAATCGAATGGCACTGTCATGAAGGTGAACAGGTACCAAGGAATGCCCGTGTATTGACGGTAAGAGGCAAAGCCAGGGCCATCCTGACTGCCGAGCGCAGCGCGCTGAATTTTCTGCAGACACTCTCTGCCGCTGCCACCGCAGCAGCCCACATGGCTTGCAGGGTCGGGCACACATCACTGACTATTCTCGATACCCGCAAGACCATACCCGGTCTGCGCCTGGCCCAGAAATACGCGGTAAAAACCGGCGGCTGCGCCAATCATCGCATTGGCCTGTTTGATGCCTACCTGATCAAGGAAAACCACATCAATGCTGCCGGCGGTATTGCCCAGGTCATCGCTCGTGCTCGCGAGTTGCATGCAGACAAACCCGTGGAAATCGAAGTGGAAACACTTGGACAGCTGCAGGAAGCGCTCGACGCCAGAGCCGACATTATCATGCTCGATAACTTCAACCTGGACCAGCTGACCGAGGCCGTTAACATCAACCGGCACCAGGCCAAACTGGAAGCCTCAGGGGGCTATACCATGGACGATATCGTGGCCGTGGCTGAAACCGGGGTCGACTATATTTCCATCGGCTCACTGACCAAGCACGTCAGGGCCGTGGATTTCTCCATGTTGTTCGACTGAACCCGGCAGATCCCTTCCAACATACAAAAAAGCCTGCCATGCATGATGCATGGCAGGCTTTTTTGATTGAACTGAATATTACAGGCGGCGAATACGCACATTTCTGAACTTGATGGTTCCCGAACCATACTGCAATGACAAGGGGCCACTGCTGAAATGATCGTCCGTGCCATCAACGGTGGTCACACCATTGAGCTTGATGGTGATGTGGTTGCCACGCATGGTGATATCGTAGGTATTCCATTGATCCCAGGTATCGATCACTGCCATCGGGGCGAGGAAATTTGGAATGCCTCCGGTACGCCCACTCTGATCAGGCCGGTTATCGAAAATATTGGCCTCATAGGCAGCCGTATCGACAATGTTGG
Source organism: uncultured Enterobacteriaceae bacterium (assembly GCA_964490145.1). Lineage (GTDB taxonomy): Bacteria > Pseudomonadota > Gammaproteobacteria > Pseudomonadales > Pseudohongiellaceae > Eutrophocola. The sequence continues at coordinate 2,210 of CAZBBS010000207.1, forward strand.
CCTCATCCTGGATGCGCATGAACACACCACTGTTGGCCCCTTCATGATTCCAGAACTCCAGTTGTATCTGGAAGTCATCATAGGACTCATCAGTCACCAGCTGGCTCATCCCCGTGGCAGAATCTGCAACAAACTCACCATTCTCGATACGCCAGTTGGCATCTCCAACCCGATGCCAGCCATTGAAACTGCCGGACATATTGGTCCAGCCCCCTGCGCCAGTAGCAGAACAGCCACCCAGAACTACTGCGATCGCCAGACTGCCGGCAAGCTTCAATATGGTCTTCATGTTTACTCCGTGTATGCAATTAGGTTGAGGCTGGGTTTTTCGCATACCCCCTGCAACCTGTCAAGCGAGGAAAATTACAGATCCTGTCCCAGGGAGGGCATGATTTCCGCGATCCGCAAACGAATGGCATCGCTGACCTGTTCAACATAACTGGCAGACACATGCTGATAATCCCGGTACACAATACTGTCCTGAATCATGGATGCACACATCCCATCGGGACAGATGAACGGATTCAGATCGAGTATTGAGACATTGGCATGGTCAGCAGCAGCCAGCTCGAGCGCCTTGAACACCTGGGCATCCTGGTCATCGGGAGGGCTCCAGTCACAGCGATTCAATCCTGCAATGAATGCTGGCTGCCATTGCTGTCGCGCCAGACACAGCGGCCCATCAAAGGGGAGTCGATAGGTCCCGGGAATCAGAAAGACATGATCAGAGACACCAGCCAGGCGCTGCACGATACGCTTGGTGCCTGCCTCCCACTGTTCCGGTGTATAGGCGTAATCTGAAGCACTGCCAGTGAAGATCAAACCGGGCCGCAAAGCTTCCAGCTGTTCCAGGGCTGTGTCCCGCCATTGACTGCAAACCGTGTATTCCTGCCCGATTCGACTATAGAAAATAGGTTCATCCACCATGGGGCAGCCGGACTTGGTCAGCACCAGAACCTGCCACCCTTCCTTTATCAGCGGCCCGGCCAGTCCCGGAAACCATTGCAGGACTATGCTGTCCCCGAACAAGAGCACGCGCTTCCCGGGATTGTCATTGCCAAAACTGCAGATTTTCACCACGGCACTGTTAATCCAGTCATCACAGCCCATCTCGTAAATTTCAGGCAAGTCTTTCCTGACCTGCTGATACGTCAGCTGTCCCGGAGAATTTGCCCACTCGACTGCCT
>CAZBBS010000208.1:0-3307 GCA_964490145.1 uncultured Enterobacteriaceae bacterium
CACCAGCAATCGCTGGGCCAATGCCGGCAATGGCTGAAAACGCATTATCCGGATGTTGAACAGGTAACAGCGCTGAGTAATGCCGAAGCGGCTCGCAAGGCCTCATTGGAAAGCGGTGCCGGGGCCATTGCAGGTCATACTGCTGCTGACATTTATGGTCTGGAAATTCTGGCCGAAAATATCGAGGATGTGCACGACAATACCACAAGGTTTGCGGTGATCTCCCGGCAGGCAAATCCCTCCAGGTTTGCGCGGGAAAAATCCACGCTGATTATCTCCACGGAAAACAAACCCGGCGCCCTGTTCAATGCACTGGAACCTTTCAAGAATCATGAAGTCAACCTGATACGCCTGGAATCCCGTCCGTCACGCAAACAGGCCTGGTCATATTCCTTTTATGTCGATATTGATGGGCACTGCCTGCAGGACAATATCCGGGCAGCTCTCAACGAACTGGAAAGTCATGCGATGGAGTATCGTGTGCTGGGGTCCTATCCGGTGGCTGAGAATGACTGAGCTGTTGGCAGGAAAACACCTGGCTATCATCGGGCTGGGGCTGATAGGCGGTTCAGTTGCCCGAGGGCTGAAAGGGAAGATTCCGGATCTGACCATTACGGCTATTGGCCGAAACACACAGGTGCTCAAGCAGGCGCAACATGACGGTGTTATTAACCAATACAGTACTGATATTGCACAAGGGTGCAAAGGTGCCGACATTGTTCTGGTTGCCGTGCCGAGTCTTTCTGTAGGCGGTATTCTTGAGCAGCTGAAACCTGTCATGACTGAGCACATGGTGATTACCGATGCAGCCAGTGTCAAAGGCGCCATCATGGATGCTGTTGCTGAAGTTTTCGGATCACCACCGGCCATGTTTGTGCCAGGACATCCCATCGCGGGATCTGAGCACAGTGGTTATGCTGCGGCATTGGATCATCTTTACCAGGGCAAGAAAGTTATCCTGACTCCCCTGGAAGATACAAACCCTGCGGCAGTTTCACAGGTTGCAGCACTGTGGGAGGCTCTTGGCGCCGAGGTGCTCAGCATGTCGGTAGAGCATCATGATGCTGTATTGGCAGCAACAAGCCATTTGCCCCATCTTCTGGCTTACGCATTGGTAGACACCCTGTCACAGCAAGGGGTCAGTGAAGAAATATTTCGCTATGCAGCGGGCGGTTTTCGTGACTTCACCCGCATTGCTTCCAGTGATCCGCAGATGTGGCATGATATCTTCATGGCCAATGGGCCAGCCACAGTGGACGTGTTGGACAATTACATAGAAGACCTGTATCGCTTGCGAAAAGCGGTACTGGAAAAGGACTCGGCTGAATTGATGAATACGTTCACCCGGGCCAAAAAATCCCGAGATAACTTTTTGACCGTTTTAAACACAAAACCTGAAACCAAATCATAACCATCAGCTGACCGGCATGACGGTCCCCAACAGACAAGACAGCAATGACAGACCTGGTATTTACAGTTCAACCCGGCGGTGCAATCCACGGAGATTTCCGTGTCCCCGGTGACAAGTCCATTTCCCACCGTTCGATCATTCTTGGCTCCATCGCCGAGGGTATCACTACCGTTGAAGGCTTTCTGGAAGGTGAGGATAGTCTCGCCACCCTTAAAGCCTTTCGCCAGATGGGTGTTGAGATTGATGATGTCGTCGATGGCAAAACCACCATTCGCGGTGTCGGGATGCATGGATTGCAGGAGCCCCTGGGGCCGCTTGATCTTGGTAATTCCGGGACGGCCATGCGCCTGATGTGTGGGTTGCTGGCCGCCCAGACCTTCCCGTCCATGCTGATCGGGGATGAGTCACTGTCAAAGCGTCCGATGGGACGAGTGGCTAACCCGCTAAGGGAAATGGGTGCGAAGATCCATTTACAGGAGGGTGGTCTGGCACCCATCGAAATTTCACCAGGTAATCTGCACCCTCTGGTTTACGACATGCCGGTGGCCAGTGCCCAGATAAAATCCTGCCTGCTGCTGGCGGCCCTTTATACCAGGCCCGAAGATGGCCCGACCGAAATTTCTGAACCTGCCCCGTGCCGGGACCATACCGAACGCATGCTCAGAGGCTTCGGCTACAAGGTGAACACCGATGGCGCCCGTATCAGTCTGCAGGGTGGCGGCAAACTTACCGGTTGCCACATTGATGTTCCGTCAGACATCAGTTCTGCAACCTTTTTTATGGTGGGCGCAGCCATTGCTGAAGGATCGGATATTCTGCTGCGGCATGTCGGCATAAATCCCACCCGTATCGGAGTGATCAATATTCTGAAGGCTATGGGGGCCGACATTTCGCTGGATAACCACCAGGAAGTCGGCGGAGAACCTGTGGCTGATATCCGGGTGCGTTATGCGCCATTGAAAGGGATAGCCATACCGGAGGACCAGGTGCCTCTTGCCATTGATGAATTCCCGGCCCTGTTCATTGCGGCGGCCTGCGCCGAGGGCACGACTGTTTTAAGTGGAGCCGAGGAGCTCAGGGTCAAGGAAAGCGACCGCATTCAGGTCATGGCTGATGGCCTGACAGCACTTGGGGTGGTGAACACTGTGAAATCCGATGGCATCGTTATCGAAGGGCAGGCAGGTCAAACCTATGGTGGCGGCGAGATCAACAGTCATGGCGATCACCGTATCGCCATGGCATTTACCATGGCTGCCCTGAAAAGCAGTGCTCCCATTATCATCCATGATTGTCACAATGTAGCGACTTCCTTCCCGGGATTCAGTGCCCTGGCGACCCGTGCCGGTATTACCCTGGATGTGGCAGAGCAGTAGATTGCCATGACTCCCTTGCCGCCTGTTATCACTATCGACGGCCCCAGTGGAACGGGTAAGGGCACCATTACAGCTTTGGTTGCCGAGCGTTTGCAGTGGCATTTGCTGGACAGTGGTGCGCTTTACCGAATTGTTGCCGTAGGTTGTGAAAAAAAATCTATTTCTTTAAGTAATATCAATGAGATATGCGAGTTTGCTAAAGTAATGTCTGTGGCTTTCGGCAGTGAATTTGCAGGCTCTATCGTCCTGAATGGCCAGGAAATATCACATCAGGTCAGGCTGGAGGAAACCGCAGAAAAAGCGTCCCGGGTGGCCGCTATTCCAGCCTTGCGCGAAGTGCTGCTGCAGCGGCAAAGGGATTTCCGTGAAGCTCCCGGTCTGGTCGCCGACGGCAGGGACATGGGCACGGTGGTTTTCCCCGATGCAGGTCTCAAAATCTATCTCACCGCCAGTGCCGAAGAGCGGGCCCAAAGGCGATATAAGCAGTTGATAAATAAGGGGGTTAGTGTTAATCTGCGCGCCC
>CAZBBS010000209.1:0-3289 GCA_964490145.1 uncultured Enterobacteriaceae bacterium
CAAAACTCATTCAAACATGGATGAAAGAATGATGAAAAAATCTTCTTCAGTAACACACGGCACTACATCTGCAACAAAGCAGTCCGTACGGTCTGATGACCCGTCTCATCAGAGGGACCCTCTGATTGAAGGGAAAAACTTAGTAGTGCTCAAACCTTGAAAATTCACATGGGAGATCCTATTTTCAGTCCTGACGGAGAATTCATGTGGACAGGCTCAGAGTGGATTCCAGCCCCGCCAGGTAAGGAACATAGGGAGACCAATGTAGATGTCGTACAAAGTCAAAAACAAGAAGAAATTCGTTCCAAATCCTGTGTAGATCCCCCACGTTATGATCATAAAATTGAATCAAGTTCAGTCGTAATTGGCGTGATAGTTCTCGTGATTGTTGCCTATTCGTATTCGAGGTATCAAAACTCAATTTGCGGTTCATTCCTTTCACCACTTGCAGGAGATGACTGTTCACTTTGGAACACTGCGAATGCCCTCTTTGGTTTAATGGGAGGGCTTGTGGTTGTTCTTGGGTTGATTGGTAAAAAAGTAGCATCTAATCCCAAACAAGCAATATTGTATGAATTACAGTTTGGGCGCTTGAGTACGTCAGATTTGTGTAAAAAAATTGGAGTCGATTCTGACGAAGTTCGACGGTTGACTAAAGACCTGATTCAGGAAGAGAAGGTTAACGAAATCCGTGAAGTACTTCATTGGTATTATGAACTGAAGGATGAGTGATTCGGCATTATTCTATCAAATCAATGGGTCAATGCACAAACCCATCGATTCATTTTCCCTTAATCAGAGGGGTCACAGTGGGTCGAATCACTCGCTACCCTCTGAGCGGATGCCTAGAAGGCCAAATTGACGTCGTTCCAGTCCTAATTTCCCGGTACGAGCACTCCGATCATACGTGCGATTGTATAGAGGGAAGTGTTGAGTTTCCCGGTTCACACCTGGGCTAATGAGTCAAGTTTGAGAATTGAGTTCTTGCTCAATAAGAATCATAGACAATTCAGGCCGCTGTGCCTCAATGAGCGAAGCGATTGCCTTCAGAATTGAGCGAAAGTTGCAGCCCTGTGCGACTCCCCAGCGTCCACTTTGCCTCTTTTTGTAAGAGACGTGGCCGCTTTGCCACGGGCCTCCTTCGCTGCGCATGGTTCAGCCCGTTGGCCCCAGCGTCCACTCCCCTCCAGCGACAGAACACATCCAACTTTGTTGGCTGCTGGTTTTCAAAGTTCTTTATATGGTAGAGTCAATACAACCACTATGGTCGGCGACCCAACCATGACCGCTGCCGGGGCGACGTTGAGTTCGATCCTCAAATTCTACGACGGCTATTTGGCCTACAAAGGCGCACGCATCAAGGAGACCGATAAGGGACTGCGAGACGATATTGAGCGCCGAATTTTTATGATCGGTCGCCACCTCGACACCCTTGAAGCACGGTACCTCTCGGACAAGGATGCGGCGGGTATTGTGGTGATTGAGCGCCTACGAACCAACCTAGCATCGTTTGGTCAAGACGTCCGGTTGGGTGCGGTCGGTTCAACCGAACAGAGCTCCTCTGTCAAATCCCTGAAGAAAGAACAGGTCCGCACCCTCATCGGCCACGACCATGCAGTCCTGTCTCGGCTTGTCGAAGCGACGAGAATGGTCAACCAGTTGCTGGATTCTCAGGCCAACGGCGAGGATACAGGGACGTTGCTTCCCGAACTGGAACAGAAAATCGTAGGCATTCAGAATCGATTCAGTGATCGCACGACGTTTATTTCAAAATTGTAGAGAAGGTGAAAAAATGACAGACAACAGATTCAGATGGCGCACCAACCCCGCCATCGTTGCGCAGTATTACACCGGCGACCAACTCCCCAACGGCGTAGAGGTGCACCTCAAGCCAAACGAGGCGTGCGCCGTAATCGAAAACGGCGAGGTTGTGGGTATTGCAACCTCCACGACGATGACCATCAACCCTGAACTCGGGACGCTCTCAAAATTACTCAAGCGAAGCCCGCCCACCCGGTCGTTCATGTTCGCCTTCCTCGGTCCGCACGAATTACTGGTGCCCCTCAACGGCCTGTGGGCCGACGGTGGCAAAGGTGTGGGCATGGCTGGCTTGAAGATGCAACTCAGAGCCGACGATGTGGGGCGCCTCCTCACCCTGGCGGCCAAGGGCACGACCACCATCACCCTGGGCGACATGGCCAACACCGTTGCACATGAAATCAGCAACAAGTTTGCCGCCGCTCACATGACCGGTGCCAGCCAGGCCGACGCTCGAAGCGACCCGGCGACCGCTACGTTGCTCGAGGCTGGACTGCGAACCATCGCTCAACCTGCACTGGCTGAACTTGGCGGTGCACTCGACCGGGTTTGGCTTTCGTGGACGCCAAGCGACCACGAGCGCATCCTACGTATGCGCAAAGAACTCGAAATGATGGCTGAGGAACAGCATATGATCTCGGAGAAGAACCGTCTCGAAATGGAACGCATCCTGGCTCAAGAGATCAACGTCTTGGAGCGCCAACACCAACTCCATCTGGCGGCGACCGAATACGAAGCCAAAGGGGCCGCTGCATCCGAATTGGCCGAACTCCGCGTCAAAGCAGAGAAGGAACGAGAAAAGTGGGCGGTCGTCACGCAGCGCGACGAACTGGAAGCAGGGAACCGACTTCGTCGGGCAGAACTTGATGCCGACCACCAAGATTCAGTAGCCAACCTTCGCCACGGAAACGAGATGAATCAGCTCGACCGCACCATGGATTTGGAAGACAAAAAGGCCGAACTTGAGCGCCGTCGTCGAGAGCGAAAGATGCAGGTGGCTGACGAACAAGCCGAGTACCTGCGCCAGCAGGAAATGAAGGCGGCCAAGCACAACAACAAGATGCTCAGGGGTGCCTTTGACGCCATGGACGGCGACGATACGGAGTGATGCCCATGCGCCGAAACGCCATTCTGCTGGTGGTCATCATGTTCGTGCAGGTGACCTTGCCTATGCAGGCGGGGGCATCCACATCGCCTCCCACCGGCCCGGGCGATTGGACCATCTCAAGCAGCGAAACGGCCTACTTGAACTCCAGCGACCAGGCCTTGGTTCAAGGACACGTCAAAGTGTACGGGACGCTCATCATCAACGGTGGAAGTCTGTTCTTGTGGGGCTCTTCTGACGGACTTCGTGATCTCGTGGTGTACGACGGTGGTCGCCTCGTTCTTCAGAACGGGGGTGTTCTTTCGTCCTACACGAGCGTGTGTTTTGACATGGACGTTCAGGCCGGGGCGTCGTTGGACATCAACG
>CAZBBS010000210.1:0-3237 GCA_964490145.1 uncultured Enterobacteriaceae bacterium
TTTATCCACCGCTTTCATCAGGCCGATATTGCCTTCCTGAATCAGGTCGAGGAACTGCAGACCACGGTTGGTATATTTTTTCGCGATAGAGATAACCAGACGCAGGTTGGCTTCAACCATGTCTTTCTTGGCGCGGCGGGACTTGGCTTCGCCGATGGACATGCGACGGTTGATGTCCTTGATCTCGCTGATGGTCAGGCCGGTTTCTTCCTCAATCAGGGCCAGTTTTTTCTGGGCACGGAGGATTTCGACCTTCACCTTGGCCAGGGATTCCGAGTAGTCCTTGCGGCGCAGGTGGGAATCGAGCCACTTCAGATTCACTTCGTTGCCGGGGAAGCTCTTGATAAAGACATTGCGGGGCATGCGGCCAGTGTTGATGCACAGGCTGCGAACGGCTTTCTCATGACGACGAATGCGGTTCAGGCAGGCGCGGATGTGGTCCAGCAGGGGGTCGAACTGGCGGGGAGCCAATTTGAAGAATTTGAATACTTCGCCCAGTTTTTCCAGAGACTCGATACCTTTTTCATGGTCGCGGCCGTATTTCTTCAGGGCGCGCTGGGTAGAGCGGACCTGCTTACGCAGCTCCTCGAAGCGGATCCTGGCTTCTTCAGGATCCGGGCCGCTGGCGGTTTCATCGTCATCACTGCTGGATGAAGAATCATCGTCTTCTTCATCATCGTCATTGTCACTACTGCTGTCGCTGTCACTGTCGGAATCGGATGCAGGGGCATCATCGACAACAGACGCTTCTTCTTCGGTAATATCCAGGTAGCCGGTCAGGATGTCTGCCAGGCGTTTTTCTTCCTTTTCCACCTGGTCGTATTCATTCAGGACAAATTCCACGGTGCCGGGAAAAAACGCCATGGCGGACATCAGTTCACGCAGGCCTTCTTCAATGCGTTTGGCAATGGCAATTTCGCCTTCGCGAGTCAGCAGCTCAACAGTCCCCATTTCACGCATATACATACGCACTGGGTCGGTGGTGCGGCCAGCTTCATTTTCAACAGCAGCCAGGGCAGCGGCGGCTTCGGCGGCGGCCAGCTCGTCAGTCTCGTTTTCGATCATCAACAACTGGTCGGCATCGGGAGCGGTTTCAAAAACCTTGATGCCCATGTCGTCGATCATCTGAATGATATCTTCGACCTGATCCGGATCGGAGATGGATTCCGGCAGGTGGTCGTTCACCTCTGCGTAGGTCAGGTAATTCTGTTCTTTACCTTTGGCAATCAGCGCTTTCAGACTGGATTGTTGGGTCTGGACGTTGCTCATATGCTGTGCAATTCCTCAATTTTGGCCGGGGGGAAAAATAACCGCGTATTCTATCGAAACCGGGAACCGGATTCTAGCGAAATTTGGTCGCTTTAATTGTGGCTAAGACCTCAATTTTCAAGGGAAATTCCGGATTTTGGCGACTATTTGGCGGGATTTTGCGGATTTTTGCGCGACTCCAGCTTCTGGCGGGCTTCTTCCATGGCCGAAAAATGGCTTTTCCGGCGTCTCTGACCCTCCAGCAGGTGGTCGATGATCTCGCGGAATTCCTGCTCAACCCCTTCGGTGGGGGTGATTTGCTCGCGATCCAGCAGGCGGGTCAGGTGAGTGCCCAGGGGGGTGGCGTAAATGCGGCCCAGCAGTTCAGGTGTTGAACTGGATTGGTGTTTTTTGGCCAGGCTGATGACCTGAAGCAGCAGGTCCATGTCGGCAGTCTGGATTTCGGCCAGTTCGGTTTCATTGTCGAATCCCGTGATCACGTCCGGTTTCAACAGGATCAGATTCACGGCCTTCATGCACAGGGAGCGACCGGGTTGGGATTGACGCGGCTTGCTCCTGGGTTTGTTGTCGGCAACCGGGACGGATTCCATCACGGGTGGGGAGGGCGGGGATTTTTCCATGCTGCCCAGGGCCTGGGAGGTTACCCCGGTAATGGCCGACAACTGATCCAGGATGAGCTGATGATAAATACCCCGGGGAATTTTCTCGATATAGGGCAGGGCCATTTTACCCAGGCTGGCCCGGCCTTCCAGGGAATGCATATCGACCTTCTCCCCCAGGGACTGGAAAAAGAATTCAGCCAACTGGGTGGCTTCCTTGAGTTTGCCCACAAAGCCATCCTTACCGACTTTTCTGACCATGGTGTCGGGATCCTCGCCGTCAGGCAGGAACAGGAATCGTGCGGTGCGGCCGTCTTCCATCAACGGTAAAACCTGGTCCAGCGCACGCCAGGCGGCTTCACGACCGGCACTGTCGCCGTCAAAACAGAACACTACCTCATTGACCAGCTTGAACAGTCGGCGCAGGTGAGTGGTTGACGTGGCCGTACCCAGGGTGGCGACGCTGTAGGTAATACCATTCTGGGCCAGGGCAATGACATCCATGTACCCTTCCACAATCAGGAAACGCTCAAGTTTTCGGGTATTCTTGCGGGCCTCATACAGGCCGTAAAGTTCCTCTCCCTTGTGGAAAACCGGGGTTTCCGGGGAGTTCAGGTACTTGGGTTTGTCATCGCCCAGCACCCTGCCGCCGAAGGCAATCACCCGACCCCGGTTATCGCGGATCGGGTAGATGATGCGATCGCGGAAGCGGTCATAGGTGGAGCGTTTTTTGTTATCCGGGTTTTCGATCAGCATGCCGGCGTCCAGCAGGGCTTTCCTGTGTTGCTCATCAGTGCCAATAGCATTCAGCAGATTGTCCCAGCCTGGAGGGGCATAGCCCAGGGCAAAGTCCCGGGCGATTTCACCGGACAGACCACGGCCTTTCAGATAGCTCACGGCGCGCTCTCGCTGCGGATGCTGGCGTAGTTGGGCCTGGTAAAAAGCGGCACTGCTTTTGAGGACGTCATAAAGAGGATCGAAACGATCCCGACTCTGTGTACTGGCAGTGCCGGCTTCCCGGGGTACTTCCAGGCCCATCTGGGAGGCCAGTTTTTCGATGGCTTCCACATACTCCAGGTTTTCATAATTCATCAGGAAACCCAGGGCATTGCCGCCGGCACCGCAGCCAAAGCAGTAGTAGAACTGTTTGTCTGGTTCAACACTGAAAGAAGGGGTCTTTTCCTGATGGAATGGGCACAGGCCGGAATAGTTTTTCCCGGTTTTTTTCAGGGTGGTATAGGCATTGATCACATCGACAATATCGACACGTGCCAGAAGGTCATCAATGAATGCTTGTGGGATGCGTCCCGCCATCAGGATGAAGTACAGTTCCAGTCTTGGTCCGGCCGGGTTGCCGGATAACATGGGC
>CAZBBS010000211.1:0-3101 GCA_964490145.1 uncultured Enterobacteriaceae bacterium
AATAAAGACCAGACACCCAAATCTTTCCAGAAACAACCCTGCATCCCGTCTCCTGCCTCCCGTGCGAAGCACGTCTTCCTGTCTATTGCCTCTCTTACTACCCGACTGCGTAAAGCGCATCAATCAGGCGCGCTGCCCGCGGCCCGTTGGTCCCCACCGCATGCATCTTGTTGCAACAATAGGAGAAACCGATCTTTGCATCCGGGTCACCAAAACCAATGGAACCCCCGATACCGTGATGCCCGAAGCTGCGCATGTTGGGTCCCATATACACAGCCTCCGGCGTATTAAGAAGAATACCCAGCGCCTGGTGATACGGTCGATCCTGGAAGGCCTCGTGCTGGTTGTGCTGTTCGGTGATCATGGTTTCCAAACCAGCCCTGCTGAGCAGAGTGACACCATCGAGTTCCCCATTGACCACACAACCATAAATGCGGGCCACACCTCGGGCATTGCCGTGACCTGATCCACTGGCCACTTCCACTTCACGCCATTCCTTGCGATTCATGGTGGTCGCCCAGGGCTCGTCCGGGTTCTGCTTGAATGCGAGATGGCGCAGGGAGGTGTCATCTTCCTTGTCCTTCGCCGCAAACAGACGTGCCCCCATGTTCGGCATCACTTCTGCCACGTGGGACTGTTCATCGGCGTTCATGCCCCCAATGTAATATTCGGCTTGCAGCGGGTCAGTCACTTCCTGACGCAAGAAAGGGCCAACAGTCATTCCGGTAATACGGCGCATGACTTCACCAAGCAGAAAACCCTGGTGATGAACGTGATAAGCTGCTTTGGTCCCGATCTCCCAAAGGGGTTCCTGTTCTTCCAGGGCATGGACTATGGCTTCACGATCAAACATGGCTCCAGCCCAGAGCTTGTTGGTGGTCAGGACAGGAACTGCCGCGGTGTGATCCAGGAAATGCCGGATCAATGTGGACTCCTTGCCGTTCTGGCCATACTCCGGCCAGTACTTGATCACGGGATCATTCGGATCCACCAGGCCTCGATCCATGAGCATGTTGAAACAGATCGCCGTGATACCCTTGGCGACCGACATCATGCAGACGGTACTTGCCTCATCCCAGGGATCATCCATGGCACCGTTGCGCCAGCCACCCCAGATATCCACTACTTTTTTTCCTTCACGCACGATGGAGCAACCTGCGCCGATTTCATCTTCCACGCGAAAATTTTCCAGGAAGGCATCCACCACCGGCTGATATTCCGGCTCATACTGGCCACCAAAGCTGTAGTCGTGCCCGCGGGCATTAATTGTCTGTTCGAGTTCCAAAACCACTCCTTTTTGTTATAGTGCTGCTCAATTATTGCGCTGGGCAAAAGGTCAGCGCGAACCTTAACATTACCGGAATATTTGGGAAATCCCCTTGGCAGAAACAGCACCTCAGTTCCAGCAAAGCTTCGACTATATCGTTATTGGCGCCGGTACAGCCGGCTGTGTCCTGGCCGCGCGTCTCAGTGAAGATCCATCCCGGCGTGTCTGCCTGATTGAGGCCGGCGGCTCAGAAAAGCATCCCTATATCTCCATTCCTGCAGGTGTGGGCGCTGCCATCATGAACCCAAAGATGGGGTGGGGGCTGACGACCACGCCTCAGGAGGCCCTCAATGGCCGCCAGGTACCCCTGCCTCGAGGCAAGATCATCGGCGGTTCAGGCTCCATCAACGGCATGGCCTATTACAGAGGCGATGCCAGGGACTATGACGACTGGGCTGCCGAGGGCAACAACGGCTGGGATTACTCACATCTGCTACCTTACTTTCTGCGCAGCGAACACAATCCTGAGTTCAGGGATTCACCCTGGCACAATACCGGTGGTCCCATGGGAGTGAGTTTCATTCCCAAACCCAACCGGTTATGTGAGGCCTTCAACGATGCGATGAAGGACGAAGGCTTCGACTACTGCGACGATTTCAATGCACCTCACCCCAATGGCTATGGTTATCGTCAGGGCAGTATCTGGAAAGGCAGGCGCGTGTCCACTGCCAGCACCTATCTGCGCCCCGCCATGAAGCGCAAGAACCTGGTGGTTAAGAGCAAGACCTCCGTTCGACGTATTCTGTTTGAAGGCACGAAAGCCATTGGCGTGGAAATCCAGCAGGACGATGGCGTGATCACTCTGGGTGCCGGCCAGGAAATCGTGGTATCCGGCGGTGCTTACCACTCTCCCCATGTCCTGCTAAATTCCGGTATTGGCGACAGTGAGCATCTTACCAGCGTCGGCGTCCCTGTAGTCCACCACCTGCCCGGTGTTGGCAAAAACCTGCACGACCACCCGGCATCCTTTATCGCCATGGACATGGACGACAGCACCTCCTATGCCCTCTCATGGAAGGCATTGCCGCGGGATATCCTGCAGATCCTCCAATATGCGCTGCTGCGTGGCGGCCCCATGGCCAGCAACCTGTTTGAAACCAATGCCTATATCAAGACTCTGCCCTACAGCGACCGGGCCGACATGCAGTTGGTGTTCCAGCCCGCACGCCGTAATATCAAGCCTTTCCCCATACCGCTGGGACATGGCTTTGCCATCAGTGCCGTCTGCCTGTATCCCTTAAGCCGTGGCAGCGTGACGCTGGCCTGTAATGACCCTCTTGCGGCACCATTGATTGATCCAGCGCTGGGCAAGGAAGCAGAAGACATCCAGACCCTGATTCGCGGTTTGAAACTGGCCCGCAAGGTCATCAGTCATCAAAGCTTTGGTAAATACTATGCGAATGAACGGATGCCCGGCCCGCACATCGCGGACAACGAAGCCCTGGAGGCCTATGTACGGGATACCCTATCCACCGTGCATCATCCAGGCTCTACCTGCCGCATGGGTAATGGCCCCAACGATGTGGTGAACAGCGAGCTGAAGGTCCACGGTCTGGAAGGCCTGCGCGTTGCCGACGCATCCATATACCCCCGCGTACCCGGTGCCAACACCAATGCCAGCGTCGTCGCCATCGCCGAGAAAGCCGCCGACATGATTCTGGGCATCCAGGCGCCGGAGCCGGTACATCATCCGGAGATATGAGAAGAGGCAGGAGGCAGGAGGCAGGAGGCAGGAGGCAGGAGGCAGGAGGCAGGGACAATGATCGTTTTTCCG
>CAZBBS010000212.1:0-3057 GCA_964490145.1 uncultured Enterobacteriaceae bacterium
AGGATCATTGATCCAAGCTTGTTCCGATTGATCAAGAATGCGTGCTGGTTGTCGATTCGCGTGACAATTTTGGACGCAAGAATGCTTGGCCGCGTGGCATCTTCAGCACGGGCTCCAAGGCTTTGGATAACGGCTTCGGCACTCGACTTTACCTTTGCGGTCGAGTGCGAATGGATCTCCAGATAACCGAACTGCCGCTCAACCACCAGAATTCCGGCCCTGACATCACTTTCCTTGATCGCGATGTCCGTCAGCGCCTCAATGTCAAGTCCCGGCGCAATCTCAATGATCTGGGCTGCCATATTGCGCCGCGGCAGACTCCCTCTCATCCAGCTGCTGATGTAACAGAGCGTCTGGGGCTGCAACTGATCGATAAAGATGAAAGAGCGCAACTCGGCCATCAGGATTTGTCTCCTCGCAGGGCATAGCGTAGCTCCTCGGCAATAAGCCTACGCAATTCAGCATGATCCAGATCGCCACCCCGGACAGCGCCGCCCGACGACGAGCGGCTTCTGGATGAGAATGATTTGCCGGGGACACCATCAGATGGTGCCTCTGGCAGCGGGCCGGCAAGTGACTGGTGGATTCCCTCGAAATTGCCAAAGGGTTCATCCGGGCTCGAATTCCAGGCAATCCGCGTATAATGAACGAGGTGCTGCGGGCCAACATTCTCGCCGACCGAACTACGACCAAAATAACCGGTGCCTATGGTAAATGTCGGGGCAAGCCCGGTTCCAAAGCCGGCTGCACCTTGCGAACAGGGCGCGTTAACGACACAGCGATAGCATTCTACCTGCGACGAAAACTGAAAGATCATGCGCTCATCACGGGCATGGATGGCGGCGGAATGACCGGCGCCGGTAAGCCGCAAGACAGCCCGCGCCGAGGCCACCGCCTGCACTGGCGAGCTGATTACATGCATCGCCAGAACCGGGCAGAGCTTTTCCTTGGAAAGCGGTTCCTCAATCCCGATCTTGGTGATAGGAGCTACAAGAATTTTCGTCTTCGGCGAGACTTTGATGCCAGCTTTTTCGGCAATCCAGATTGCATCCTGACCGATAGCTTCGATATTGAACCCCTGCGCATGGAACAAGAAGTTCCGCAACATCGCTGTTTCCTCGGCGGAACAGATATGCGCCCCTTCCTTTTTCAACTCAGATTCAACAGCATCATGGCAATCTCTGACGGTAATCAGCACTGACTCATTGGTACACAGGACCGAATTATCAAAGCTCTTAGACTCGACGATATAATGCGCCGCCTTCTTAAAGTCCGCAGACGGATCCACATAAACAGGCGCATTGCCAGGGCCAACACCAATGGCCGGGTTGGACGACGAATAGGCGGCGCGCACCATGGCGGTGCCACCCGTTGCCAGAACCACGTTTGTTTTCGCCGATTTCATAAATTCCTCAATCAGAGGAATCCGCGGTGTATCCACAACTTGAATACAGGCAGGCGGGGCGCCGGCGGCTTCAGCAGCAGCGGCCAATGTCGTTACCGCATCAATACAGCATTCCTTAACCGCTGGATGCGGCGACAGAACGATAGCGTTGCGGGTCAACATCGCGAGAATAATCTTAAAATTGACCGTGCTGATTGGATTGGTTGACGGAACCAGCGCAAAAATGACCCCAGCTGGGCGGGGAATTTCAACGATCTTATTGGCGGTATCAATCCGCGGGGAAACAAAGTCAACATCGGCATAGGCAGCGACCAGCGGATGTGCTGTCAATTCGTTCTTGATTTTTTTGTGGGCAACAACGCCAAAACCCGATTCCTCGACTGCCCATTCGGCATATTTCAGGGCGTGCTGATGCGCCGCCTCGGCAACAGCGTCAACGATACGCATCACAGCATCGCGATCGTAGCGCAAGAACACCTGTGACGCCCAGCGGGCACGATCCAGATATAGTTCGGCCAGAGCCTGCATGGATGGCTGGGATTCAGAGATATCGATCAGGGTTCTGATTTCCGGCTCAAGACGAACAGCCTTCTGCTCAACCGCCGTTGCGACAGCAGAGGAAACGCCGGGTCTGGTTCCGCTGGCTCCAACCATGTATTTTTTTCCTGCCATGATCTAGCGCCCCACTTTCCTATGCCGACCCATGACCTCGGCTTCGGCGAGGCCAATGGCAATCTCAACACGGCGCAACAGATCTTCACAATCTTCCTGTGTCATCAGCAGGCCGGGTTTGAATTGTAAGACCCGTGGATCAAGCGTTGAGAAAATAGCCCAAACACCATTGTTGTAGAGATGTTTCATCACCGGCTTGGCGCCTTGTTCATGATTGAATTCCAATCCCATAACCACGCCATGCTGTCGGATACCAATAAAGAAATCGGGGTAGATATCCATGATCTGCTCTAACCCGTCACGAATGTAATCCGATATATAACGTACCATCGTGCGGATCTGGGGTCGCTGAACAATTTCAAGCACTTTCATCGCAACGACACAGCCAAGCTCGGCACCGCCCATCGTTGAAATATGCCCAAACCCATCCTTTTTGAGCCAGCCACCATGTTCCTCGGTCACCAATACACAGGCTATCGGATACATGCCCCCCGAAATGCCTTTGCCGGTGACCATAATATCGGGTTTAACACCGTACCGCGTGATCCCCCACATCTCGCCTGTGCGCATCAGACCGGTCTGCACCTCATCAGCGATATAAAGAGCATCATAGCGCTCACAAAGCGCCTTGACGGCTGGCAGATAACCCTCGTTTGGCATGGGGAACCCATAGGTCGCGGGGATTGTTTCCATGATGACAGCCGCAACATCTCGTTTCTTCAGGGCATCTTCCATGGCGTCCAGATCATTGAACGGCACCTGAACAAATTCGTCGTTGGTATCTTCAGACAGGAACAGTTTTGAAAACCGGTCATCACCAGTTTTTACAGCAAGACCTGTATGGCCATGATAGGCTTTGACGATCGAGAGTATCTTGCGTTTCTGCGCGGCATGGCGCGCTGTCTTGATGGCAATATCAATAGCCTCGCCACCGCCTGATCCATAGATGGTATAGCGCATCGCCGGGTTGGGCGCACACA
>CAZBBS010000213.1:0-3036 GCA_964490145.1 uncultured Enterobacteriaceae bacterium
CTGCAACCTCAAAGGTTCGCAAACCGTTCAATGGCGGCAATTGGCGCATTTGCCCACTTCTCTCAAGTTCAAAGACTGGGAACCAGCTTAAACGAATTAAAAAAAAGCGCCAAATCATTGCCGGTTGACGAAACCTTCTAGCTTGCCCTAGCGCTCAGTTCTCTGGCTGGAAATCGAAACGCCCGCAGCTCACCCGCATTTTGAATAAACATATCCAGATCATCATCTGTCGAAAAACGATGCCTTCGCATCCAGTCATCATCGTAAAATTCATCCAAATATTTTTCGCCGCGATCTGGGCATATCGCCAGAACAGTCTTACCCTTTCCCAACCGAAGTGCCGCTGAAACCGCAACAGCCAATGCTGCGCCAGAGGACCCGCCGAGTAGGATTCCAAATTTTCTTGCAATAATCCTAGATGCAGAAAAACACATCATTGTCGAAACTTGATAGGCCTCATCGACAACATTTTCATCGAGATTTTCCGGCACCCAACCAAGGCCCATCCCTGTGACGGCGGTGGGGCCCTTTTTGCCGCCAAAGATGACCGAACCCTCCACATCGACAGCGCAGGTAATGGTCTTTGCTTTCTTGCGCCGAAGCCCTTGCGCTATGCCGGTAATTTGGCCAGCTGTAGACACTGAAGCAACCAACGCATCAGGCCCTTCCGGAAAATCATCTAATATTTCTCTGGCCGTTGTATCAATGTGAGCCAATGGGTTGTTTTTGTTCCCATATTGCCATGGCATATAGGCATTTGGCATGGTCTCGGCGAGACATTTGGCTCGTCTGATCCGGGCCTCTTGATAG
This sequence comes from uncultured Enterobacteriaceae bacterium, assembly GCA_964490145.1. Lineage (GTDB taxonomy): Bacteria > Pseudomonadota > Gammaproteobacteria > Pseudomonadales > Pseudohongiellaceae > Eutrophocola. Next base: position 811 of record CAZBBS010000213.1, read on the forward strand.
GTGCCATCTCGCGGATTCATTTCCGTTACCATATCTACCTCAGCACCAAACGCCTTGATCATCGCTATATTTTGACGACTGGTTCTCGGATCAACAACTATCACGCAGCGATATCCCCTTGCCGCAGCTATCATGGCAAGAGCGCTGCCAAGATTGCCTGATGTCGACTCGACAATGGTACCATTAGGCTTCAATTGGCCGGACTTTTCGGCCTCTAAGATCATGTTCAAAGCTGGCCTGTCTTTGACCGAACCGCCGGGATTGAAGCCCTCCATCTTTATGTAAATATCTGCCGCGTGAGAGGGCAGGAGCCCATTAAGACATGTTACCGGCGTGTTGCCAATTTTCTCTGTTATAGAATTTTGGATCATTTTTATTCTCCTTGTTTGAGTTAATGCGCCCGGGCAAAGACATATTTACCGACGACAAAAAGTGCAGGTGCCGCGCAGGCAAAAAATGTCGCCACCAAAACACCCTGTTCAGAGCCACCCGCCAGCACAACGCTCAGCATGGCAAGACCACAGCTTCGCAACAGCATGATCCAGCTTTGCAAAAAGGCAGAAATGCGTCCTACTTCGTCTGGCCTGAAGGACGTCATCAAGACGGTCTGTCGCATGATGCGGATTACCGCATTCCAAAAACCAAAGGCGCCAGCGAGAACAATGAAACCCCAAAGGCTTTGAAAGATGAGTTGGAGTATCGCGACCAGCGCAAACATCCAGATCATCCACTCCAGAGTCTGCTCCATGCTGCGTCCGGAAATTGTGATGGTTGCCACCGCATAGCCACCGATAATTGCGCCCACCGCAAAAAGGAGTTCTACGAGGGCATATGTCTTGCCGCTGGCTACTGCAAATGATGCGAGCGCGACCGGATGGATAACGGTGTAGAGAATAACAACGACATAGGGCAGGCTTGCGGCGGCGATCAATGTCAACAATACAGGTCGCATCATTAGCAGACGCAAGCCATCCGTTAACGAGCCACGCATCGGGCGCATCTGCACTCTTCTCGTTGCTTCGCTTTGCCGGATGCACATCAGACTTCCTGCCGCCAGCGATAAACAGATGATGTTCAGCAATGCCAGACTGCCAAGGCCAAAATGATCAACAATCATAATGGCGGCAAGGCCGGTGACCACAGCCGCAACCTGATTTTCAATTTCCAGAACAGCGTTCACTCTGGCAAATGAGTTGTCATCAAACAACTCTTTGACGAATGCCGAGCGCAGCGGGATATTCACCGCATAGAAGACCGCCCCCAGAGTGTAATAGAAGATCAAAAGGAAATTGTCGTTATATCCTTTTGCCAAATAAGCAACGATTGCGATCACGGCCAAACAGACCACGAAAATCACTCTGATCAGCACCATCAGCGCCTTTCGGGGCAATGCATCAATCACTGGGCCGGTTAGCGGCATAATAATGAAAAGGCCAAAATTGACTGCCGTTGCCAGACCGCTGAATAATAAGGTGCCACCCTCCGTTTGCACCAAGAGCCAAGGCACGGCAATCATAGCGATGCCAGTGCCTACTGAGGCGATAGCATTCGAGAATAGCAACAGCAGGAAGGTGCGGTTCATCATCACAAGCAACGAGCTCCGCTCAACTTGCTCAGAGATACACAACATGACGGCAATGTCTCGCTGAACGCGTGCCGACTTGTTTTTCTTGGCAACAGTCGCCACTCCGACCCGCCCTGAGAACATCCGAATGCTTGATCTCAACGTCAGGCCGCCAGGATGAAACGGATATTTCAGGATCAGGATAATCCACAACGATTGCAGGAATCAGCCCGAGGCCAAGCTTTTTTGCTGCTACAAACCGATGATGCCCATCAAGAATGATGCCTGTGTGACGATCAACAATGATTGGTGTCGTCCATACACCTCTGGAGCTGATCGCTTGTACCAGTGACTCGGCATGCGCGCGATCATGGTCCTCATGAGGTCGCAACCCTGCAGGTGATAGCAAAGCGATATCTCGAAATTTTTGAGTGGTAGTTGATGACATGATGATCTCCCCTGTGAGTTCGCAGAGAAGTGTCAGATATGATGCCCACAATCAGCAAAACATCTTGTCTAATGTCAGATTTAGAAAAACTAATGCGTGTAATGGTATTGGCCCGGCAAACACGGTTGCTGGCGCCCAAGACTGTTTAACACTGTCGAATGTGAACCACTCTAATAATATAGTTCGCGTGGGTCGGTGATCCCGAGATTTGCGT
>CAZBBS010000214.1:0-3036 GCA_964490145.1 uncultured Enterobacteriaceae bacterium
AACAATTGCCGCATGTGCGGGGCCACCCCGTAGTTTACGGGTCCATCGTACTGCAACTTTGATCAGCGCGGTGCCCCCAGCGCACGATCCGAACAAAGATCCCAAAATGACATAGAGGAAAACTTGGCTCACGACGATGTCCATAAATCGTCCCATAAATCCATCGGGTGTCGTGAAAACATTTGTCGCCTTTTGAATCGCCGCTGCGGTGGCGTCACCCCCATCCGCACCAAGCTTGGTCAAAAGAAAATTATTGTCTGACAGATCAAAAATCCAAACCAACGATGTCCCAACAGTATACAGAACAACGCCTGACGCCACCAAAACCAATGGCAGCCCCCAAACACGCACGTTGTATATGAAAAACAGGGTGATGATCGTAAACAAAAGCGGCAGGATCCAGATGCCAAACCGTGCTTGGCACGCGGGCACTTCAGCTTCAAAACTAATGCCGGGAATAACACCTTGAGACCGCTCAAGCGCCTCTTGGATGAGCTGTTCTCGGACACCCGTCATTTGGTCAATCAAGCAAATGCTATCAATTTCAACAAAATACCCAAACGCGCCCAAGAATGCGCCCAAAACCAATCCCACATCCATGGCAAGACCGATGTATTTGTTTTTTTGCGCTGCTTTGAATTCGCGATACATGCTTGCATCAAGCGCGACGATCAGCATCATGGCGAAAAAGACGGGAGGATAAAAATATTCTGTCGTAAACCCAGAAATGCGCAGAAACTTCACACCCGTCAATTCGCGCAGGCTGTCTTGCAAACCATGGATTTCCGGAAGCGTATTTATCATCCCAACGATAACCAGAGCAAACGCCAGTATCGCGGCGATCTTCTTTCCGATTGGCATTCGCCGATCAGACGTCATGATCTCATCATTCATCACATACTCTTATGCTGAGTGGACCTCCGTTTTTAACGGAGATCCAGATTCATTTGTGTCTTATGATTTTAGGCAGTCTGCGACTGTGTAGCCTGCATCCTCATACGCGCGCACTGCGCTTGGGTGCATTTTCACTTGTACCGCGCCACACGCCCCTTGGGATTTGCCGTCAACATCACCAAATGTCAGACCAAGATACGGCCCCATTGGTGATCCTGAGAAAAAGCGATCCTTCGATTTTAGAAAGGTCGACACGATGTTATAGACAAGCTCGTCATCCATATTTTTGGAAACAACTTGGCCAAATGCGGTGGAATAAGAATCAAACGTATCGTCATCCGTTACGATCGTGATGTCGTTCCCTGCATAGGCCGCGCGATATTCATCAACAGGAAGAGAAAATGGCGCATGCCCCGGCGCAGCGACGATTTGTTGCCCCAGCTCACTGGTATACAAATCCGATGGAATATCGTACATTGTAACAGCCCCTGCTGCGGCGTGCTGAATTTCACGACCTGATGGCAAACCATTGGGAACAGTCCATGCATCAACGCCACCGCCTGTGACTGTTGGGGTCATGTCGTTCCATTGTGTCTGAACGCCCTCATATCCTTCGCCATCTTTGAGACCTGACAAAAGCTGGATCATTGCCCGCCCCGATGTCAACGCTGCCCCGCGGGGTGGTCCGTTCCAAATGCGCAAACCATCAAGTTTGCGGATGTCTTTCACGGGCTTGGAATTGTAATAGGAAAATGTCTGATGCGATCCCGCGTGGAAAAAGATAACCCGCAGGTTTTCAGCCAATTCAGCACCTTTTTCAGGACCAACACCGCTATAAGCACCGATACCTTTGGACAAAAGGAAAGGTAAGATCAATGGCGCTGGCGTCATATCCAAGCGGCCCTCGGCAACAGCTTGGACCGAATTTGTCAAAGTCGCGCCTTCGGTGATTTGCATGGTCGCAACACCTGCGGCATCAAGAACGGCGGCCAATGTTGTGTCAACATAATGTGGTGACGATCCGGGTCCCGATGTTTCAGATGTCAAAGTCGCTTGGGCAAAGCCGAAAGCAGGAACACAGGCCACTGCGGCCCCGATAATGAATGAACGTAGCATATTTCCTCCCATTGTGCGCATGAAGAACGCTTATTATGGACTCAAGTGTAGCAAAATTAAGTGACTTGTCACGGATTTTTTTTTCCGCTTTAATCCGACCATGGAAAGGAAACGCGCTATGGCAGACAATATACCAGATAAAGAACGGCTTGATGTGCGTCGTCGTCATGAAACCGCAAACATCTTTTCGCGCTTGCCTGCGACCTATGCTGCGTCGCGGATGCAGGGGCAGAGGCTTTTGAAAATTGGCGGGTTGTCCATTGTCGAATGGCGTATTCTTTGGGATGTTCTAGAAGCGGGGCCGATTACGATCCGGGATCTGGCCGAGTTACAGCGTGCCGATCATTCACAAATCAGCCGCGTGTTGCCCAAAATGTCTGCGGCGGGATGGATTGAACTTCAACGCGATAAAAACGATGGCCGACAGACCCTGATATCACTGACGAAAGAGGGCGTTGCCGCCTATGAACGCGCAGCGCCCATTATGGCCAAGCGGCGCGCGGCATTCCGGAAATACTTTACAGAAGACGAAATCAAACTGTGGCTAGATCTGTTGGATCGTTTTGACGTCTTTTGCCAGCTCAGTGTCGAGGATATCTTGGACACCGAATGATCATGGTTGTAACACAGCCGCCATCCATTCAGACAAAAAGTTCTTGCGCTTGATCGGATCGACATAAACCAACAAACCCAGATCCAATCTGATGGGTTTTTGATGCGGCCGCGCGATCAAGCTTTCTTCGGAAATGCGGGGCAGTTTGGCCAGTTCATCAATGCTTTTCTGTCCTGCATCAGAAACCAAATAATCCAAAAACACCGCCGCATTGTCGGCGTGCGTGGCCGAGACGGGAACCAATGCAGTACGCAACAAAATATGGGTAAAATCGCGAAATTCGACCAACTGCACATCGGAATTGCCAGACAAATGCGCCATGGCATAGGACCCAACGACATTATAGGCCACCGCAATCTTGCCGGTTTTGACATCATCAATCATTGCGGACGAGGTGGTGTATAATTGCACCC
>CAZBBS010000215.1:0-3010 GCA_964490145.1 uncultured Enterobacteriaceae bacterium
TTGTTTTAAGTAGGGTAAAGAACAACGCAATCAAAATTGCTGCGGATCTTGTGTTGACTATGGTGAATCGGGGAACCCCGAGCCGCGTGGAAGTGACTGTTGGGTACATGCGCTTAAATGCGCCTGAAGTAAATTTGACCGTTTTTTAGCGGTCACGAGACAGCTTTGTCTATTGGCAAAAAAAGTTCTTGCATTTAGTACGTTATCCAGGCGTATGGCTTGCGGTAATCCATAGATCTCACCGAGCTGTTCCAGAGTGCGGATTACTCGACCGGAAGGTAGGCTCGTATCGATCTCAATTGCCAAGATCTCACGGTTCGATTCGTCGATGATGTTCAAGGTTCTAAAGGGCTTACTGTAGTAAAGCGTGTCGTGCATGAAGTCCAACGCCCAGGTGATGTTCTTCTCGGTTGGAGCAATCAGCGGCTGCTTGGGCAATTTAGGAAGCCGGCGCTTGGTTCGCCTTGGTAAGTTCAGTCGCATGTCCTTGTAAACCCGCCACACCCTTTTGTGATTCCACAGATACCCGTTATTACGCATCCAGCTAAAGCACAACCCAAAGCCCCACCGTCCATGTTTGGCCACGATCTGGTTCAGAACATCAACCACCGGGGCATCCTTGAGCGAACGATCCATAGGCTTGCGGTAATACGCTGCCCGAGACAAACCTACACAACCACAGGCCCGAGTAATCGGAAGCTTTTCTTCGCCAACCAGGTAATCCACCGCTTCACGCTTCCTAGCTGGCGTCAGAGCTTTTTTGTGATCAGCCCCTTCATCGCCTTGTTCTCAAGGGTCAGATCGGCAACGATCTGTTTGAACTCGGTGAGCTGGGCCTCTAGCTCCTTGATTCGTTTAAGCTCCGAGGCGTCCAGCCCGCCGTACTTGGCTTTCCACTTGTAGTAACTGGCCGAACTGATCCCGTGCTTACGTATCAGATCACCCACCGGTAACCCAGCATCTGCTTCTTTAAGGATCGCCACAATCTGGCTCTCCGTGAATCGCGCTTTCTTCATACAAAACCTCCTGTCGTTAAATACTGCCAAACAACAGAAAATTCCGCACCCCCAATGTCTTAATTTAGGGGGAGACTACACCTTTATTGAGCCCCTATAGGGCGCCTAACCGCACCAAGTTGTATCAATGTGCGCACCAAAAAGTACAGTCGCTCAAAAATGATGCAGTTAATCCCAAGAATAATTATCTTCGGGGGGTGCCTCGTTTTGCTTCTTCTTAACGGCCTTTTCAACCGGAGGGGGCTTTTCAGTATTTGAGGTATTGGCTTTAAAACTATCAACAGGCCCGCCTGCATTTCCTGCCTCAGAACTCCCCGACGAGCCTTGACGCATGGCGTCGAACTCATCAAGTTTTTCGCGCATAAAACTCAGGGGCTCAATGGGTTGAATAAGGTATAAGTCCATCTTCAGCTCATCGGCCAGTCGGTCAGCGATTTTTTGTGAAAGATCAATGGCTTGTAGAGCGTTAATCTCGCCTTTCTCGAACTTCACACCCAGGTCGGCCATTTCTCCTGCGTAGGGCTGAGGTACATAAGAGATCACCAGTCCATTAAGCGACTTAATAACCTGGTAACAAATGGACTCTTTTGCGGTCTCCTCCAGCTTCTGCGGTGCGGCTTCACCTGCGGCAGCGGCAATCATGGATTCTTCTTGGAACACCGCTTCCATTTGTGCGGCTTCAATAAAGATCTTATCCAGAACCAGTTTGCATCGCATGGCCATTCGCACACGCACAGCCCGTTTCTCACGGCTGTCACCCTCCAGGTCGCGGGCGTACTCGAAGTCAGACCTGGCTTTTTCGAGCTGCTTTTCCGATTGATCAAAGAAAATTGAAAACATTGTTCCTCTTGAAAATCCAAGCGGTGCTTAGTAGCGAACCGCTGACAGCCTCAATACTTCGAAATGGTTTCTAAAATACGCTCAGGAATGAAGTTTTCAACCATGTGGTAGTGGGCCTCGGGGGCAACTCGTGAGACGCCATCTTTTAATGTAATGACGTTTCCAATCCAGTGCACGGAATTAAGGTCAATTTTCTGTGAGCTAATGTCGTCTGCCAGCGATTTTAGGTAGGCAGACGAGGTAATTAGGAACCACCACAAATTGTCGGACTGCGGCAAAGTGACAAGCTCTTGATTCTCGCGTGAGAATACCGGCAACCGCGTCACTCGAAGTCCCCCGGCAACCAGCCTCTGGGCGAAATCGCCGCGATCACCACGTGCCTCAAGCAAGGCCACCATGGTCCCAGGCTTGAGTTTCTCGGTGAGTGTGTCGGCAAGCTTGTCAATATGGCCCGACACCGCTGGCTTTAAGATATCTTCCACCTTCAGCTTAACAATGCCCGATTCAAACAAGGAGTAAACAAACTCCAGTGCGGTGTCATCGCCAACGGCAGCGTACTTGAGCCGTGGCTTTCGCTTTAAAAGGCTTGTGACAAGCGTCTCGATTTTCGCAAAGGCTCTTGCTGCCTGAGGGCTGGTGGCAACGAGAATAAGCGGGCGGGCATCCGTGGGGTCGTCCCAGTCTTCAAGTTCACGCACCATGGCCTTTTGAACAGCCGCAGGGGAAACTTTAAGTATTTGTTTTGGCGACAAAAAAACGTCTACCCAGAACTTCTTTCCACGGTCGGCAAGAGAATTCGCTAAGGGGTCTGCCTCGTCGTCCCAACATGGGGACGTAACAACCAAGTTAGCTAAGGTAACCACCGAAAGCCTCCTAAAATCACTGAAAAGTCAGTATATCTTAGGATAAAGATGCTACTGCCTGTCTCTTTTATCCCCTCCAACTACCGGGATGTGGCTGGCTCCGAGCCCTTAACGGGGGCTGAGATACCGGCGTTTCCGACCGTTCTTACCATCGGAACAAGAGCCTGGGCAAACTGCTGACAGGCGTTCGCCCAGGTAAACATCTGCGCTCGCTCAAGAGCTTTCTGCCTGGGGAGGTCGAGGCAGTCAAGACGGGCCTGACGAAGGTCGTCATTCAGTGCGCCTGCACCC
>CAZBBS010000216.1:0-2982 GCA_964490145.1 uncultured Enterobacteriaceae bacterium
ACTGGTGGTGTTATAAGTGATTATGAGGATTCTGGAACTTATTATCGTGCTCATATTTTTACCTCATCAGGAACTTTTGATGTAACTGATTCTCAACTAACTTCTGTAGAGTATCTTGTTGTTGGCGGCGGCGGCGCTGGTGGTGGACAAGGTAGAGGTGGTGGAGGTGGTGCCGGAGGTTTAAGAACTAATATTCCTGGTACTCCATTATCGATATCATCGAGTTATTCAGTTTCTGTATCAACTTATCCAGTTACTGTTGGTGCTGGTGGTGCATCAATACCTGCAACAACAATACCAATAGCACCACAAACAGGAAATTTTTCAAGATTTGGAGAACCCGGAACTAATCCAGTTTGGGTTTATGCATCCGGAGGTGGTGCCGGAGGAAACAGGGGATCCAATAATGCTGGTCCTGGAGCATCTGGTGGCGGCGGTGGAAGTGGTCCAGGAGCTGGATCTGGTGGATCGGCTGCAACTTCACCAGATCCACTTAGCCCATCAACACAAGGATCTGCTGGTGGTGCTGGAGCGCCTGTTCCTGGTTCTCCTGCATATGGTGCAGGTGGTGGTGGTGGTGCTGGCGGTGCCGGTAATGCTGGAACTACTTCAAAAGGTGGAAATGGTGGTCCTGGTATTCAAGTTGCTATTGCAGGACCGCCAACATTTACAGGAGTTGGTGCATTAAATCCAGGACCAGGAGAGTATCAATGGTTTGCTGGCGGTGGTGGCGGCGGCACATACACGACTAATACATTAGGTGTTGGTGGAGTTGGTGGTGGTGGTACTGGTGGAGATCATCCAAATGGTCCAGAGTCTCCTGGTTTTCCTGGAACTTTTGCCACTGGTGGTGGCGGCGGTGGTGGTGGTTCAACCACTGATGGACCACCAGGAGGAAATGGTGGTTCTGGTATCGTTGTAGTCCGTTATCAAATCCCATCATCCTCTGGAACTGCAAAAGCAACTGGTGGTGCTATCAGTTTCTATAATGGAAAAACGATTCATACCTTTACAAGTTCTGGTACTTTTACAAATACTTCAGGATCACCAATAACAGTAGAATATGTTGTAGTCGCAGGTGGTGGTGGTGGTCAAGCAAATAGTGGTGGATATGGTACCGGTGGAGGAGGTGCTGGTGGATATATAACAGGAACTGGAGTTGTTATTGCACCCGGAGCACTAAATGCAGTTACAGCAACTGTTGGTGGCGGTGGTGTAGGAGTTCAAGGTTCTCCTTCATCATTTGGACCATCATATCCTGCAACTGGTGGTGGTTATGGTGGAGGACAAGAAACTCCAGGAGGACCAGGAGGTTCTGGTGGTGGAGGAGGAGGATATTCGGGCACTGGTGGATCTGGAACTTCTGGACCACCAGTACAAGGATATGGTGGTGGTGCTGGTACTGGTAATCCCGGACCGATTTATTCACAATATGGTGGTGGAGGCGGTGGTGCCGGTGGGGCAGGTGATGCTGGTAATGCTCAACCAGCTCCTGATAATGGTGGAAATGGTGGTGATGGTGTTCAACTTCCAGCAACATTTAGAAATCCAGCATCATCTGTAGGAACTCCAGGACCTGGTGGAGCATATTATGTTGCTGGTGGTGGCGGCGGCGCTGCTGGAAGAGGAACTACAGGTGGTGATGCAACACCAGGAACTGGTGGAGCAGGTGGAGGTGGTGCTGGTGCAAGAGGAACAGACACTGTTGTTATAGCAGTAAATGGAACTCAAAGTACTGGTGGTGGAGCAGGAGGTCCTTTTGGAGATCCTGGAGGTACTGTCGATAAAAAATCAACAGGTGGTTCTGGCATCGTCCTGATTGCTTATCCAACCTAATAAATATCTAAAAAAGTAGTCATAAGATGGGACTCCGTTCGCAAAATAATCCAATCGCCGCATACCTGGATGTCTTTTCTGGGACTGGAAGAGATGCTGTGACTCCTGCGCCAGTACCAGTAGTATTGCAAGGTTTAACAGCAACTGGTGGTTTCATTAGTGATTATAATACTCCTCCTGGTGCCGTTTATAGAGCACACATCTTTACTTCATCAGGGACTTTTGATGTAAGTGCTATTGGTGATTATCCTGCGGATGTTGAGTATCTTGTTGTTGCTGGTGGTGGCGGTGGCGGTGGTGCTGGTGGATCAAACACTGCTCCCGGTGGTGGCGGTGGTGCTGGTGGATTTAGAACAAATGCTCCTGGTGGAACTGGTGGTGGTGGAAATCCTGAAGCAGCGTTTCCAGTATCAACATCACCAGGTTCTTATACAGTAACAGTTGGTGCTGGGGGTGCAGGAGGAGGATTTATAAATCCAACCGGAGAAAATGGAACTCGCGGTGGAACATCATCATTTGGACCAACACCAGCAACAGGTGGTGGAGGTGGATGGGGAGGAAGACAACCAACAAACCCACAAGGACCTGGTGGTTCTGGTGGTGGGGCAGGACACGTTGCTGGAGCAAGTGGTAGTGACCCATACACAGGTTCTCCAGGAACAACAAATCAGGGTTATGTTGGTGGTAGCTCAAATACTCCAAGTTCTGGATGCGGCGGTGGTGGAGGAGGAGCAAATGGAGCTGGATCTGATGGGATTGGACCATTCACTGGTGGTGATGGCGGTCCAGGTAAAGCATCTGTACTTGCTTATGGACCATCAAATCCAGTAACTTATGCTGGTGGTGGTGGAGGTGCTTCAACTCAACCTGGTACTAATGGTGCTGGTGGTGCTGGTGGTGGAGGTGCTGGCGGTGATGGTAGCACCGGACCATATCCAGTTTTTCCAGATCCTATACGAGACGGAAAACCTGGTACTTATGCAACCGGAGGTGGTGGAGGTGGTGGTGCCTGTGGATCCAGTCCCAATCAATTCAGACCAGGTGGTCAAGGTGGTTCTGGTATCGTTGTAGTCCGTTATCAAATCGGACAACTCACCGCAACCGCAAAAGCAACTGGTGGTACTATAAGTTACTATGATGGTATGA
>CAZBBS010000217.1:0-2976 GCA_964490145.1 uncultured Enterobacteriaceae bacterium
TTCAGTTGTTTTCATTTTGGAACGGGCATGTGCGTTTTCCCATGCCCTTCTGAAATTTATGTCAAGAATCCCATCTGAATGGTCTTTTTAGATTTCCGATTGTGGGTATATGAGTCGTTCAACAGTGTTGATTCGATCCTCCAGGAAGTGAGCAGGCATTTCATCCAATGAATGGGTTTTCAGGATTGATTTCATTTCATCCAACTTGTATGAACAAAAGGGGAATGTTCCTTCGCTACAGGAATCACACGGAGATCGTGAATATTTCGCACGGGCCCACAAGGTAATTTTTGCGACGCTGATGAAAAATAAAATCCCTCCCAGTTTTACAACAAAGCCAAGTAAATTCAAGGGAGTCAAGATAAGGGTTGACAGTAAAAAAATAGCTGTTCCTATACCCAAAAGTGTCCGAGATAAAATTTTGAAAGGTTTCCATTGAAATTTAATTTGAATAAGTGTCGGAAGGTACATTGAAAATCCAATCATAAGACCAGCAGGCCATGAAAAATTAAGATATTTCATTGAAATCAGGAAAAGGATGACTCCGAGAAAAGTTCCTATGTTCATACTTGAGCAACCGAGACAATATTCACTTCCACGGAAATGGATGATGTGGTGTCCATGATGTACACAAGTTGGATGGTGAGCGTGTTCGGGGTATCGTGCCAATGTCATTATCAAATCATTGAATGACTCGACTTTTTCGGGCAAATCAGGGAATTTTTCTGTTTTGTGAAACAGGATACTGCGAATAATCTCACCTATACTTGAAAACCATTATGAGCATTGATTTAGCGTTACAGATGCCGTTTTGCGTGTCTTCATACATGTGGACAAGTTCCTTCCCTTGCTGTGCATGCTGGTTTAGAATCTGTTTGATTTTGCTCGCTTCGAAGGTGCTGTTGCCACACCCATGGCCCATCGAGACGACGTCGTATTGAAGTGAACCGGCAGTGGTAGACTGGTATTGTGTTGTCTCCTGGGCATGGCCTTGATACTGTTGGGGAGGTTGCATGAATCTGGGATGGTTGTGATTTATTTATACTCACCGGTGTTGTTTTTCCCACTCAGCTTTCTTTTCACGAACCAATCCAGCCATGCGAAATTCGTCTGCTTGTTCATAGGCCCTGATCGCTTCGTCCCAGTTCTTGGCTTCAGTCATGTTGTGTGCAAGCGACAACAGGTCAGCCTTGGAAGGCTGTTGCGGGGATGGAACTTGTCCTTGATGATTCAATATTTGCGAATGTTGACTTGTATAGAACGGAGCTGTGATGTTCCGAATGTTGTTCAGGAGTGTAATAAAATTTGATTTTGAGATTCCTGAAGCAGCCACGGAAATGGTATGTCCTCTCCCGGATTGAACTCCAGAAAATAGACCCGCAGATGAAAATGAGCAAGATGCAAATTCTTGATATGTAATTTGTCCGGATGACGGCTTTGATGAGGGATGGTGCCAAAATATCCCCTGGGTCGTGAACATTACATTGTCTTTTCCCGAGCCGAATGCAGTGCAATCAATCAGGCCAAGAACGGGCGCGTTTCCAATAAATCCATTTCTCGCCATTGCGTTTTGTAGTTTCTTTTTTGGGATTCCGGGTGCGACGAGAACACCTGAAGTAAACCGTAATTGACGCACGATTTCGTCAACCGCATGTGAGTCCATTGATTCTATCTATCTTGAGATATTTATTTAATTTTTACACTGACTAAAGGTTTCATTGAACATCACCGCCATCACCCACATTGCCTCCTATTGCAGAGTCGGTGATGTTGTATGTGATGTTTGTAGAATTCGATTGAATCGCATTTGCTTTCATTCTAAGCATCTGTGCTCGTTCTAAGTTTCCTGCTGCTTCATACAATGCTGCGGAATCTTTGAACCTCCCACTGTCTTCCATACTTTTTGCATTCTGTAAGAGTTTTAGGTGGTCATGAGAGTAGCCTGCAGTGTCAAGCATTTTTGCATGAGTTTCCCAATTTATACCAAGTTCTGCTCGCTGTTTTTCAAGGAACTGTTCTTCTACAACGGACAGGAAACCATCTGCCAGAGCAGATGTAAGGTACGCAAGATAACGTTCTTCATTGTTCGACTGCGGTTTGTGATCCTTCCTCAACAAATCCTCAGCGGCGGTTCGTAATTCTCCCGCCATTTTGTAGTCTCCAGCGTTTTCGGCCTCCAGCGCTGCTTCCATAAAACGTCCTTGCTGCACAAGCAAATCAACGCTCTTCATGCGTTGTTTGCGGAGTAAATCCTCATTGGGCGAACTTGGTTGCACAAAAGGGGCTGGAGGCGAGTATGTTGGTTGAGCAGGAGCCATGTACGCAGGTGAGTGAGTGCTTTGTGCAACTTGGTTGGTAGTGTAATTCACAGAGTCTGAAGCGTTTGTTGTGCTCTTGTACCCCTTGAGAATCATGGATCCACCTATCAAGGTCGGAAAGCAACATACGAAAGTAAACCAAGCCATCGATGTTTCATCGTCAGCTAGGACCTCCTGGCAAGGTTCGTATGTTGGGCCTGTGGTTGTGTTGCGACATTCTTCAACTTCGTCGATGTCTGGAGCTGAACTGACTACAATCATACTCAACACGAAAGAAACAGCAATAAGAGTCCAACCGTAATTCTTTAGCTTCCCTGCCTCCATGATTGCTGTGAACCTCTACACAGCAATAATCTTTTTTTCTTGGATTTTTCTTCACCGGTAGACTTGATTTTACAAAGTATTTTTGGCGAGCATAAAATTTCGTCGATACCCTTCTTTAAGCGAGTAAAAAACTGATTGTTGAATGCAGAAAGACAAATCAAGGGTTCTATATGGGAGATGGTGGGTACTCCATCCATGGACGTCAGCACTTCAGCGTTTGCCGCAGCGGTCCAGGGCGTACGTGCCTTGATTTCGGCCTATGACGGCTACGAAAAAGGGCGTTTCATGAAATCGGACGAAGCCGTCCGTGCTGAAATTCAACGGCGATGCGAGA
>CAZBBS010000218.1:0-2956 GCA_964490145.1 uncultured Enterobacteriaceae bacterium
CTTTTAGTTTCTTCTTTTAGTTTCTTCTTTTAGTTTCTTCTTCTAGTTTTGTTTTAGTTTACGAAGACCATTAATGACAGGGCATGTACACTCCTTGAATTCTTCCAATACCATAAAACCTTTATATATCAACACCGTTATACTATGGATTAATGCCGTTTCCGCCTGCATGGTGAATTACCGGCTATGAATGCAGAACCGGAAGTCGCCCCTGGTGATACAACACAAAGGACACTACCCATGAAAAACACCTGCCAGAAATGCCTGCGCTTGCTGCTATGCGCTGCTTTACTCACCCCCTTATCAGGGTTTGCCCAGCAGGACGCTGATGCCACTGCTCTCATCGCTCGCGTTGCCAACGCCATGGGTGGCCGCCAGGCCATCATGGACATTCATACATTGGAAGCCAACGGCTATGGCCTGGAAGCCTATTTCTGGGGGGGCGGCAATGTCACCGGCGATCCCATGGCGCCGCAGAAATGGGCGGAAAATCCCGGCATGTCCTCGATCTGGGATTTCGACAACGATCGTTACCTGACCCAGTATCGGCACAACTTCCTGTTTCCTTTCGGCGGTATCTTTGGCCACAGTTTTGCCCTGTCAGGCTGGGGTTATGACGGCAATGTCGGCTATACCATCTCGGAAAACGGCAATGGCCAGCGCCTGGCCAACTGGTCCACAGCGGGCGCCTGGTTCAAACCGGACGGATATGCCTTTCGTCGCCTGGAAGCCATGAGTCATCCCCTGGCCGCCGTGCGGACGGTGTTGTCAGGCAAGGCAGAGGCACAGAATTTGCGAATCGAAAATGGTCTGCAACTGGTTGACCTGATGATTGATGCCGGACGCGTCACCATGGCTATCGACCCGTCAACCGGACTGCCACGCTTTGTGCGCTGGAATACACCGCACCAGAATTTGGGCCAGCTGGTCCTGACCACAACTTTTGCCGGTTACCAGGACTGGGATGGCGTGCAGCTGCCCTTTGCCTGGTCATCACATATCGACTGGCGCAACACACAAATACAAACCCGACTACTGGATGCCTATTACATCAACTCGGATCACACCCCGGCGATCGGGGCACCACAATCCATACTCTCACAGCCCCTGCCGCAGGCACCTGACACCTTCCCCGAGATCACTGCAACCCAGGTGGCCGAAGGCATCTGGCATTTCAATCCGGGCGGCAATACGGTGATTGAATTTGCCGATCACCTGGTTATGTTCGAACTGGGGGGTGATGTCCCCGGGGCCAGGGCGGCCATTGCCCGCGCCAATGCCCTGGTGCCGGGAAAGCCCTTGACGCACCTGATGGTGTCGCATCACCACTTTGACCACACGCGCGGTTTTCGCGCCGCCATTGACGCGGGGCTGACCATCATTTCACACCGGGGCAACTTCGGTATCCTCAACGAAATGGCATCCCGACCGGCACCCAATTTTGGCGAGATGGTATTGTTGCCCGATGGCGGGAGCATGGACTTCATGCCGGTAGACGGTCACCTGCGACTGCAGGATGACACCATGACAATCGACATCTACCCCGTGGTCAAACACAACCACATGGCCAATGCCATTTTTGCCTATGCGCCGGACAGCCAGACCTTCATCGAAGCTGACCTGGCCACCCCGGCCAACCAGTTTTCCTTCTGGGCCGAAGCCTATGAGGACAATCTGGCGCATTACAATCTGGAAGTCAGAATGGTCTCACCCAATCATGTGAACCGCCCCATGACCCATCAGGAAACCCTGGCGTGGATTGCCGAAGGCGTCCCCAATGCCATTGCCCGCTGTGAAGAGTACGATGAACGCGGCAGACACCTGCCGGGCTGTCCGC
Organism: uncultured Enterobacteriaceae bacterium; assembly: GCA_964490145.1. Lineage (GTDB taxonomy): Bacteria > Pseudomonadota > Gammaproteobacteria > Pseudomonadales > Pseudohongiellaceae > Eutrophocola. Next base: position 1,838 of record CAZBBS010000218.1, read on the forward strand.
CCTATCTCTTTCGTGACTGGCGTGAGCGTCTGAATCGTGAATAGCACTACAGGGACACCCACATTACAAGCCATGTCTGGTGCGCTGTACAAAGAGTGGGTGTCCTATTAGCACTATTACTATTAGCATGTATTAGCATTCATCCCTCTGAAATGGACAGGGAAGGTCTTGAGGATTAAGTGATACTGCAGGCGACTAAAAATTCTTGCTTTGCACTGTGAAGAGCTCTCTCTGGCAGTAATCGCAATCCTCAGCCAGTAATTTTTCACCGGCTGCATGATCTCCCTTCAGGGCATAATCCAGCCAGGTGGTGCCCAGGTTGATGGATTCAATAAGAACACCCATGTCAGGTTGATCGTCCAGGAGGCCGTAGGTCAGTCCGTTGTGGCCGGCACCAGTCGCTCTAACCAGTATAAAAGGCGCCTTACTGCGTTCGTAAGTGGCAACGGCGTTATCAGCCGCCATATCGGAAGGGCCGCCGTAAGCCAGTAGCACCGGGACGCTGACATCATCTATACGTTCCAGTTCAACCCCTGGAAAATTGGCAGCACCAGGGAAAAAGCCGGTACTCAGTGCCAGCACCGCATCCACCCGTGAATCCACCGCTGCCAGCAAGGCCTCGAGTCCACCACAGGATGTGCCTGCCGTGGCAATCCTGCTGGCATCCAGCCGGCCATTGAACTGCTTCCTGGCGGCATCACTATCCAGCCAGTCCATGGCGGCTATTGCATTTGCCGGATTGGCGGTGCCTGTTTCAATGTCTGTTTCGTTAATACCACCAACAGCAACAACGAGATAGCCGCCCTGTGCCAGTCCGGTCAGGTAACCGATATAACCGTAATGGGATTTCCGGCAACCACCATTGCTCCAGATTACTACGGGTAATTCACGTTCACCGTAAGCACTCAAATCTGCAGGTCTGAAAATCGTATGGCCCGGCAGGCCGGTGGCTGCTTCCCGTGTGATGGCAACAGGATCAGGGGAGGATGCTGGCTGCAGATCCGCTTTTGCCAGTTGGGTCCAACTCATGCTGGCCAGGATGGATAAGCCGATATTCAACATGTGTTTATTCATATCACCTCCGGTGAACGCTGCTATCTGTCTATCTGTCTATCTGTC
>CAZBBS010000219.1:0-2951 GCA_964490145.1 uncultured Enterobacteriaceae bacterium
TTATTCAGCAGGCAGGGACAGCAATGCTTGCCCAAGCCAACCAGATACCGGCTACTGTGTTAGCGTTACTAAGGTAAGTGTTCGACTGCAGTAGTATGTTCCGTGCGAGCAGTGCAAATGCAATGATGCAAGTGGCCAGCAACAAGAGGCCACTATTGGGTAGAGGTATCGCATGATACGTTACCGACACCCTATTCCGCACTATAGCTGTTGTAGTCCTATCGCTTTTTATAACTGGAGGTGCCCATGGCCTCATCACCTGTCAGCCTAGAGGGAGTATCCTCAGCCTCGTCTGGGCATAACCAGCCCGTCAAACCGGATGCAGGGCAAAATAACCGTTCACAAGGGGCGCCGAGCTTCGGAGTCGGACATGGTTCGGGCACTTCTCTCGGTGAGTCCATAAGTGCAGTAGCCGGTCGAGCTCAGATCGATCGCACCGAAGCGGTGCAATCGATCGAAGGCGTGACGCGCGAGATAGATGAGGCATTGGACGCGCTGAACAAATCTCTATCATACGCTCCTACCAAGGCCGTCATTACAAGAGACGAGGAACTTAATCGATTCATTGTAAAGATCGCGGATAAAGAGTCCGGCGAAATCATACGTGAGATACCGAGTGAGGCGGTCCTGAAATTTGCTCGCAACCTTCGTGAGATCAAAGGGTTTTTCATCGATAAAAAAATGTAAGATTCACCCTTTACTTTAGGGTGAAGCAGGGTGCCGAGCGCATTAGAACCACATCTACAAGATCTGATATCGCGGCAAGCTGAGGCTCAGGAAATACTCAGTCGCCAGCTATTTTTTGTCGCTAGCTGCTCAAAATCTGGATCTACCTGGCTCCAGCACATTTTAAACGGACACGCTCAGATCCGTTGTCATGGAGAGGCTTTCTTCCCAACCTACCTCAAGCCCCTCCTACAGTCGGCGGGACTCCAATACAACAAACTCAATAAAATCGAAAAGTATTCCAACAGCGCTTCCTATAAAAGTGCGCTGACTGATGCCGACATTTCTCACCTGTATAGATCGGCCGTGGCAGCAATTGTCTCTGGATGGGAAATATCAGAGGAAATCGTGGCGATTGGAGAAAAGACTCCAGAGAATGCGACTTCGGTGCAGGATTTACTGAGTGATTTTCCCGGTTCAAAAATCATCCACTTAATCCGCGATGGCCGAGACGTCTGCGTTTCTGGCTGGTTCCACAATGTGCGTGAGAAGGGTGATGAATTTTTAAGAATCTGCCCTTCCCTGAAAGAATACATACCGCTGATGGCCGGAGAAAAGTGGAAGCATTACATTCAAGAAGTCAGACACGTGCAACGGCATTCTCCTGCCGCCTTCTACGAGGTGAGATACGAAGACTTACATGCCAAGCCTCGAGAGGTCATCGCAGAATGTTTAGAGTTCATAGGGGTCGAGTCTGATTCATCCTACTTGGACGCGTGTATCTCTGCCGGCAGTTTTTCTAACCTCAGCGGAGGACGCAATATTGGTGTCGAGGACCAGAATTCCTTTTACCGTAAAGGCCTGGTGGGTGATTGGCGGGAGCATTTTGATGACGAGGCGGTTCTGGCTTTTGATGAAGCCGCAGGAGATCTGGCTAGAGAGCTGGGTTACATCTGATGAAGAACCTCCCAGCCTTTCAAAGAGGTCAGTTAGGCGGCTTTCCACCCCTTTACGAGGGGTTCCTCACTCACAGCCTCTCCCGCTTTTCTTCTCAGGATCGTGGTCCCCAGTGTTGTGATGTTTTCAACATACTGTTGAACGGAAAAATAATCTTCAGCCCGTTTTCTTGATGCCTTGGCCTCATTTTTTCTCAAGTCGGTGCTATGCGTTAGTGACAAGATACGGGTTAGATAGCGGGCGACGTCGTACTCGGTAATGGCTGTTGGCCCTGCGACATCTGCCGAAATGCTTTCATAGTGAGTGGAGCCGCAGCGCATAGCGACCACGGGCAGCGAGCACGCTAGTGCTTCAACGACGGCTTGCGATCCACCATGGGGGAAGTCGGCTACGTAAAAATCCATTACCTTCAACTCCTTGGCGGGAAAGTCGGAGTGACCCACGTGGCAGACTCTCTCTCCTACGCCATAATGGTCAAAAATAGTGTTGACCCCTTCGGGTAACTGTCTGCTCCCCACCGGGAGAAACCACAAGTTGGCTTCCGACTTCATTGCTTGCCCTATTGCGTGGGCAAATTCTTCTGAAAACCGCGTTGCAAAGTTATTACTGACACAGCCCATAACGCAAGCGCTATCTGGAATACCCAATTCTGCTCGGGTTCGTGGGGGCTCAGCGTCAATTGATGACAAATCAGTGCCCCTGCGTAACAAAACAGCTTCACCGCAATCTGTTGGCCAAGTAGCTAATTCCCTCTTTAAATTTTCATAGTTGTCAAACAGGGTGTAGTCGAAGTCCGGTATGTAGTTCGCTATTCCGATGTGGATATGCAGTTTTACGGGAACCGATGTTAGGCGCGCCGACAACCAATCCACCGGCACGGTGGGGCCGGATTGTATGATCAACACATCTATCCCATCGCTTTCAAATTTTTCTGCAAGTCTTTTTGCTGAGGCCATTGGACGCAGGTCAGTGCCATTGATGTAGACCTTGGCACCATATCGTTCCAGTTCCTTGACAACAGACGGACCGGCCTCGGACTCTAGCGTGCCCGCTTCCATCACAGCGCTAGGCAGTGCGCTACTGTTCAGCGCCAAGCCTTCACTGGAGTAAACAAAGAGGTCGAATCGCTCATAATCTATAAACTTTGCAAAATCGATTACGCGCTTGGCATAAGGCACATTGGTCGTATGTAGCATAGGCGCGACTATGCCGATTCGAACTTTGTCATGAGACTTTGCAGGGAAAACGTCATGCTTAGTGATGGCGTGGCTCGCCAGTTCATAAAAGCTGGCCACTTTTTGCACGGCTTCGGCGTCATTGACGCGCGA
>CAZBBS010000220.1:0-2923 GCA_964490145.1 uncultured Enterobacteriaceae bacterium
CAATCAGATTGGCGCGGTCGTTGGCAGTCAACCGTTTGGGGGATGCGGGCTTTCTGGCACGGGACCAAAAGCCGGCGGGCGGTTATATTTAGAAGCCTTCCGGACGGGTGCGGCTGACGAGGTGCTTGATCAAAAGAATCTTGATCAAAAGAATATGGGCGTTTCAATGCTCCCTGGTCCTGATGGTGAATGGAATGAATATCAAGTGCTTGCCCGAGGGCAGGTTTTGGTGATCCACCCTGATGCAAACACCCGGGCGATGCTGTCTCAATGGGCAGGGGAAAACGGCAATACCGTGATTGAGCGTAATCACTTGAGCGATGATTTGAGTGGGGTCTTGGCTGAAATAGACGCGGTTATGACGACGGATGACGGACAGATTGATGGCAATGCTTTAAGACAAATGATCCATGCCTCAACCGCAAGAATTCTGCCGGTTATTAACGGTCAAGATGATCGCGTTTGGCTGATCAGTGAGCGTCACCTCTGCCGCGATATGACGGCGTCAGGCGGCAATGTCGATTTGTTGTCATCTTCTTAATGTAAGGTTCATCCTTTTCATCTTGCCGTTCACCCTTGAACGGTTTCCATGGGTGAAAAAGGGTTTATGACTTTTGCGTTATGGCGCGGCAAGGATATGGCGTAGCATCCCCAATTAATGGTATAACAACCTTCTAAGATGGCCATAGGGGAACACCATGAAACTCAGTTCATATTGGTGGGATATTGAAGACAATTTACACACGGCACCAGCGGATCACTTGCCGCATGACGCGGATTTGGTCGTGGTGGGGGCAGGTTTCACCGGTTTGTCGGCAGGCCTAACGGCGGCACGTCAAGGGCGTTCGGTGGTGATTCTGGATGCTGGCCATCCCGGATTTGGGGCATCAACGCGCAATGGCGGCATTTGCAGTGGCCATATCCGAATCTCCCATGCGGTGCTGACCCAACGCTATGGCAAAGATTACGCAGATCGCGTCTATGGCGAAGGCATTGATGCGCGCGCTGATTTGGTGAAGTTTTGCAACGAAGAAGGCATCGAATGTCAAATCACCAAATCTGGTCATTTCAACGGCGCGATGTCTCAAAAAGATTACGATAAAATGGGGCGGCAATGCGATGCCTTGAACGCCATCCCCGGTCATGATGTGGAACTGATCCCTCGTCATCAGGTGCATGAAGAAATTGTCACGGATCGGTTTTTTGGTGGTTTGTTGCGCCGAGAAATTGGCGGCTTTCACCCCGGTAAATTTTTTGCAGGGCTGTTGCGCGTGGTTCAGGAATCAGGCGCGCTGATTGTGTCAAAAACCGTGGTCGAGGCCATCGAAGACGATCATGGCCAACCATCCCTTCACGCCAAATTGGTTCGCACGTCACGCGGTAGCATTCAAGCCAGACAAGTCATTGTGGCAAGCAATGGATACACCGGCCAGCGCCGCTCGTTTGGACGTTTTCTGCGGCAACGGATTGTGCCGGTGCAATCCTGCATTATCGTCACTGAACATCTTGGTCGAGATCGCGTCAAAGCCTTGATGCCCGGCTTGCGAATGTATGGCAACACCGCGCAATTATCATCGTATTTTCGGCCAGTTCCCGATGAAGACCGCATTTTGTTAGGGTCGCGTAGTTTTGATCGCCTTGAACCTTCTGGGCGTTCGGTTTCATTTTTGAAGAACAAATTGGTCGATATGCTGCCCAGTTTATCGGAGGTCAACATTGATTACTGTTGGTTGGGCAATGTGGCGTTTAATCAACGGCAATTGCCGTCAATGTTCCAACATGATGGGGTTTTTTATTCGGCGGGTTATGCTGGTTCCGGCACGGTTTGGGCGCGTTGGCTAGGCAAGAAAACCGCTGAATTGGCCATGGGGATGAGCAACCAAACCAGCGTGTTTTATGATGCGCCGCCCCCAAGAATCCCACTCTATGATGGCAATCCTTGGTTTATGCCTGTGATCAATGGTTGGTTTGCGGTGCAAGATAAAGCGAATGAATGGGGTTTCCGCCTCAAGTAAGACTTTGCCTTGCCCTTGGTTTCTTAGTGTCATGTCCAAAGGCAGTTCAAAACTGTTCGTATCATTTGATAGAAAACTGCGTTAAATTACGCTCACCGTGTTTTCATATCCTGTCAAGGAAACAGCCCAAATATTTTAAGTTTGTATGGGCTAACCTCAATGAGGAGAGCGTCATGCCTTATGTCTTTGATGTGTATGGAACTTTGCTGGATGTTGATGCCGCCGCGCGGGAAGCGGTGGAAAGTCACCCAGAATTGGTTGCATCTTGGCCGCAATTATCAATGTCTTGGCGGCAACGGCAATTGAGTTATTCGTGGCTTAGGTCGCTGATGCATCACTATGTCCCTTTTTGGCAAATCACCACCGATGCCCTTGATGTGACGCTCAATGAAATGGGGTTGAAGGGCGATGCATTGCGCCAAACCTTGCTTAATCTTTACCTCGAATTAAGCGCCTATGACGAAGTGCCCGAGATTTTGGCGCGATTGAAATCGCAAGGCAAGCCGCTGGCGGTGTTGTCGAATGGCAATCCGGAAATGCTCGATGCGGCGTTGAAATCTGCGGGTATTGATCATTTGTTGGACGCGGTGTTGAGCGTTGATGGCTTGCAATGCTATAAGCCTGACCCACGGGTTTATGCCTTGGTGACCGATCATTTTGGCTGTTCTGCGGCGGATGTGACCTTCTTTTCTTCCAACAATTGGGATGTGGCCGGGGCGGGCAGTTTTGGGTTCAACACCGTCTGGGTGAACCGCGCGGGCAAGGTGTGGGATGACTTGCCAAAACCACCCGGGCGTCAAGCGCTGAGCATCACCAGGGCGGTTGATGACATGGCGCCATAAGAAATATCCAAGAAAAGCGCATCATAAGGCTTGCATAAAGCCTTGGTCTAAGGTAGAAACCGCCAA
>CAZBBS010000221.1:0-2902 GCA_964490145.1 uncultured Enterobacteriaceae bacterium
TCTTCTGACCACAGGGCATGGGGCGTGTCATAGCCATCGGTCTCCGGGAAAGGGGAGATGTCGATTTTCCGGGTCAGGATGGTTTCAATCTCGGTGATCTGTTTTTCCACCACCTTGAAGCGGGCGGCAATGATGGCGGGAAAGCCGTGTTCTTCCACCACATCAATGCGGGCCACCTGACCATTGGCAGGATCAGCCACTTTCAGGTCATAGCCGCGTACACCGCTGATGGTATTCCACAGGCCATCGCCAACTGACAGCAAAATCCCGTTTTCCGAGAATTTCACGTCTTTCGCCAGCGGGGCATGGCTGACATCCTTTTTGACCATGGCGTCGAAATAGGTGTCGGCAATCTCATACAGGCAGGTGCGGTCGCAGTCAGGAGTAATGTGGGTGTCCTTGGCGAGGATCAATGGCGAAGCCAGTGTCAGGCAGCCTGTGAAGAAAGAGGAGAGTGTGTTCATGTGTATTTCCGGGATAAAGAGGTTAATCGTTGTGCGTTATTTGCAAATAGTGGTCTTTTTTTGTGAATCCGCGTGTCTAATGATTGAGGCTAAAGCCGTTCCAGCACAATTCAAATGATTCCTGCAGGAGCGGCTTTAACCGCGATAAATGACATATACCGGTTCATTCCTGTTTGAACTGGCTGTAGTCCGGCGGGCTGAACTCCCGGCCACTGACCGGATTGTCATAGTGATACGGTGGAATATAGGGCATGGGATAAGCGCCGTATTCCACGGTCTGCTCTCCGTCTGGCGTCAGGTTGGAGAACGGCTTGGGCAGTTCCACGGCACCGCGATGCCAGCCTTCATCGTATTCCACATAGAAGCCGATATAGCTGTGCAGCTTGCTGATCTTCCAGGTATCACGTTCTTTCACGTATTCGTTTTCGTAGGTCCCTTCCCCCCAGCGTGCTTCGCGGCCCAGGCCGCCAACAATCATCAGGGCACGCCATCTGGCCTTGGCCGTGGCGCCGTCTTCACTCACATGGATCACCGGCTGCAGCTGCATATGGTTGTACATGCGACCATAAGCCAGGGGGCCCAGATTATGCAGGTATTCCCGGATACGGTCCTGGCCGATGAACAGGCCGCGCCCGGCAATTTCCAGGGTGGCGTCATCAGAAAACAGATCTGCCGCATCGTCCCAGCGAGACTTGTCCACGTAGTAGCCATAAGTCGCCTGCAGGTTGGCGATATCGACATAATCGCGGGACATCTGGGCCTCGGTTCTGAGCGTCTCCATCCGGGCCTGCATGTCCTCAAGCTGCAACCGGGACTGTTGCTGCTGGGGGATCAGCCAGGCGACGATGGCAACAACCAGGACCAGTACCAGGAGTGTTATGGAATTCTTCTGCATGGGGCTTCCTTGGGGCAGTAAATATGTCTAATCGAAGGGCAAGACTACTTTTCTGACAGTCTTATGACAAGCACAAGCAGAATAACCTGGTGATGTCCTGGAAGATGGGTCGGAAGAAGGTCTGGTCAGCGCATGGGTAACATGATAGAAACTGCCATCAAGAAAAAATCAGATGCTCTTACAAGGAAATACCGATATGAAACCATTGCGTAGCCTTCGTCTTGCCGGCCTGGTGCTTGCCTTTGGCTGCAGTCCTTTACTGCAGGCGGCAGACTCACTGGCGCCACCCCATGGACGCATCATCGAGGGGCGTCCGGTGGAGGTCACTGCCCATCCCCGACAGCAGCAGCTGCTGAACAATCCTGATCGCCAGTTGGCCACCAACAAGCGTCGTGTATATGACTACTGGCGTCATGTGATCCTGGGCGGCCGGGCCGATGCCATTGATGGTTTTCTTGCCGATAACTATATTGAGCACAATCCATTGCTCCCTTCCAGCAGGGAAGCATTCAAGGAATACATCAGCACCAACGGCCAGCCGTCAGAAGTGCCAGCACAAATTCCTGACCTGGTGACAGTGGTGGCAGAAAAAGACTACGTGGTGATGGCCATGGTAACGCATTACCCGGAAGCCGATGGTTCAGGCACCTACACCTCCACGCATTTCGAGATGTTCCGGATGGATGCCGGCCTGATCGCCGAACACTGGGATTCCTGGCTGTTTCGCTCCAACCAGGTGGTGCCGGATTACGGGGACAATGCTGCCAAACCCACCCGGGGGCTCGCCGGACCAGACCAGCTGAGCTTTTTCGGCAGTACGGACCCGCAACTGTTCGTCAACAAGCGGCTGGTATTCGATCTGTGGCGGCATATTCCTGAAGGCGGGCGTGAGGAACTGATCGAGCTGTTCATGGATCCCATCTACATCCAGCACAACCCCAATGCGGCTACCGGCCGTGAGGGGGCGAAGGTGTACTTCAGTCAGCGTCCGGATTCGGAAATTGATCCCTATCTGCAGGACGAACTGGTGGCGTTGTTCGCCGAGGGTGACCTGGTGGTCCAGGTGCTGGAAACAGAAAGGGAAGTTAACGGTGTCACTTACCATGTGCCCTGGTTCGATTTATTCCGGGTTGAAGGCGCCCGCGTGATCGAACACTGGGATACTGCCTCCAAAGGCGAGCTGCCCCCCGACATGCCAGGCATCCTGCCATTGTAAAAATGGGGTCAGATCATCTTTATATAAAAATCGTGTTCTGACCCCAATTTTTTATTGCGCCACACAGCGGAAGCTGGCGGCCTGTTTGGCATCACCCCGGTAGTACACCGCAGACTGGGGATAGGGGCAGAGCAGCCTGCTGAAGCTTTCCGTATTGGAGTCGGCGATGCCGGGCAGTCCTGCCGGAACAGCCGGATGCAGGGCGTCCAAGGTTTCCGGGGCAACGCCACCTTCCACCCAGTTTTCCAGCACGCTGATCCAGTCCACGGACCAGGCGCCTTCGCCACCGGAACAGTGATCCATCCCCGGCATCACATAAAATCGGGT
>CAZBBS010000222.1:0-2900 GCA_964490145.1 uncultured Enterobacteriaceae bacterium
CTTAAAATCCCTCGAGGGAAACCTCGTGCCGGTTCAAGTCCGGCCCCGGGCACCATACTCAGACCATTGTACTCTCTCCCTTTGAAATGGACTTTCCCGGCCTTGAAATCGGCAGGCATTACCAGGGCCCTTTAACATTTCTCCATCTCCGGCTTGCTGATCTACTATTGTCATTGACCATTCGATGCAATCAGGCCGTATAGCCACGGGGAATGAATATTCCTATACTGCTTGGCCGGGCACTGATTGGTCCGAGCATTCATGAGGGGGAAGATATGAAATATTACAATCTGTTGGGGGTTGCAATGGTACTGGGGTTATCGGCGTGTTCCCAGGACTCTGGCAATGACAGTCCACAGGCCATGACGCCAGAGAGGGCGCAGACCGCCGCCACAATTGAAGAAGTCGCAGACGCCATGGGTTTGGCAGGCGTCGACAGCTTGAGCATCACCGGCACCGCATGGCGTATCCGCAACAGCTTTCGCCAGACGCTGACGGCAAGCCCGCCCTGGCCGGAACATGATGAAATCACCAACTGGGTCCAGACCATCGATCTGGAAAGTCCAGCGATGTTGGGGCAGGGTGATACGTTTTCCTCAAACCTGTTCCTCGAACCTCCCGTTGCAGGCACCCATATCAATAACGTTCCTGTTGGCTCAACGTCCTGGGGACGGCAACTGGAAATCTGGCTCACACCATGGGGCTTTGTGAAAGGAGCACAGAACGCTGGCAGCCAGGGCGAACTGATGACAATGGACGGTGAGAGCTACACCCGCTTTTCCTGGCAAACTGGTGATGACATGGTTTCTCCCTCCGGTATGCATTACACCGTAAATGGCTACGCCAATAGCGACAACCTGATTGTAAGAACCGAAACGTGGGTAGAAGATGCCTTCATGGGTGATATGCATGTTGTCGGGGTTTATGCAGATTATCAGGATTTCGATGGTTTGATGGTGCCTGCTACCTTCGAGCAGCAGCGTGGAGGCGGCGGCATTTTTGGCGTACAGGTTGCTTCAGCACAGGCTAACCCCGTCAATCTTGAAGCATTGCTGACCGCTCCACCTGCCAACGCGCCGAACTTTGGTGGCGGTGGTGATCGACCGGACGACCTTACAGAAGATCTTGGTGATGGCGCCTGGCTGGTGAAGGGGGCTTATGTTGCGCTCGTGGTGGAATTCAGTGACCACCTTGCTGTCGTTGAGGCCGGCCAGAATGAGGCCAATGGCGAGCTCATTATCCAGCAGATTCGCCAGCATATCTCAGACAAGGAAATCCGCTATGTCATGAATTCACATCCTCACTCTGACCACACCGGCGGCTTACCTCCACTTATAAGAGAAGGGGCCGCCCTGGTCACCCATGAGAAAAACGTGGCCTTCATGGATATGGCACTGAATACACCACGGACCCTTTTGGGGGAGGAAGATCTGAATGCCCGTGTTATCGGTGTGGAAGGGGTTGGTATTTATGAAGATGTGATGAATCGTCTGGAACTGCACCCGGTGCCGAATTTGCATACGGAAGGCATGCTGGTTGCCGTTTTACCCAAACAGGGCGTCATGTTCGAAGCGGATTTCACCTTACCGCAACCAGGCAGAGAGGCCAATCCCTTCGTTAAAACCCTTGCCCGTTATGTACGCGATAATGACATCCAGTTCGACAGATACCTGGCTGTTCATCCGGCCGCTGTACCCCAGAATCGTGACGACCTGATGGCGACTATCGAAAACGAATAACCAACAAACAGAAAAGTGATTGAACCGGTTAAAAACGCCGGTTCAATCACATTTTCCCTGGTTTTGGATCGATAATCTTATTAACAAAAGGGTGAAAAACCTTTATCCTGTCGCCCCACGGATCATGACGAATATCTCGAACGACGCAAGGAACTGGTGGCCGGTCAGGTCAGACAGCGTTCCAAGGTTTATCCTGTTTTGATGGGGGTGTTTATCCTCATGATCATTGTCAATGTCGCTATGCTGGCCATGAACAGCCTCTGAATTTACCCAGGTATTACAACTTCCTGCCTCAGCCCAACACGGCATTTTTATAGATACTCCTGGCTGTTAATGCCGCACGGACTATCAGAAAAGATTTCAGTCTACATCGTCTTTTTCGATAAACAATTTGGGATTGTTCTGTATAAAATCCTCGATCCAGCGTTCCAGAAATGAGTCGGTTTCCCGGGTGCTTATATACCCCCAACCCAGAACCGACATCACACCGGCGCCCAGGACATCCACAATCAGATCCCCCATGGTATCGACCAGACCGCTTTTTTGCATGTTCAGCCCCAGCAACTGGTCCATGGCAAATTCGAAAATTTCCCAGAGTGTTCCCATGCCCACAGCGAACAAAAAAGCAAACAGGGCGATAAATTTGGGTGTCAGGTCCAGATTGATCTCTTTCTTTTCATTGAGAACGTAAACAAGCAGAAAACCGAGAATCCCCAGCAGAAACGCCGAGCCGCTGTGTAGAACAAGATCCCACCACCAGAATCGGGTGTAGTAACCCTGAACCTCACCAAGAAAAAGTGACATATACAGGAAAATAACCGCAAGGGTTTCAAACCCCCGAGGAATGATCACATCAAAGCGTTTACCAAGGAAATACGGGAGAAACGTAATCAACAGAATGAGCAGGGTTTCAGCCATGGCCTGGTAGCTTTCTTCCAGAAACATGAGCAGGGCGCCTATCAGCAATGTTGCCTTAAGGAATTGGGATAATCGCCTGTTGATATAACTGGCGAAATTTTCCGGATTAAAATATACGCGACGGGGTAGAGCCATAATGGTTCACTCGAGCAAGCGCATGAAGAGTAGCAGGACAACCGGTGTTTGTTAATATCTCTTTCAGGGATGGCAGCCCCCAGCTGAAAACCATACAATTTTTCCATG
>CAZBBS010000223.1:0-2860 GCA_964490145.1 uncultured Enterobacteriaceae bacterium
CATGGTTCTGATCGAGGACAGGCTCAATTCCGGCTGAAGCTCGGCGAGGGAGGCTATCAATCCAAATCGAGGCTGGAAAGCATCGTCTCAAGGCGGTCAACTTCCTCGGTGAGCGTCTTTCGTTCTTTGCTGGGAATCCTCTCTTCCAGTCGCCCCTCCAAGGTGAGGATCTCCTCTCGGATGGCTCGCCGCTGACGGTCTAAGCGTCGGTCGATGAGGTTCATTTTCGCCTTGGCAGCGTGCTGCTTGGCCTGCTTACGCTTGATGGCATCGCTTGAAATGGCCTCCTTGCTTTCCAACTCCACCGCAACCGGGTAAGGAATAATGATGCTCTCTGCCTTGAACTCGACGTCGATTTCGGAGAGCAATTGGTCGCGAGCCACCCTTCTGTCAGCCGCCGAGGCAAGCCAAACGAACAAGCGGTAATCCTTGGAGAAATCACCGAGATTGACCAACTGAACCATGGGGGACGGTTCTTGGAGCACATGTTCGCAGTCTTCAGCGACGCGAATGAGGGTGTGTTTCACGTGCGAGGAGTCTTCGTCATAGTCAACCCCAACATCCACGGTCAAGACGATGCGTTTTGGCGTGTTGTCCCCGCCGCCTCGAGAGAAATTACGAATGGTGGAGTTCACCAACGAGTTGTTGGGAATGATCACCAATTCTTCCTCCAGCGTCAACAACTTTGTAGAAAGCATGCCCATCGAGACCACGGTGCCTTCCACTTCGTCCACCAAAATTCGGTCGCCGGTGTCAAAGGGCCGGTCGAGCGAGAGCATGAACGAATTCATGATGTTCCCCAACGTGTGCTGAACCGCCAAACCTAAGATGATGGAGAACACGGCGAGGGAGGCGAGAATACCGGACAAATCCAGATTCAATTCGTCAGCGATGAGGAATATGGCGGCAACCCAGACCATCCCTCGAACGAGGAAGATGATGAGTGGGTTTGAGCCCTCAACGACAACCGCTTTGCGATTTTGAAAGACTTCCAAAACCGAACGGAGAACGATCTTCACCGTGGCGGAGAGCGCCGAGGCTGCTAACAGAATCATGACGGCGTTGATGTAAACGACCGACTCCTGAGCCAAATCGGGATGGAGCCAGGACAGCACCACCTGGACGGCGGACACCAGGGCCGTCAAGAGAATCCGGGTCCCCACAACATCGATGAGGTCGTCGTCCCACTCCGCTTCCGATTGACCGACGATCTTGCGGGACACGCCTAAAATGACCTTGTTGGTGACCAGGCCGGCGAAGGCCACGAACAGAACGGCCAGAACGTACTTCCAATGCATCTCCAAGCCATCAATATCCGACCACGCCAGCGGAATGGTCACGCCTGCAATCACCGTTTCACCCATCTTATTCACCGATTCCTTCCGCATCCTCTTTGAGTTTTTGTAGGGATTGCTCAACGACTTTTGCCCGTGTGAGCCGTCCGGGTACCACGCCCACCAAAGCATCAAACCGTGCTTCGATTTCAGGCGTAAGTTTCGCCAACTGTGCGTAACTGCGAATCCCCATTGCATAGAGGTACATTTCGAGTTTGTCTCCAATGCCTCTGAGCGATTTCAAGGAATCCGTTTTCACGGCCAAGCCGCCCAAGGCAGAGATGTCAAATTCCTGACGTGCTCGCCGATGAAGCGACTCGAGTTCGGCCTTGGTTTCCTCGTCCTTGACGTCCAAATCGTCCATCCAATTGGTGTCGGCGTCCCACGCGGCCTCCCGACTCTCGATGACCACAGCTGCAGTGGCTTGGTGGTCCTGAACCTCCATTTCCACACCGGTGTGTTTGGCCACCGTTTCGTTGATGAGGGTGGCGGTTTGGCCGTCAACTCGAGCCACTTGAGCGAGGGTACGAACACCCATCGCCTTCAAGCACGCATCTTCTTCAAGGCGCAAATTGAGTTCTTTTGGGAGGTCATCAACGTACGTCGCAGGCCCCACGGTAGCCTGAACGGTGGCGGTAGCTGGGGCAACACGCAACTTACGAAGCCCTTGCGCCAGAACTTCGTCCGCCACTGGTGCTTCGCCTTTCCCGTTGACCATCCAGTGTTCAAAGGGGTCATCCTTGACCAGAGAGTCGGGCAAAAGCGCAGCCATAGCAACCGAAACAGTCGCTCCCGCTGCAGATGACGCAACGGCACCTGTTACCGAAGAAGTCGCACCGCCAGCGGTGATGTCGGCGTGGCCCACTGAATTCAGTTCAGCGGGCCTTCCCGAAAATCCGGATCGTCGTCCGCCTCGTTCTCGTTAGGCTTGCCCTCTTCGCTGGCATCCGTCTCTTCCTTGGTTGGCACTCCAGAATCGTGGTCTTCTTTGCCCTCGCCGGAGTCATCGGCGCCGGACGGAGGTTGTTCGTCGGCATCACCATCGTTCGACTCGTCAACCGCACCGGAGGCCTCCGTGTCATCGCCTTCCTCAGAAGGCATCTCATCGACCTCGGGCATGGCTGCCCGTGAACTTCGGTTGTTGAACCGCTCCTCAACGCTAGAGGCCACTGGCTTTCGGGCGACAACGGATCCGGCCTTGCTGCGGGTGGCGCTTCCGGTGGCAAAGAGGATGGTTAATAGGAGCGTACCGGTCAATACGATGAGCACCAGAAGCCAAACGGGGACTTGATCGAGGGCCGAGGCACCTTGGGACACTGATGAGGGTTCTTGGGTATCCTTGCGCTCGCTGTTGTCACCGATGCCGTTGCCGTTGAGGTCCTCCCACTCGGTAGAGTCCAACGGGAAGGCATCGGCACCGTCTTTGTAGCCGTCACCGTCATCGTCCTTGTCAGCGTTGTTACCAATGCCATCGTCGTCGGTGTCCAACCACTCCGAGCGGTTGAACGGCAGGTCGTCGTCCTGGT
>CAZBBS010000224.1:0-2855 GCA_964490145.1 uncultured Enterobacteriaceae bacterium
GCACCGCTTTCCAGTGCGACCTTGCGAGCCGCCTCTGCATTACTCAGCGCTGTTACCTGTTCAACATCCGGATAATGCTTTTTCAGCCACTGCCGACATTGGCCCAGCGATTGCTGGTGAGAGAAGATGCGCTGGATATCAGAAGATGTTGTCCCGGATTTTGCCAGCAGGCAATGTTCGATGCGTAAAGAGACCTCACCAAAAATGTTGAGATCGTGTTCACCGAAACAGTCCAGCGTTTGGGTGATGGACCCTTCGGAAGAATTTTCAACCGGAACAACGCCAAAATCACACTGTCCGCTTGCCACAGCAGCGAATACGGCTGGAATGCTGTCCAAAGGTATCCCGGGCTGCTGGTCACCGAAATATTTTCGCAGAGCCGCATGGGTGTAGGTTCCTTCCGGCCCGAGATATGCCACAACTGCAGTGGCAGGGATATCACTCATCGCTATCGGCAACGTCGCTGGCGTCGCCCGCATCCGCATCCGGCGTTTCAGTCCCACTATCGACAACATCTGTTGAAGTAGATTCTGTCGCATCACCCTCGCTATCAGCGGATAGTTCGCTCGCCTCGGGTTCATGCACACGTTCAACGCCAACCAGGGACTCACCTTCCTTGAGTTTGATCAGTCTGACACCCTGGGTGGCACGTCCCTGGGAGGACACTTCATCACACCGGGTTCTCACCAGTGTTCCCTTGTCACTGATCAACATGATCTCATCACCCTCGAAAACCTGAACAGCGCCAACCACCGGACCGTTGCGGGCACTGGTCTGTATCCCGATAACGCCCTGCCCTGCTCTTCCTTTCACGGGGAATTCCGTGACAACGGTACGTTTGCCATAGCCGTTTTCACTGACAGCCAGAATCTGCCCGTTCTCTTCCGGAATGATCATATCGACCATCTTGTGGCCTTCACCCAGGCGAATGCCGCGCACACCGCGGGCAGTCCTGCCCATGGCTCGCACATCACTTTCACGGAATCGAATCACCTTGCCGGAGGAGGAATAAAGCATGACATCCTGGCTGCCATCCGTAATGGCGGTTTTCACCAGCACATCACCGTCTTCCAGTTCGAGGGCGATAAGGCCTACACTGCGCTGGCGCGAGAAACTCACCAGCGGGGTCTTTTTCACTGTGCCGAAGGCCGTGGCAAAGAAAATAAACTTGCCTTCCTCATACTCGCGTATGGGCAGCATGCTGCTGATACTTTCCCCTTCTTCCAGAGGCAGAATATTCACAATAGGCTTGCCGCGCGAGGTGCGGCTGGCAAGCGGAATCTGGTACACCTTGAGCCAGAATACCTTGCCTGAGGTGGTGAAGCACAGCAACGTATCATGGCTGCTGGCGACCAGCAGATGTTCGACAAAATCCTCATCCTTGACCGATGCCGCGGCCTTGCCCATACCCCCACGTTTCTGCGCCTGGTAATCCGTGAGCGGCTGGCTTTTCGCATAGCCGCCGCTGGAAATGGTTACCACCCGATCCTCTTCCGTGATCAGGTCTTCAACGGTCAGGTCGTGGCTGGAGGCAGTAATTTCAGTTCGACGCTCATCGCCGTATTCTTCAACAACGGCTTCCAGTTCTTCACGAATCACTTCCATCAGACGTACTGAATTACCCAGAATCTCAAGGTATTCAGCAATCTGTCTGATCAGCTCCTTGTAATCGTTAATGAGCTTTTCATGTTCAAGACCTGTCAGGCGGTGCAGGCGCAATTCCAGAATGGCCTGGGCCTGTTCAGGAGACAAACGGTACTGCCCGTTAACAAGGCCAAGCTCTTCCGGCAGGCCATCAGGTCGACAGGCATTCGGACCCGCCTCAGCCAGCATTTCCTCGACACCTTTTGACACCCAGGTCCTGGCCAGCAGTTTTTCCTTGGCTTCAGCAGAGCTCGGTGAGGTCTTGATCAACTCGATGACTTCATCAATGTTGGCCAGGGCAACGGCCAGTCCTTCCAGAATATGGCCCCGCTCCCGTGCCTTGCGCAGCAGATATACCGTTCTGCGGGTAACAACTTCACGACGATGACGAATGAAGGCCTCGAGCATCTCCTTGAGATTGAGGGTTTTCGGTTCACCATCCACCAGGGCGACCATGTTGATGCCAAACACCATCTGCATGGAAGTCTGGGCATACAGGTTGTTCAGCACAACGTCCGCGACTTCGCCCTTGCGCAATTCAATGACGATGCGCATACCGTCCTTGTCGGACTCGTCACGCAGCTCTGAAATACCCTCGATTTTCTTTTCCTTGACCAACTCCGCGATGCGTTCAATCAAACGGGCCTTGTTCAGCTGGTAGGGAATTTCGGTGACGATAATCGTCTGTCTGCCATTCTTTTCGTTGTCTTCAATCTCCGCCTTAGCCCGAATATAAATCTTGCCGCGGCCAGTACGATAGGCCTGGATAATGCCCGCACGACCACTGATCTGGGCAGCGGTTGGAAAATCAGGGCCATGGATGTAGTCCATCAGGTCATCAACGCCGAGCTCCGGATTGGCCATCAGGGCGATGGTGCCGCTGATCACTTCCCTCAGGTTGTGAGGGGGAATGTTGGTGGCCATACCAACAGCAATACCGGAGGAGCCATTGACCAGCAGGTTCGGCACCCTGGTCGGAAGGACGTCCGGGATCAGCTCCGTACCATCATAGTTTTCGGAGAAATCGACCGTTTCCTTGTCCAGGTCCGCCAGCAGTTCATGGGCAATCTTGTCCATGCGGATTTCGGTGTAACGCATGGCCGCAGCGGAATCACCGTCGACCGAGCCAAAGTTGCCCTGTCCATCCACCAGGGTGTAGCGCATGGAAAAATCCTGCGCCATACGTACGATAGTTTCATAGACCGCCGAGT
>CAZBBS010000225.1:0-2842 GCA_964490145.1 uncultured Enterobacteriaceae bacterium
GTGATAGCCGAACGGCAATATTGGAATGCCCAGAAAGCTGTGGCCAAAATGACTTAACCACTACAAACAGAACGAGTTCTATACCATACGTAAGGGCTATAGTTGTGGATGAATAACCCCTTAATCTCGGGTTTGCATCAGACCTTGTTGCAGGTACCCAATAAGGTAATTACTGAATTGCCCCCCAAGTTGCTCATGATACTTCTGATGTAATTAAATGTTCTAGCTGTCACATTAATGTGAAAAAGTTGTTGGATGTCCGGCAGCTCAGTACCGAAACAACTGTATGATGTGGTTAGTGCATTTTCTCTACAATTTGTCAGATTAAATTGTTCCTTATCGAATTCACGAATACCTTTTGACGGATTAAATATATAACTAGGAGCATTTGGTATTTGAAATGTCTGTTCGGCAGAGTTGACGTGGAATGGGTTCTTTGTGAGGCAAAGCCAGTTCTCATCCGGTAGCTCTTTACCCATGGAAAGGGCAGGCGTTAATAGCAGAAGGCTGAGGAATATTTTTATGTTCATTGATCATTCTTCTTGGCAATGCTTTCCATCATAGCCACAGCGGCATCCTCTGCAGCATAGGCCTTTTTTTCTTCGTAGGGATGTACTTCAGCAAGCAAGAATTTCAGTTCTCTTTCTACTGCGTTTACCTCATCCCACATGACTGGATCTTCGTTTAATAGGCTCAGTCGTTGTTCCTGAAGTATTTCTATCTGTAGCTGTAGTTCTGACTTTGACTTCATTATCTTTATTGGTTCTTGCCCTCTATTAGCTCCTCGGCCAACCAGTGGTAGAAACTATAGATCTTTATATATGTAGCTCTTAAACATCTGCTAAGAATGTTGACATAGAGGGCATTGGTAGAGCCTGCGGGAACCGATAGTTTTTTTAATAATACAATTGCCACATACATAGCATTCTCTCTTGTCTCGTCCAAATACGGCATGCCGATAGTCGCTGCGCTTGAAGCCACTTTTTTTGAGTTCAGCTACTTTTTTCGATGGATTGGTAATGCCTGCTGTATCATAAGCTCGCCTACTGATTTTAAGAGTGCTTCTAGCAAGTTTATTGACTTCTTTGCTGGTCAAGTCTTTGGGTCTAGCATATGGGTCAATGCCACCGTCAAATAGTATCTCGGATCGCAGGTAGTTACCAACTCCGGCCAGAAATCCCTGGTCCAAGTAAAGGGAGGCTACAGTACGATTTCTAAACTGCGATGCCAGTAGACGTCCGGCAACCTCGCGCCAATGCAGAGCGGGGTCAAGAATATCTGGGCCAATTCTAGCAAGAAACGGGTGCAGCTGAAGCTGGTCGCTATCCAGCACAGCAATCTCAGAGGCGCTGTAGAGCAGTGCACTATGTTTGAGTGTATGGAGGGCTAAGCGAAGTGATCGGTTGGTGGTCGGGTACTGATCCCTTTTGACGATATACCAACGTCCATAGAGCTGGTTGTGGGAATAAATTGTCAGCCCATTATCAAAGTGGGTGAGTAGTGCTTTGCCGCGGGTTTCAACGGCAGTGACTTTTTTTCCTTGGAAGTCATCCGCCCGGGGCTTTAATGCAAGAATTCCAAACTCCAGCTTTATTATCGATTGATCAACGAGTATCTTTTCAAGCCTATCTGCAGCACGACGAATTTCTGGTCCTTCAGGCATGATAATCCTTATTTGGATAAAGAATTTTGACAGCTAGTACATTTCATTTTGGAGAGTAATTTGTATTGGTCTTCGGGCTCTCAGCCAGCGCACTACAAAACTTCAATTTATAAGCACGAATCAAATCTAGATGGTTCTATTATAGTCAACCTAACATCACTCGGTATGTTTTTTTATTGCTCTGCAACCCTATATTTTGCGATTACCATCCGCTCTCCATCTGGTAGGGCACAGTTGTCAGCACGGCTTCTATCTGGCGGATGTCGCCATTAATGACTTTAAATACTTCTGCTATATAAAAGGAGAAGGGCTGGCGGAAAGCATTGGTGAGGTTGGTGCCGGGTTCGGGTGGGCCATCAAAGTTATCACGGCTGCCGTTGTGGTCAAAGTAACCCCAGCCGAAAGCTAGCCCGGTTACTGGATCGACGACTTCGAAGCGGCGTTCGCGGATATCAGTGACGATGACCGAGAAGCCGGTATCGAACTGGGCTTTGCAGTCCATCCATACCATGGAGCCTTCTTCCATGTTCGGGTCGTTAGCTGTGACTGTGCTATTTTCCTGCGCTGGCACTCCGGCGAGAAGGGAACGTTCGCGGCGGAGTTGTCGGTGTCCAATCCAGTGAAGTAGCTGTTGCCGATGGCGGCGAGTTCACTGCGTGAAAGCATGCTGTCATTGGATACCGGTTCCATCATCAGCGGATGCGGTTCGTCATGCAGTGGGCTGAACTGCGGACCGCCGCCACCTCCGGAGATGTTGCGTGCGATTAAAGTCTCTATCTCTGAGATAAGTTCACCTTTTTCGACTTTCAAGCGTACTGCATACCAGTTACTATTTCCGTGTTCGTTGATCTTGCCCAGCAGGCCGACGGCGCCGGCTTCTTCGCCAATGACATCGACACGGTAGGTTGGCCAGTCCATGGCGGTCTGCCATAAGCCGTCGCCTAGATTCAGGCGCACGCCGTTTTCGGTGTACTTGATGTTGACAGTGACCGGCAGTGAGTCGAGGTCGTGATTCACCAGTGCATTCAGGTAAGTGTCCATAAAGATGGCAAGGCAGACGCGCTCGCATTTGACTGCTGCTGAAGCCGATGCACCCTTGAAGAGAAGCTCTTGGATTATGCCGACACGTGTTATGAGCAAAGCGATGGCCTATTCGATATTACCAGTGGTTCGCTGAGG
>CAZBBS010000226.1:0-2841 GCA_964490145.1 uncultured Enterobacteriaceae bacterium
GCTGGGTTGAGGTGGAGAAGTCAACATCCAGCGCGATCGAGAAACCTTCTTCCTGCTTTTCGTAACGGACAAGGTTTTTCGGGCTGATGAGTTTACCTGTTTTATCAAAGGTCAGCTCACCTTCATCGATATAAAGAGGATAATATCCCTCCACCATATTTGCCGGCGGGTTGGTGACCACTTCACCATTGGCATCAACGTAGAGTGCCACGCCATCGGCATCAGTCGCCTGTACCAGGTTGTAGATTTCAGGCACCGATCCCACCCCGAGAGGCACGTCGTCAAGACCAAGACGGGCAGCGCCCTTCACCTTGATGGTTGAATCCGACCCCGTGGTGCCGGTGGTGAAAGTAAAGCTGTTGGTATCACTGCTGTAGGTAACGGACACACCGCCAATGGTTTCCCCGGTCTCCGGGTCTACGATCTGGTTGATCCGTGTCTGCAGCGCTTCAGCAAGCGTGGTGCCAACATAAGATGTCGCAGGCACTTCAATGATACCGCTGATACCGTTGACCGAGACGTTGAAGATATTGTCTCCGTTCTGGCTTGAAAGTTTGAAGACATTGCTCAAT
Organism: uncultured Enterobacteriaceae bacterium; assembly: GCA_964490145.1. Taxonomy (GTDB): domain Bacteria; phylum Pseudomonadota; class Gammaproteobacteria; order Pseudomonadales; family Pseudohongiellaceae; genus Eutrophocola. The sequence continues at coordinate 573 of CAZBBS010000226.1, forward strand.
GGCTCGTTGGCGCTTGCGCCGATGGCCTGTGCAGGTTGTGATTTCAGCCCGCGACCTGCCTCAAAGAGGAAGTCATTTTTTGTGCTACCAACACCAAAGAGCAGGTTATCCCCGTTGCCGATGATAGTGGCATCAACATTGTAGTTCTGAACAACCCGGGATCCGTCATCCTGGCTGATCACGTGGCGGCCAACCTGGATATTAGATGATTTCTGTTGCTCCTGAACCCCGATAGCCCCGTCAGCATCGATATTTTCACCTGTGGTGCCGCTCTGGATTGAAAAGTTCTGAAGTTCCGAATTATAGGAAACTTCAATACCATAGCGTTTGTCGTTCGGCTGAATTTCTTCACCTGTGGCAAAGAAGGACTCACCATAAAGAACCTCACCACCACGGATCTGGACCCGTTGGGCATTATCTGAAGTGGTCAGACCAAGGTTGTTTGTATCTGTTTGCGTGGTTGACCCGTATATGGAAAAGGAGTTGAAGTCACTTTGTGTGCCGCTACCAAGAACGGTTCTGTCGACTTCAAATTTAAGACGCTGATTAATGGCATCATATCCTATTTTCACGGGAGGGTTCTTCTCATCCACCCAGTCAACCGATGTCTGGGTTGAGTGATCGATTTGGTTCAACCCAAGCTTTTTCAGGTTATTATCAAGTGAACTTTCCCCGTTGGTGGACATGGCGACGGCAGTTGATGCGGCAGTACCAGCTGAAGTAGCACCTGTGCCGATGGAAAAGTCTTTACCATCGCTCCTCGTGATGCTGATTACGCCGGCTACATTGGTCAGTGTATAGGCAGAACCGCTTGAAGCTGTTACGAGACCAGTTGCAATCGCTGTTTCATCGTCAGCACCAGTTGCTGTATGCGTAAACGTGGTTGCGTTTCCGTCCTCGTCGGTGAGTGTTACGGCAAATGTATCCAATGCTTGCGCAAGAGCGCCGGTGATGGTCATGGAAGATGATGAAGTCACATTTGCAGTCTGATCATCTGTATTCGTAATCATCCACGCATCAGCGACAAACCCACCAAGTGCTGTGTTTGCTGAGGATCCCTGGATTTCACGTAAAATGACCCGCTGGCTTGGATAAATTTCTTTTGCTCCATCATAGACAGGATGTGTGCCCTCGAAAAATGCTTCGATTGTAGGCTCATCATTTGCGGGACTGGTTAGAACAAAGACATCAATCGCTTCCCCGGCATCATTCGTGGTCAACACAGAGAAATTGTCATCCGCAAGGGCAAGTCCAGAAGTTTTCAGCTCGATATATGGCGCGTTGGCACCTGTATCAACAATCCTGCTTATCTGAAATTCTCTGCCATTGAGCTCTGATCTGAATTTATCGTTGCCAGCAAGCATGACTGAGCGCTGATCACCAAATTGTGTCATATCTGTTCCTGTTGGCAGGTAAACAGTCAGTTTGTTCTCATTGGCATCGTAATAGATACGTCTTTGTTCCGTTACTCCGGCATCAGTTGTTGCCGAAACTGAGCTGGCCTGTTCCATGTTCGTATAGACGTTGAGGGCAGGTCTGGAATTATAGAATGAATGGACAAGATAATGATAATCTGGGTTTGAAGGATCAGCCTCATTCTCTCTTTTAATGCGAGCTACAGCTGTACCTTCATAGATATCATCTATTTTAGCGCCGCGTGTTTTTGAGAATTGCAGTTCACTCACGCCCAGTTCGCCGGGGTTTTCATTTAATGCTTCGTTGATACGAACCTGAGCATGTGCCAGAAATTCCTCTTTGGTAAAGTCTGGCGACGTACCTGTGATGGAGAAGTCGTTATCTTTCTCTTTCATCAGTTCAGTAATATATGTCTCAGTCCCGGTCAGCGAAACAGAGATTTTATTTTCAAGGGCTGTTATAGAACCATCGGCGCCGACACGCTGGAAATCAATGGTCAGGGTGTCGTCAATATTCTGCTCAACCTGAAATTTGCGGTCATCACCATAGGCGGCGTTGATCGCACGCTCAACTTCGGCGGCGAGCTGATCGGCGTTGTAAAATCCGGGATTGATATCGATGCTGACCGGCTGGTCCGAATCATCAACATTGACCAAAAGGAAGTCTTTGCCCCAGTACACATCACTGGCAACTCCGGCTTCGCGTGTTGATTTGAACTGAAGCGGATCGGTGACAATCTCAACGAGTTTGTCGCCTTCTTCACCAAAGTCAAACAGCGTTCCTTCACCACTGATTTTAGCTGGCTGTGACGGGATAAGTGACTTCAGGTCATCCAGTTTGTAGAGGGGAGAGC
>CAZBBS010000227.1:0-2836 GCA_964490145.1 uncultured Enterobacteriaceae bacterium
ACTGGCGTGGGACCTTTTCTGCGTCCCCAGGGTACCCAGGACCATCACACCCTGTTTATGATCCAGACCCCACCCTTTCTGCAGGGCTGTGAACATTTCACCTTCCACATGGGGGGACCGAGTGAACTGATGCAGATCGGTTCTGCTTTCGTGAATAAAGGCTACGAATCCTTCTGGGGGCCGGGAAAGCACCTGTTCGGGTCGAACTGGTTCTGGTACTTTAACAGCCCGCTGGGATGCCATGTGGAATACGATGCCGACATGGATATCCATGATGACAGCTGGGCACCCAGGGATGCCCCGAGCACGGCAGATACCTCACAGCTGTTCCTGTTTCAGCATCGTGAAAACTGGCAGCCAGGGGGTGGACCACCTCCCGATAAATCTTGAGCCAGGATATGCCGACAGACAATCATCGTCTCTGGGAATTACCTGTAACAAAACAGCAACACACCGCCCTCTGGCGATTCGCCGATGCGACGCGCCCGTTTCACGGTGGTGAAGCGGGTGACTATGCAATACTGCATCACTGGTCAGTCGCTGACCCGGATAATTTTTACAGGGAGCTCTGGGATCATCTCGGCATTATTGGCGAAAGAACGGCACAGTGCTGTATCCCGGACAGCGACATCCGGCACGTCCGTTTCTATCCTGGTGCGACACTCAACTATGCTGAAAACCTGCTGAGCGAACCCGATGATCGCCTGGCCATCATCGCCTGTCGTGAGAATGGTGAGCGTCGAACGCTGACCCGCCTGCAGCTTTATGACAATGTGTCCTGTCTGGTACAGGCGTTTCAGCGTGCGGGTGTCGAAGCGGGTGACAGGGTTGCCGCCATTGTCACCAATGATCTTGAAGCCATCACCGGCCTGCTGGCCGCGTCAGCCATAGGGGCCATCTGGTCGTCCTGCTCGCCGGACTTCGGCCCGGCAGCGGCGTCTGACCGTCTCTGCCAGGTAGCGCCCAAAATTATCCTGTCGATCACGTCTTACCAGTACAGCGGCAAGACCTTTGATGTAACGCCCGTCATCCTGGAAGTGGCGGGCAGCTGCACACCCGAAAAGATAGTGCTGTTATCAGGCGAAAACCCTGAATCACTGGCAGGTCTGCCCTGTGTCACCCTGGAAGCATTTACGGCCCCCTTTGTGCCGCAGCCGATACCCTTCAAGCGACTGCCCTATGATGCACCGCTGGCCATCCTGTTCTCATCGGGTACCACAGGCAAACCCAAGTGCATTGTTCACTCTGCGATGGGTCTTCTCATCCAGCACAAGAAAGAGCTGGTCATGCACTGTGACCTGAAAGCCGGTGAAAAGCTGTTTTACTTCACCACCTGCGGCTGGATGATGTGGAACTGGCAGGTTACCGGCCTGTCGGTAGGGGCCACATTGGTCACCTTTGATGGCAACCCGTTTTTCCCGGGGCCGGAGCGTCTGTTGCAGCTGGCGCAGGATGAGCAGGTTGAAGTGTTTGGCACGTCGGCCAAGTACATCGACAGTTGCCAGAATGCAGGATTGTCTCCAATCCGGACGCATCATCTGGACAAGCTGAGACTGGTGCTGTCCACCGGCTCGCCGCTTGCCCCGACCAGCTTCGAGTACATTTACGGGCAGTGGAAGCGTGACGTGCATCTGGCCTCCATTTCCGGCGGTACTGATATCTGCGGCTGTTTCCTTGGCGGCAATCCTCTGCTGCCGGTGTATCCGGGTGAATTGCAGTGCGCCTTCCTGGGCATGGATATGGATACGCTGGATGGCGAAGGTAATCCGGTCACTGGTATGGCAGGAGAGCTGGTTTGTCGTAATGCCCACCTGACCATGCCCCTGGGGTTCTGGGGCGATGAGTCCGGCGAACGATACCGGCAGGCTTACTTTGACCGTTTTCCCGGTATCTGGACGCACGGGGACTTTGTGGAAAAACGCGCCTCGGGCGGGTATGTGATTTATGGTCGTTCTGATACCACACTGAATCCGGGTGGTGTACGAATTGGCACTGCCGAAATCTACCGGCAGCTTGATGCCATTGCCGAGGTGGAGGATGCAGTCGTGGTAGGGCAGTCCTGGCAGGGTGATCAGCGGATCGTGCTCTTTGTCTGTCTTGCTGAAGATGTGGTGCTGGATGAGTCACTCATCACTCATATAAAGCAGCGTATCAGGCAGGGGGCAACACCCCGCCATGTGCCTGCCCGAATACTGGCAGTCAGCGGCATACCCCGTACCCGGTCAGGGAAGGTGTCTGAAACAGCAGTCAGGGACCTCATTCATGGTCGGGAAATCAGCAACCGTGATGCCCTGGCAAATCCTGAATGTCTGGTGGAATATGAACAGGCCAGGGTTTCATTGCAGGAAGTGTAAACGCGATTTTTGACATTCAGATATTCGTCAGGCATTCATGCCGGCAACATAACCTGATGACCAGGCCCACTGGAAATTGAAGCCGCCCAGGTGCCCGCTGACATCCAGCACTTCTCCCACGAAAAACAGACCAGACTGTTTTTTTGCCTCCATGGTTTTTGAGCTGATGCCATTGGTATCCACACCACCCAGGGTCACCTCTGCAGTCCGGTAGCCTTCCGTGCCGGAAGGTTTGAGCAGCCACTGATTCAGCTGTCTACCCAGTCCCTGAAGACGGGTATCGGGAATTTCAGCCAGCGGTGTATCAGCCAGTTCCGGCCACCATATGCCCTGCAGTTCATAAACAAGCGCCTTGCTCAGGCTGTGCTGGAGAACGGTTTTTAGCTGGCTGCTGCCTTTCTCGCGTTTGGTGTCGCACAACCACTGGGCGGCATCGGCATCAGGTAGAAGATTAATGGCAATGGTGTCGCCGGGTTCCCAGT
>CAZBBS010000228.1:0-2823 GCA_964490145.1 uncultured Enterobacteriaceae bacterium
CAACCTCGAGATTTTCAGTTATTATAAGATGAACGTAATTGATCAAAACTTCTTGTGCGATTACGACCGGCGTAATGTCATCTTTTGGATATGGGATGATGAGCGACAACCCTCGGTCATCCTCGGCCAAAGTTCGGCCTTGAACGTTGAAATCTGCGATGAATTCATCCACTTCTGTTTGCTCTGAGGAGGTCAAAGCAAGGTCCTTTTTCTCCGGAGAAGTGTCTCGAATTGAATAGTATCCGTGCCAAAGCCATAGGTCATCACTGTGAGGGAGATGATGGTTTTTGATGATGGATTGTCCCATCAAAGAATAGTCCAAAACAGGGGTTTTCGATGTAAGTTTGTCTCGTACTGAGAGCGCAAAGAAGGACTTGATTTTTGATGCAAACGGCGTGACAGCCTTGCCGTACCCCCAACTTCCACCTCTGTTCGTGCCACCATCAGAGACGCCCCATGCGTGATGGAATTGACGAAAAACATTGTCTGGGTTCGGCTCTCTTCCTGAAATGGTTTTTGTGATGTCTCCATTTAATCCGGTTGTGTTTCGGTCAGATACCTCCAAAATGGTTAGTTCTTGATTCCAAGTGGCTGTGGCGTGGTCTCGAAGTGATTCATAGAGGTGTCCATGGTCGTCATCCTTTTCTACCAATCCAGCATAAAGATGCTTCGTCAACTCATCATTCAGGTACTTGTCACGCACATCGTCGGTGACTGTTCCAAATCGGAATGACATCTTGGTAGGAAGAATCTTACCGCTCCCATCCTTTCGTGCGGCATCATATGCGTTCTGTATGGTTTCTCGGACAAGACCCCTGACAGGAGTCATAGAACTAAAGTCAGTGTATCCTTGAAATTCAATTGCTGGTCCACCGGTGTGCTTTCTCCAGTTCCATTTTGCAGCCATTCAAACACACTCCTCGATCATATACAACCCTTCAGGACGAATCACAACGGTGCTATCGCGTATGACAAGATTTGATTTAACTTCTTTCATGCATTCGCCTCCTCGGATTTTGATGCCTGATATCGATGCCCCCGCTCTGTTGCTGCGAAATTCTTCGTGTTCCCCACAGCCACGGGTACAATGAAACCGAGTTCTTTGAGGTGACTCAAAACGCTGCCAAGCTTGCCATTGACATGGTTCTCATGTCGCCTCCACGCTTGCCCCTTTGGGTCATGGTGTTCCTTTCGCACCGCCTGTGCTTCAAATTTCTCATACAGCGTTTCGTGAAAATGGCCATCAAGTTGCCAACGTGCATGGGCTTTGCCAACACGAGCGAGTTGAGTTTCTTGGGCAGCATAAGCGTTTGAATCCCAACCGTTCTTTTCTTCGCAAGTGATGATTTCTCCCAGGATGTGCATCATCCAGTCGTGCTGGTCAGGCGCTATCGTTCCAACAGCGTGGGCGAGGTCATACGCAAGCGTCCTTTCGTAATACTTCGGAAGGATTGGCTCGGAGAAGAACGCCACAAGGTCCTTCGTGGTTATGATGTACTCGTAGAGGTCGGGCAGTTGGAGAAACGGCTTTGCCTTCTCGGTTAGTGTAAATTTCGTGTCATCGACGATATTCACCAACCCGAATTCCTGTAATAGGCCGCGGCCCACCAACAATCGTTCCTGATCGCATCCGATGTAGTTACGGAGGGTGATGTTCAACGGGCCAGTCCGGTCCACAGCAGGGAATCCGTCAGAGAGTTTTTGCCCTCGCTTGACGTCAAGCGGATGCTCAAGACGGTCCGAAAGGTGTTTCCTCAGCAGGCCTGAGCGTTCTTTGAAGGCTTTAACCAGGTCTGATACCTCAACGGCTCCCGCCGTTTCACTCATTTCATCAATGAGCTGAAGTATCACGACGAGGGGTGCCAGCCGATTCTGAAACGCTGTGAAAATGCGGTTTCCTCCAAGACTCTCGTTCGGTGAAACGTCACTTGGGGGCGTATTCACATGAATGGCTGCCGTGGTCGCGAGAGGTTGGGCTTCATTTCCAATTTGTGATATGATGAGGACGCCTTGATTACACACTCTGCAACGGTTTTCGATGGTCGGGAATACCGAGTTTACCGTGAACGGCAACCGCACGGTGCTTCCGCATTGAGGGTTGGAACATGAGAGCGTGAGTGTCATCAAAACGCCACCCCCTGGACCATAGCGAAGTAGAGGGTGGGTTCGATATGGATTCTGTCATCGTCCCATATCACATAATTTTGCTTCACGGCCATGGTGAGATCCTTGATAAGGTCTGCGGAGTGAAAATAGACGTCCACCATGTCTCCGTTGATCCCGCCATTGTGGTTCATGAGCTCTCTGAGTGCTAAGTTTTTAGTTATCGTATTCGTTTGCATGGCGTTTACTCCTGTTCTGTTTTGGGGCCTATGACTTGGTGTGGCTAGTGTAAGAGGTGCCACGACACTTTTAAGAACCTTCCGGTTTAAAACCCACACTTTGACGGAGACTCCCATACACACTCATATAATGCACAAACACAACCTCCTATAATACCGACACATGAGGGTCAAACACATCACATGTTGCGCCGATACTGCCCACCCACGTTGAACAGCACATCGGTGATTTGCCCGAGGCTTGCGACCTTGACGGTCTCCATCAACTCCTCGAACACGTTCCCACCTTCACGAGCCACGGTCTGCAGCTGCCTGAGCGCTGTCTGCGTGGCCTCGCCTTCCACCGTCTGCCGATGGGTCACACGCTCCAAGCAGGCTTCCTTTTCCTCCGGCGTCGCCCGGGCGAGTTCCATCTCGAAGTCGTCCGCCGCCGATTCGTCAAAGGCGGCGGCGTTGGGGTTCTGGAAGGTGTTCACACCGA
>CAZBBS010000229.1:0-2756 GCA_964490145.1 uncultured Enterobacteriaceae bacterium
CGTTGGCTTCCAGCAGATCCTTGCGCTCCATTCCCGGACCACGGGGACGAGCGCCGACCAGCAGACAGTAATCCGCGTCCTTGAAGGCAACATTCGGATCATCAGTCTGGACAATGCCATGAACCAGCGGGAAGGCACAGTCTTCAATTTCCATGGCCACGCCCTTCAGGGCTTCCAGGGCCGGCGTAATTTCCAGCAACTGCAGGATCACAGGCTGATCCTTGCCCAGCATTTCGCCGGAAGCAATACGGAATAAAAGGGAATAACTGATCTGTCCGGCAGCACCGGTAACGGCAACCCTGACTGGTGATTTCATGGGATGATTTCCTGTTGGTTAGTTGGAATGTCGGTTGAAAGTTTTAAGGCGCGGGATTATAGCAATAAAACAGAGGCAGGAGACAGGAGGACGGAGGCAGGGACATATTTTTTGAATCCGTACCAATTCCCCTCTGTTTGCCTTCCTGGATCTTATTAATTGGGTACGTTCCAGCAGGCTAGATGTTACAATTGCCCGTCAATCGAATTCAGGTCCCCTCATGCGCAAAACCAAGATCATCTGCACTATCGGCCCCGCCACCAGCAATTACGAAACCCTGGAGCAAATGTACAACGCCGGTATGAACATTGTCCGGCTGAACATGTCCCATGCCACCCATAAATGGGCCGATCGCATCATTGAGCACGTGGTTGAACTCAACAAGCACACCACCTATCCGGTCGGCATCCTGCTGGATACCCAGGGCCCTGAAATCCGCACCAGCGTGCTGGAAAACGACCTTAACCTGAAATCCGGCGATGAAATCTCCATTTCTGTCCGCGATGACACCAGCGTTGAGGAGTCCTCCTTCCGTATCAACTACGATGAACTGATCGACACTGTCCAGGTGGGCGACAAGATCACGGTGGACAACGGCCTGATCAACCTGCAGGTGCTGGAAAAGAATCCGCCAATCATGCGCTGCAAGGTGCTTGATGGCGGGGTCCTGGGCAGCAAGAAACATGTCAATCTGCCCGGCATCCGGGTCAACCTGCCCTCCCTCACCCCCAAGGACAAGGAGGACATCCTGTTTGCCATGGAGCGTGAGGTGGATTTCATCGCCCTCTCTTTTGTTCGCGAGGCCAAGGACATACTCGAACTGCGGGAACTGATGGAAGCCACCAATCCGGAAAAAGCAGCCACCATGAAGATCATCGCCAAGATCGAGGATCAGCAGGGTGTGAAAAACCTGGAAGAAATCATCGCGGTATCTGACGGCATCATGGTTGCCCGCGGGGATCTGGGTGTCGAAATAGACCTAGCTGAACTTCCCAACGTACAGCGCCGCATTGTGCGCCTGTGTGCCGAGCACGGCCGCCGGGTTATCGTAGCTACCCATTTACTGGAATCCATGATCGAAAATCCGATTCCCACTCGCGCTGAGGTCACTGACGTAGCCAATGCCGTATATGAAGAGGCCGATGCCGTCATGCTGTCCGGTGAAACCACCGTGGGCAAGCACCCTATCCGCTGCATACAGTACCTGAATGACATTGCCCTGGCTGCAGAATCCAAACGCGGCCTTCGCTTCATCGAGAACCTGATCAAGACCTCAGACAAGGAACATTTGGGAGCCAACGCTGCAGAGTTGGCAGATGATATGCGGGTGAAAGGCATCGTGGTGGTCACTCGTCATGGCATCATGGCCAATTATGTGACCAATCCCCATCCTGGCACGCCGATTTATGCCTTTACCAATATCGGGGTAACCCGCCGCTTGATGACCCTGAACCGCAACCTGTTTCCCTTCAAGATCGAGTTCAGCAAGGATCCTGAGGAAACACTGAGCCGTGCCTTCAATGAACTCAAGAGCAAGGCCAGTTTCGAAAAAGGGGATACTGTGGTGGTAATTTCTGACCTGTTGATTGACCAGGACAGTGTCGGTATTCAGGTACGTTACATTCCGTAATTCATGGGAACAGTGACTTTTTTCAGCATTTCAGCATTTCAGCATTTCAGCGGCTAACGCCGAAAGGATAAAGCCGCCTGCCCGGTTCAAGCTGGTCAAGCAATAAACATCGCGTCACCGTAACTGAAAAACCGGTATTTCTCCCTGACAGCCTCCTGGTAGGCCTTCAAGATGTTTTCACGCCCTGCCAGGGCGCTGACCAGCATGATCAATGTGGACTCCGGCAGATGAAAGTTGGTGACCAGGGCATCCACCACCCTGAATTCATAACCCGGGTAGATGAAAATCCGGGTGTCACCCTGATAGGGCTTCAAAACACCGGAAGCCGCGGCCGTTTCCAGGCAGCGCACTGATGTGGTGCCCACAGCAATCACCTTCCCTCCCCTGGCTTTGCACTTCCTTACCTGTTCGCAGACAGCTGCACTGACTTCCAGGTATTCGGCATGCATACGATGCTCTTCAATCAATTCGGCACGTACCGGCTGAAATGTCCCTGCTCCAACATGCAGGGTGACCATGGCAGTTTCTACCCCTTTGTCAGTAATTGCCTGAAGAATGGGAGCATCAAAATGCAGACCGGCTGTGGGTGCGGCTACAGCCCCCTGTTTCTCTCCATAAACAGTCTGGTAACGTTCCTTGTCAGCCAGCTCATCTTCACGTTTGATATAGGGTGGCAATGGCATGTGGCCAATGCTTTCGGCAAGTTTCATGACCGGTATGGAAAATGCCAGGTTGAAGAATCCCTCGTCCCGATCAATCACCTCTGCAGATACCTCTCCCTCTGGCGTATCAAAGACAAGCAGTCCACCA
>CAZBBS010000230.1:0-2727 GCA_964490145.1 uncultured Enterobacteriaceae bacterium
AATCCGGGCACTGGATCGAGGGCTGCAACTGCCCGGGTCATGGCCAGCAGACTGGCCTGCAGGATATTGATATTGTCGATCTCCTCAACAGTCGCCCTCGCAACGGCAAACGCCAGGGCTGACGACTGTATCTGGGTAAACAGTGCTTCACGTCTGGCAGCTGATAATTTTTTTGAATCTGCCAGTCCAGGAATTGGCCTGGCTGGATCCAGAATGACTGCAGCTGCCACAACATCTCCTGCCAGAGGTCCACGACCGGCTTCATCCACACCCGCAATCAGGCTGCCCTCAGGAAACCGTGTAAGGGACAGGGGCAGGCTTATCTGCGGCATAGTTTCAGCACAGCCTCCGCGGCAGTGGCACTGGCATCCCGCCTGAGTGATTTGTGAATCGCGGTGAAAGTCTCCACGGCAGATTCCATACCCTCTGGATTGGCTCCGAAAGCACGGTCTTCGGCAGTTTCCAGCGTTCTCTGCACTTCATGGAAAAGGGCCGGAGCGGTCACATTTTCCTGAAGCAGCTCCGGCACCAGCAGCTTTCCCGCCAGCAGGTTAGGCAGCGATATGTACCGGGTTGTCAGCAAACGGGAAATGATGGCATAGGACACAGGGGCCATCTTGTAGGCTACCACCATCGGCTTCTTCAACAGCAGCCCTTCCAGGGTTGCGGTACCTGAAGCCATCAGGATGCTGTTGGCGCTGGCCATGACGGTCCTGGACTCGCCATCAACCAGCCTGATTCTGCTGTCCGGCGTTTGCCCTATCAGGGTTTCAAGTTGTTGACGGCGGTCCCGGGTGGCACAGGGAATGAGAATATGCATGTCAGGCCAACGTTTCAGACAGAGCCTGATGGCATCCAGAAACACCGGACCAAGTCTTTCCACCTCTCCCTTTCTTGAGCCTGGGAGTACCGCCAGAACACGAGCATTATCCGGTATGTTCAGATGCTGCCTTGCTCCCTGCATATCGGTGTCAATCGGCAGCTCGTCAGCCAGGGGATGGCCGACGCACACGACCTTGACATCATGTTCCCGGTAAAACGCTTCCTCAAAGGGAAACAGGGTCAGCATCAGGTCCACGGCCTTCCTGATCTTGTGGATTCGGCGCCTGCGCCAGGCCCACACTGATGGGCTGACATAATGAACTGTAGGGATGCCCGCATTCCTGAGCCTGAGTTCAAGCCCAAGATTGAATTCCGGTGAATCGATGCCTACAAACACATCAGGCGGGTCGGCCAGATAGGCCTTGAAGAGCTGTTGTCTGATGGAAAGCAGTTCAGGCAGACGCTTCAGGGGTTCCACCAGTCCCATCACCGACAAGCGGTCCATGGGAAACATGGAATCCAAACCGGCCTGCCTCATTTCAGCACCGCCGATACCGACAAAAACAGCCTCGGGATGGCGGGCCTGTATCGCCTGCATCAACCCGGCACCCAGTATGTCACCGGAGGCTTCTCCTGCCAGTATGCCGATGCGGGGAGCGATTTTAGTCATGACCGATCCTGCAATCTGTCAGAGGCAGCACTGTATTTAACGGATAATCCCTTTCTGGGAAGCTTTCACTGAATGAATCAGCAAATGAATTTCCGGATGCTCCACGGCGAGTTTATCCAGTTCGTGTATCGCCTCATCCACATTAAGCCCTTGGCGGTAGAGAATTTTATATCCTTTTCGTATTGCCTTGATGGCATCCCTGGAAAAATTGCGTCGCTCGAGCCCGGTCACATTAATGCCTTTAGGCTCTGGGGGAATACCCTTGACCACCACAAATGCCGGAACATCCATGTTGATATGGGTCAGGCCGCCGACAAAGCTGTGAGCACCGATTCTCAAAAACTGGTACACCCCGGCATAACCACTGAGTATGGCCCAATCCTCAACAACCACATGACCACTAATGGCCGCGTTATTGGAAAATACCGTGTGATTGCCAACAATGCAGTCATGGGCTACGTGGGTGTACGGCATGAACAGATTGTTTGAGCCAATACGGGTTACACCGCCGCCAACTTCCGTGCCGCGATGAATAGTAGCCCCTTCACGAATAATGTTGTTATCCCCGACTTCCAGCCAGGTAGGTTCACCATGAAATTTCTTGTCAGAAGGGTCTTCACCGACAGAGGCAAACTGGAAAACCCGGTTGTCTTTACCCAGCCGGGTGTTGGCACGAATAACAACATGCGAACCTATATCGCAGCCATCACCTATCTCTACATTCGGGCCAATAATTGTCCACGGGCCAATGACGACATCCTTGCCGATCTTGGCTGAGGGATCAATGATGGGAGATGCGCCTGACATGTGAACACCCAATGCGATTACTCTTTCCTTTCCGCACAGAGTATGGTGGCTTCACAGGCGGTAGCACCATCAACCGAGGCCCGACATTCAAATTTGTAAATGCCACGTCTGACCGGCCCCAGTTCAGCTTCCAGTATAAGCTGGTCGCCAGGCACTACAGGACGTTTGAGCCGTACTTTATCAGCACCTACGAAGTAATAAAGAAACCCGTCTTCGGGTTTTTTTTCCTGTGACTTGAATCCAAGAACACCTGCTGCCTGGGCAAGCGCTTCAATGATCAGAACTCCCGGCATGATGGGTTTATGAGGAAAATGTCCCTGAAAAAACTCTTCATTGGTTGTGACGTTTTTATATGCCTTTATATATTTCCCAAGTTCCATTTCAACGACACGGTCGACCATGAGAAAAGGATACCGCTGTGGCAAATA
>CAZBBS010000231.1:0-2711 GCA_964490145.1 uncultured Enterobacteriaceae bacterium
GGAATGAGTATGAGGTGGCTCCGGGAAAATGGGGCCGCCTCCTCCCCCCTACTGCAGAACTTCAGAGCGAAGTCTTCAAGATGCTTGAAGAAGAGGGCATGACCGACCTCAAGGTCTGCCGCAAAGTCCTTGGCGGACTCCCTGACTTCTCAGACGATAAAGCGATTACCGGCATGGCCACCAAGGCGGTGCAGGATTTTTTTACGTTAGTGCTGAGGATCGTAGAGAAGCTGAACAAAGAGTCGCAGCAATCCGAGGCTTTAATACAACAAAAAGTCGGGTTGTAGAAGCCAGTTGGGCAGGAAAGTTCATGCGTACAGAAAACGCATGGACTGTTATATGTCTTGAGTTAGCCTCAGATGACCCTGTAAGGTCAAAGGCTATATGGGCGGGGTGTACCTATACGGAAATAGCTACCGCTTGGCAAAACAATCGCCGAAAGGTTGAGGGCATCGGCTACAAGATCAAAGAAAAGTAATGGCCGGACCAAATCAGCTCTTAATTGACATTCTCACGCGGGTCACGGGAACGTCTGATGTGAAAGCACACATGAAGGCGGTCAGGGACCTTAGCGGGGGCGTTCACTCGCTTTCGCAGACGTACAAGATGTATGAGCAGGGGGTCAAGTCTGCCCTCAATGGTGATGAAGCCGTAAGAAAGATACTTCCAATTCTTTCTGGCAATTTGCGAGAAACTGCGGGGGGTGCAAATGAGGCCGCAGCAGGGCTTGAAGAGCTTGCCGGTGCACTAAATAATGTCAGTGCATCTTCGGATAATGCAAGTGGTACCATGAAGACGGGAAGGCAAACCGTCGATAAACTGCATAATACCACAAAGTCTGCGAATTACACCCTTCTTTCGTTAGCCCAGACATTTCAGGACTCATCCCAGTTTAGCATGGGATATGCTCAGGGTATTAGGGCAATAACAAACAACGCTCAGGTTTTTGTTCAAAGCCTTCTTACGCTGAAGGAAAAGGCGAAAGAAACAAATATGACCCTTGGCCAGAGCATTAGGAAGGCTTTTTTCGGCGGGCCAATGGGGTGGATTATTGCATTTTCTGTTGCAACATCCTTGCTGGAAATATTTACCCAGAGGATGCAGCAGGCGAGCAAGGGTGCCAAGGCATTTCGCGATGCCCTTTCATCTGTTGGAGAAGTTTCTAATCCATTTGGCGAGGGTGGTTTTGCAAACTACCAAGCAATGGAGGGCTACCTTAGGCAGCTTGAGGATGCAAGGGGTAAAATAAAAGACGTTCAGATTCTTTCTAACAGGCAGCGCGGCTTTCTTCCACAGTCAATTCTATCAAGGGCAGAGGATAGTGCTGAAAATGAGCGTCTTGTTGAGGTTGCCAAAGAGTACGACATGACGGTTGGGGAGCTGAACTCAAGGCTAAAAAAAACAATCAAAGCATTTGAGGAGCAGGTAGAGATACAGAAAAATGTAGAATTTGCATATGATGTATACATAGAAATGACAACCCTCGCTGAGAGGGTGTCGCGCAGGCTTGGTTTTGAGATAGCAGAACTGCAGAAAAAGCATGAGAATCTTCTGCAAGCACTTCGTATAGCTGAAGATGCTGATTTTAGGGTTGAGTCTTCTGTTGTTGAGACTGCCGAAAAGCGATTAAGAATAAGACAGGATATTCTTAACACAATTGACAATGAGTCCGAGGTCATGCTTCGGATGTCTGAGCTGGACAGAAGGTCCCTTGAAGATCGGCAGCAATATTTCTTTATTAAGCGTCAAGAGAATCTTATCTCGGAAACAGCAGCAGAAATTGCCATGCGGGCAGAAGGTGCTGCTGGCAGAGAGTTTGACCTACGACAGGAGATTCTTAGCAACCTTAGCCAATACAAGACCGAAGCTGGGAGGGTTTTGCTTATTGAGGAGGCTCGAACGGCTGCAGCTCAGAGACAGGCAGATGCCATAAAGGATTTAATTGCAAGAATAGGCATACTAAATCAGACCCCGGAACTCCTCCGACAAGAGGGCAGAATAAATGCACAAGAGGAAGTAGTAGACCTTGGCGAGGAACTGGAAAGGCTCAAGGGGATGCTTGATGAGCTTAAGCTTGCTCAGATGGGATCAAGTGATACTATAGATGTCACAAACAGGTCCCTTGCCAGACAAAGACTTGAGATTTACAATACAAAAAAAGAAATAGAAGCATTAAATGGCGTTTCGCTTGCCGAGCTTGCAATTCAACTCAGCTCTATTATAGAAAGCGGTTTTGAAAATGCTATAATTGACTTTGCTACCGCACTTGGATCTGGTGGGGACCTGTTTAAAAAGGCTGCTGGATCTATCCTTAAGAGCGTCGGAACACTTGCCGTTAATCTTGGCAAGGCAATGATTCAGTTTGGTGTTGCTGGAAAGGCAATAGAGAAATTTGCTGAAGGAAAACCGCACTTGGCCATACCCGCTGGTATAGCACTTGTTGCACTTGGCAAGGCACTTCAGTCCAGAGCATCTGGCATTATGGCAAATGCTCCTGCAGCCAGCGGGGGCGGCGCAGGTGGTGCGGGTGATGGGGGGATTACTCGGGCAGCATTCAGTTCTTTTGAGCCATTTCAGAACAGGCAGCAGTTTGCCGCTGGCGGCCTTGGCGCACAGTTTACTCCAGCAAGACAAGCAACAACGCCATACGAATTTAGGATCAGGGGCCGTGATTTGGTAGCGGCCGTTGACGAAACAAGAAATGCAAACAC
>CAZBBS010000232.1:0-2689 GCA_964490145.1 uncultured Enterobacteriaceae bacterium
ATATTCTTGAAAAAGTCAAACGTGGCCGTGAGAAACTTCTTAATATGCAGTCTGTTTGACGGACTACACTAGTTGGCGTGACGATAGTCGCCCTTTTGGATCGCCCTCGATTGCCCAACATCGCCGAAATTGCAAAAACCAATGCCATCGGTGGATTTGTGATTTTCGGATCACTTGCCGTCGCTGTTATTCAATATCAGTGGAGACGTACGATGGTTTTTGGGGTTCCAGTAGCTTTTGCGGTGATGGTGGGTGCGTTTATTTTTCTGTGCCTGGATGTTGATTTATCAGACCCGCCTTCAGTTCCTCGGACATCCGAATTTTCGTCCGTAAAATTGAAAATGTTGTCCGGAAAAATAGATGCAGGGAAAGAAACTCTCGAGGGAGTTGTGCCAGCCGTATTCCGTATGACCTATAGCCTGGATGATATCCCATCGTTGGGAATGATTCGGTTTGGTAAGATGAACATCACTATACAAACGGATCAACAGTCGTTTAGTTTTAACCATCTACCACAATACAATTTTAAGCCTCCGCTTACAGAAGATAGTTCTTATATGAAGCTTGTGAACGAATCCCTGAACTCCCTGAATAAAGGTGTTCAACTAAACATTCGGCATCATATAAAAAGTGAGAAACTGGATCGTCGCGAATCGATTGTGGACGGTGTATATATCCCTTTGCCGAATGAACTGGGATTGAATGTACCTGACCGCATAAAGGTGAGGGGTACGATTCGTTTTGATTGCTTCACCTACGAAGAATTCGGTCAAATTTCGATTGATTCGAATCAACTCGTCAGTAACGTGCCATTGAAGAAAGTAACAAGTTTTGACTATCATCGTGAAGGAAATCTGTTTCGGTTGTTATGGCCAAGTTATTATCGAAGCTCACCTAATATCCAGATATCACGCCGCCATATAAATACTTCAACCGATCCAGCCAATCTCGATACGAGGACGATAGGACCTTATAACACTATTCAATGGTACTTTTTCTTCTATCATTCCACTAAGCATATCCTTTGGGAAAATTCCGAGACATCAAGTCTGCACTGTCATGCCGATGCATGGTCGTCTGTTCATATTGATACCTACTATATCAAAGGTCCAGAGGATCTTTCCTTTGACAAATTGATTGCCTACAAGGGCCGCTACGAAGGGTGGATTGAACAGTCATTTGAATCCGAAATAATCAACACCCCATAACGCCATGAAAATCATCCTGCATCAAATCAAGAAAGAATGGTTATCACAACGCTGGGGCTTTTGTACTTGGTATGCATTGCTCGGAATAGAACTACTTGTTGTTGGTAGCGGTTTTTTTGGAGCTTTCTACAAAGCAAATCACCATCCAATAGGTGGTGATCTTTCGCGGTTTATCACTGTGTTGATCGCAATCGGAACAGTCTTGATTCCGGCTGCACTGGCATTGGCAGATCCTCCGTTGAAAGAGACGGCTTCATGGAGAGTTTTACCCGTAAGATCACATCACTTGCTGCTTGCGAAACTGTTGACAATAGTCTTCTTCCTGTTGATTCCTTTATGTGTTACTCAACTGGCAGCCTTGTGGTTGTCTGATGCTACCATGTGGAGTAGTGCGGCTATGCTAAACTTGTTGAGTTCCTATCCTGCCTGGATGCTGCTTGGATTCGGTTTTGGAAGCGCAACTGGGAGTTGGCGACAATTTTCCATCGTGATGACCTTGTTCTTGTCGAGTTGGATGTTGGTTGAAGGCCCATTGTCACTAGGCCGATTAGAAGATTCCGTAAGGAACTGTTTTGAAAACAGTGTGTTTTTATTGGGATCTGTTATCATCATTGTGCTGCGTTTTTTTACCCGGTTTCACGGTTTGGTTTTATCCTGTAGCTTTCTTTTGAGTGTTCCTTGGACAGTATATTTTCTGCCTGTTTGTGTCAGGGGTTATGTTCCGAATTATCACACAGAATCCATGCTGACAGACAAGAGAATCACTGTTGACTACGCAATTCCGACCCAAATGGTGACTTATGAAAATCAAAATAAAGCAAAATTGAAGGGCTTATCTCCATACTCGGCACTCAGGATTGATGGCTCTGATGCAGAGCACTTCCTTATCCCCTATAGACTGGATTCCGTTCTCAATGTGTTGCCGCATTCGAATCCATCGGAAAAGAAGCATTTTGGGTTTCGATACCGATTTGTCCCATGGAATTGGTCCAGTTTTGGTCAGCGAATTATCACTGAAGATCTAGACCACGAACGTATATTTGCATTGCCAAATCTTATGCCTGAAATGACGGTAATCAATCCGGTGGATTCGTCTCAATTGGAATTTGATATCTTCGATTTGGATGAAAATGCCTTACCGTTCATTCGTGAATCATTGGTGGATTTGAGTACCCATTGGTGGTTGCAGCCTTTCCGTTTTGAGCACCTTGGTGATTTGGCGCTTGAAAGTGGTTCGGCACTATCCACTAACGGCGCAACCCTACGCTTGGTGGCATGGTTGCCTGATGCAGAGGATCGCACTCAAATCAAGTTACACATTCGAACGGTTGATTTCGCAAGTACCAGACATGCACGACGCGATCCCCGCTTGAGAGTTGAGAGCTTACGTTTTGTTTTGGTGAACGAACAAGCAGGGGAAGTTTGCTCTACCACAATGTTATCCAGGTTCCTTAAGGAACATGAATTGTGTCGTGTTGGGT
>CAZBBS010000233.1:0-2648 GCA_964490145.1 uncultured Enterobacteriaceae bacterium
CTGCTCTCAACTTCCTGCCCAGTTTTTCCAGAGCCTGGATCTGTATCTGCCTTACCCGCTCTCTTGTCAGCCCTACCTGAGAGCCAAGTTCTTCCAGCGTGACGGCCTCACAGCCATCCAGTCCAAAACGCCTGGAAATTATTTCACGCTCTTTGGCGGGAAGTTGATCCAGCCACTGATTCAGGCAATCCAGGAAATCTTTTTCCTGGTTCAACAACTCGGGACCCTTGCCTGGAATATCAGGAATAATATCCAGAAGCCGTACTCCCTCTTCATTTGCGACCGGCGTATCACCTGAACAGGTCTGCGTGTTATGTCCAAGTAATTTACGTACTTTGCGCTTGTCTTTCTTCAGGCATGTGGCGATTTCTTCCAGTGACGGCTCCCTGCATAGTTTTTCCGCCAATTCCATAATCAGTTTCTGGCATCCATGGAGTTCCTTCAAGACATGAATAGGGAGGCGAATTATGCGAACCTGGTTCATCAGGGCACGATCAATATTCTGCTTGATCCACCAGGTCGCATACGTTGAAAACCGGTATCCCAGTTCAGGATTGAATTTTTCTACTGCCCGAATCAGACCAAGATTGCCTTCGGCAACCAGGTCATCAAGAGCCAGCCCACGATTCTGGTATCGTTTCGCAATAGAGACGACAAGCCGTAAATTTGCCTCAACCATCCTGTTTTTACTTTTAAGACAGCCTGTTGCCACTCGCCTGGCAATGTCCAGCTCCTCTTCAGGGGTTAACAGTGGTATTCGGCCTATTTCGTTCAGGTAAAGCGTGGTCAAGTCCGGGATTGCTCCATCGTCAAACAAAGCCGCCTGCTCATCCACTGGCAGCATTTCTGAACGTCTGTCCAATTCGCCATCACAGGAAATGTCTGAATCAATATCCGTCGCACAGTCGTTTCCAGTGGAAACGGATTCAAGGTGCAAATAGGTTTTTCCGGTCCTGGGATGACGAGGGGACTCAGCCCTTGAACGACGACCAGGGCCTGATAACAGGTCAACTGCCTTGCATGAGACGGGTGATGCTGCAGACAGCAGCATCGGCGGTTCTGAAACCACAGAGGGCTTTCCAGTGCTCATATTTAAATCCTTTTAAATAGATATTGGAATTATTGTTCTTGCCGGGCATTTGGAATACACAGCGGTATTTTTGTAACTTCCCTCCTTCTGAATCCCAAATTCAGTATATATCAAGTTCTCCGGGTGTCGAGCCAGGTTTCGAGAAAGTTCTCAGGATTTTGGCGGCAGATATCTCATGGGATCCACAGGCTTGCCCTCCTGGCGAATTTCAAAGTGCAGCATGTTTCGATCGACGCCTGTCGAGCCCAATTCAGCAATCTTTTGCCCACGCCTGACCCGCTCTCCTTCCTTGACCAGCAAGGCACTGTTGTGAGCATAAGCACTGAGGAACTGGTCATTATGTTTGATAATCAACAGGTCGCCGTAACGCAGCAAGCCGCTGCCTGCATATACAACCTCACCATCGGCTGCAGCCATAACACTATCCCCCTGCTGACCGGCAATGTTAATACCCTTGTTATCAACACTGCTTGCCGAAAACTGTCCGATCACCACCCCCGTTGCAGGCCAGCCCCAGCTCACCGGCCCGGTATTGATATTTACCGGATTTACCTGGACAGGTTCAGTTGCAGGGGCTGAACCAGTTCTGCCGGCACTTCTCTGCCTGGGAGGTGATGTCGCGGATGCCGTAGAGGTGGATTTGCTGGTGGTTGGTGCTGGCGCCTGTGCACGGGGGTCCACATTCAATATCTGACCCGGTCTGATCGTATAGGGCGAAGACAACCGGTTAACGCGTGCTATGTGTAAAAAATCCAGATCATAAATCCAGGCAATGGCATACAGCGTTTCTCCCTCGTTAACCCGGTGAATCCGGTCAGTATCAAGAAAACGCGGTTCATCAATCTCGGCTACGGGGGATCTGTATGCACTTTTACAGGACACCAGCAAAAGGCAGAAACATATGAGTGCAAATGAACTGAACCTGAAACAGGACATGAGCCTACTCCATCTTGACTGACGGAGGGAGCTGCCTGTGCCCAAGATTGCCCGCAAGATACTCCAGAAGCAGTACAAGCAATCCGCCTGACATCATCAAAATGGCGCAAACCAGTGGACTGAACGAATAACCGGTTTCGGCCAGGTAAACTGCCGGGCTTACGGCCTGGTAGCTGTTCCAGCTGTGATCTGCCAGTTCCTGCACTCTCACCAGCTGCCATGGCCACAACATGACAAGCGAACCGGCCAACATGCCAGTCAGGACACCCAGGGTTGCAGAATGGAAATGATGCAGCAGCCAGGACAGCAGCCTTGAAAACAGCATTAATCCCGACAAACAGCCAGCAGCGAACGTGATGATGACAGGAATATCCACACTGACCAGGGCCTGAAGAACAGGTGCATAGGCGCCCAGTAAAACCAGAATGAATGCCCCGGAGATCCCCGGCAGGATCATGGCGCAGATAGCCAGTGCGCCAAAAATAAAATACAGAGGCAGGGATATCTCTGACTGGCGTACCGGCATGAAAGCCATCCCTGCAGAAAGCAGTACACCCAGCAGGATCATCACCACAACCAGCGGCTTCAAGGCCTGAATATGTCCTGCAACAAATCTGATTGA
>CAZBBS010000234.1:0-2596 GCA_964490145.1 uncultured Enterobacteriaceae bacterium
CGGAAAAACGATCATTGTCCCTGCCTCCTGCCTCCTGCCTCCTGCCTCCTGCCTCTCTAGTTGCAGGCGGCCACGCCACCGTCCACGTTCAGGGTTTCCCCGTGGATGAAGCTGGCTTCCTTGCTGAACAGGAAGGCTATGGCGTTGGAGTTGTCTTCTTCTGTCCCGTTCCTGCGCAGGGGAATCCAGGCGGCGCGTTTTTCGTATTCTTCCTTACTGTTCAGGCCGAGGGCACCTGGCGTGGGAACTGATGCCGGGGAGACAGCATTGATTCTGATATTCTGCGGGCCGAGTTCTGCCGCCACGGATTTGGTGAACAGACTGACAGCGCCTTTCACGGTGCTGTACACGGAAGTGCCCGGGAAGCCGCGACTGGCGACAGGCGATGCCAGGTTGATGATGCAGGCGCCACGTTCCTTGTCATAGTGTTTCAGCATGGCCTGTGCCGACCAGAACAGGGCTTTGACCCCGATGTCGAGCATGGCAGACAGGGTGTCCTCATCAACGTCCTGGATCGGTGAGTAGCGTAGCAACATGGCGTTATTCACAATGCCATCAATACGACCACCCAGTTTGGCAAAGTCTTCAGCCACGGCCATGAATGACTCCTGTTTTGACATATCCCCACTGTAGGCCTTGGCCTTGCCGCCGTTGCTGGTGATGTCGCCCGCTGTCTGCCGTGCGTTGTCGGCATCAATATCAGCCACGCCAATAATGGCGCCGCAACTGGCCAGGTGCATGGCGGCATGTCGGCCAAGACCACGGCCGGCACCGGTGATGAGAATGTACATATCGTTCAGGTCAGGTTTCATGGAGGGTTTCCTTCAAATGCATTTGCGAGGCAAAGATAAAGGATTCGGGGGGAAGGTTAAAGGGTAATAGTGTTATGCCCTGCGGGCGTTTTCACTGTGCTCAACGTCCAAAATTGCATATGCAATTTTGTGAACCTTTGATGCGGTTCCATCCTTCCAACCAATTCAGAAATAAAAAAAGGCTCTCCTCACAAGGTGAGAGAGCCTTTTTTTATTTCAGAATTGGTCGGAGTGAAAGGATTTGAACCTTCGACCCCCTCGTCCCGAACGAGGTGCGCTACCAGGCTGCGCTACACTCCGATGCAGATAATTCCGTTTACCTGTTGCCGCCAGAAGGCCGTGCCTTGCTCGCGGAGGCGCTATTCTACAGTGTTTGCCCTGGTGATTTCCATGCCTCTCAATCCTCTTGTGACTGGATAGTCCAAGGCAAAGGTTTCAGACTCTACCATCAGTACGTACAATGATTACGTGAAGATCGATAATTCCTGCAGGAGGTTCACATGCTCGGCTATGTCACTCTCGGTACCAATGATAACGCTGGATCCGTGGCATTTTATGGCGCAGTTCTGATCCCTCTGGGTATGAAGCGTAAATTTGCCCAGGAAGGGGGCTGGGCGGGTTACGGGTTGCCGGAAACACCGGATGCTGATGTGGAAATCTGTGTCTGTCCCCCGTTTGATGGGCAACCAGCTACGTACGGTAATGGGACCATGATCGCCCTGCGGGCCATTTCCATGGACAGCGTTGATGCTGCGTATAACGGGGGCATGGCCAATGGCGGGACCAGCGAGGGGGCGCCAGGTTTCAGGCCGCCGGAATCAGAACATTTCTATGGGGCCTATCTGCGTGATCCTACTGGCAACAAGCTGTGTATTTTCTGCCTGGTGTAGTGTCTGATCAGAACGGTGGCACACCGATCAGCAGGCGATGCAGCCCTGCCGCAAATATGCCATAAGCCACAATCCCGCCAACCACGGCATAGACGGTACCTCCACCATGGGCATTTCCCCAACCAATACCTGCCTGCTTGTCCCGTTTGCGCGAGGCTGAAAAACCCACCACGGCCCAGATCATGAAGCTGGCAAACAGGAGGATGTCGCCAAGGCGCCCGTTCGCCAGCAGGTGGGCAAAGGCCCAGATCTTGATGCCGGCAAACATGGGGTGCCCCAGCCTGGCCTTGATGTGATTGTGCGGCACACTGGCGGCGGCAAACAGGATGAAGGCAACCAGTACCAGCAGGGCCGCAGCATGCCTGGTCCACAGCGGCGGATTCCAGATAAACACCGGGTTGGCCCGGCTTTCGCCAAAGCCATAAACAATCAGGGCAATTCCGATCAACGAGAAAATACTGTAGCTCACCCGCCAGAATATTTTTCCCCGGGTTTCGATGATGCGGGTGCGAAAGTCATCGGCCACGATGCGGATGGAATGGTTGCCAAGGAAGATGATTAATCCGGCGAGTAAATAACCCATGGGGGACTCCGATTGGTTTGGTTTTTGGGGATGATATAACGATTTTCTCTTTTGGTTGATGCCTGTCGGCGAAGAGTTGTGTCCAGTTGTCTTTAGGTTCTCTTGGCGGAGGGTATTCGCCTGCCGGCGCAGGTTTTGCCCTGCCGGGCGGGCGTTACTTTCTTTGGCGCAAAGAAAGTAACCAAAGAAAACACTCCCCAAGTCGCCAGGCCTGCGGCTTCCCTCGCTCCGGACTTTTTCCGGACGGGACCGGCTCATGCCGCTTTGCGGCAGGGACGCCTGAAAAACCCTTGAGGGGTTTTTCTCCCTGG
>CAZBBS010000235.1:0-2576 GCA_964490145.1 uncultured Enterobacteriaceae bacterium
CAAATGCCTGAACCAAGAGTTCTGCACAGGTGGTTAAGGCCGCAATCACTAACACAAAGACAGGCCGGCGGATTGCATCGTCGACAAGGTTTCGGATCAGGCTGATGGAGGCATTGGATAATACCAAGACAAATAGTGTCGCAAGTCCGAGTCCAATTGCGTTGTCGACTGTGTTGGACACGGCCAATAATGGACAGAGTCCTAGCAGTTGAATCAATCCTGGATTTCGATCCCAGAGACCATCAAGCCATAGAGTGACGATTTTCACTGCGAGGCCTCCAATAATTCTGGATTTTCGTCGAGATATCGCAGCGTGTCTTTCAACGCATTGACGACAGCGCGCGGTGTAATGGTTGCTCCAGTAAAGCTATCAAAACGCCCGCCATCTTTATCGACAGCCCAGTCATCTGGCGATAGGTCCCTGTATGAAAGACCGTTGAAGGAAAGAATCCAATCAGTCTTCCGTGTGTCGATTTTGTCGCCGAGTCCTGGCGTTTCTTTATGATCAATCGCGCGCAGGCCCACAACCCGTTGGTTTTGATCGAGGGCGATGAGCAATTGGATTGTTCCGCTGTAGCCTTCTGTTGACTTGAATGGGATCACAGATCCGATCTGGTTGGTTGCGTTTGCAATTGGAGTGACGAGCAAAGGTCTTTCCAGTGTGGTTGGTGCATTGCTCGGCAACTCTTTACGTACTGGCGTTTGAATTGTTCCATCCAGTAGTAAAGGCTCAGCGAGTGCATAGAGTTGTTCGAGCCGCGCCTCTTCTTTGGCTGCGATGATTAACGGTTTGGTGATGACGTAAATCACCCCCACGAAGAGGCTTGTGATCAGACCAAAGGTTGCAAGACGAAATGTCATGAATGACCTCCAGGGCCTTTGATACTGGCCTCGCGACCCATGATGCGTGGCCGAGTGTAATGATCAATCATTGGTGCCGCAAAGTTCATCAATAAGACCGCGAACGCAATGGCATCTGGATACTGCCCATAGGTTCTAATGAGGTAAGTGAGTATGCCAACTCCGATCGCAAACCAGAGGCGCCCTTTCGGGCTTGTGGCTCCCGATACCGGGTCTGTCAGAATGAAAAATGCAGCAAAAATTCCCGCGCCAGCAATTAGATGAACCCAAACGGGCGTCGCGGTATCCGGATCAAAGCTGAAAAATGCGCTGATCACAACGAGAGTTGCTAAGAGTCCAACAGGTGTGTGCCAGGTAATCACTCGCTGATAAATTAGCCAAAAGCCACCCATCAGATAGGCTAAAGCCACCCATTCATAGCCGTAAATCAAACCCAGATGTGCTTGGCTGAAGAGTCGATTACGCGACGCTTCAATCGCAGTCAGGGAGCGGAATTCGGTTTTGTATAGGTCGAGGGTTGTGGCGCCTGTCACTGCATCGCTTGCTTGGCCCAGATACGCGTTCCAAGCAGTGGCAATATCTGGAGTCGCAAGCGGATTGATCCACAGAGTCGTCATGGCGACTGGTGCTGAGATCAGCATGAGAGCGTAGCCAAGCATCGCAGGATTGACGGGGTTTTGTCCGAGCCCACCATAGAGATGCTTGCCTAAGATGACCGAGGATGCAGTCGCTGCAATCACTAGCCACCAGGGAGCTGCTTGCGGAAGCGCGAGAGCGATCAGAACGCCGGTCAGAACGGCTGATAAATCTGTCAGGCGAGGGTTTATTGGGCGCTTTCGTAAGCCAAGACATAGTGCTTCGGAGGCTAGTGCCGTAAGGATTGCTGTGATGATATTCAACAGAACACCGACTCCAAAAAATAGAGTCATGGCCATGATGCCTGGAATCAAAGCCATCAGCACTGTACGCATGACGATCGCTGTATCTATCGGTGGATAGTCTGGTCGCTTGATCATGCGCTTTCTTCCCGCGCTTTCCGCGCTTTGTTTAGGGCATCTGCAGTTTTGGCTTTACGCGCAGCACGCTTCGCCTCTTGTTCTTGGGCGATGCGTTCGAGTCGTTTGTTGCGCGCTTCAAAACGCTCCCGAGCTTCTGCTGCGAGGCGCTGTTCATTTGCTTTCTCTCGCGCCTCAAACCGTCCGAGGCGGAACCACTCGGCAAGAGGGATGTGGCTTGGGCAGACCGCATTGCAGGCGGCGCATTCGATACAGTCTGCCAGGCCTTCATGGATAGCGCGATCGAGCAATCCGCCTTTCAATGCCGAGACCATTTGCTGTGGTTGCAGGCGGACAGGGCACGCCGTGGCGCATGCACCGCATCGAATGCAAGGTGACTCGGGAACGATTTCAACCTCACGAGCGAGTAAACAGTTGGTTGTTTTGGTGATTCCGGCTTCAAAATCAGTCACTTGATAGCCCATCATCGGCCCGCCGACCGTGATTGAAGTCAGCGAAGCCGGATTGGTTTTGGTTGCTTCAATGAGATAACGGATCGGTGTGCCAATCGGAGCGATGACATTTTTTTGAGTCGTGAGGGCTTCGCCGGTTAATGTCACAATGCGGTCTGTGATCGGTTTGCCATCAATTGCACGGGATAGCGCGGCTAAGGTGCCGGGGTTATGTACGATGACGCCTGATTCAACCGAGCGGGAGCCG
>CAZBBS010000236.1:0-2519 GCA_964490145.1 uncultured Enterobacteriaceae bacterium
TATGGCATTAGCGTGTGATGACCTCCAACACTTCCGGCATATTTTCGGCGGTTGCTTCTGCCAATGTTCTGCCATCCAAGTTAACAACGATGGTCTGGCTTGTGCCGCTCCTGCTCGAACCCAAACTCTCAACGTCAAGACCGCCACCCGTTGTCACAACAGACATGGTTTGGTTCATGCCATCAAGAAGCGACATCTGTGCATCGCGCATCTCAATGACAGCCTCGCGCATATATTCAGGGTTCAGTATCCTTCCGATCTGCTGCGCCATCTCTCTGGTATACTCCCCGTCAATGCTCCAAGCCTGCATCTCGTCAAGCGCCCCAATTATCTTGGCAATCTCTGACATGACAGAATCATACTCGTCGATGCCGCCAATGGACCCAACAATATCAAGCAGAGTGCTTTCGATCATCTGCGACGAGTCTTGTAGTCGCATCAGATCCGCGCCGCTGAACAGACCGTTTATCATCTGTTCAAGGCGATCAGCGCTTCTCTCGGATGTCTGATCGACGAACTCGAGCAGTCGGATTGCTTCCTGCATCTGCTGATCTGCAAGGTCCAGTTGGCGCTGTGTCTGATTGTCAGTATCATCCTTTGTTACGCCAACCTCGCCGAATCCTTGCTCGCCATCGGCATCCTGCGCCGCCGCATCTCGCCGCGCAATCAGTTCCTCCATGCGAGCCTTTGCGTCAGCAAGAGAAACGCCCAAGATTTGCTCAAGTGTAGGCACAATATCAGTACCCGCTGCAAGACCCAGATGCTTGACAAAATCTGGATTCTTTGCCATGTTCATCAGGATAACAGCAAACTTGTCCAAAGCAGAGGTTGCTGCGTCTCCTGTTTGTTGAACGAGTTGTTCAAGCGCCTCATCAACTGTGCGAGCAATATCGGCTTCGGTCAGACCAAGCGACTGTAACAAGGATGCCTGCGATACGCCTTGCGCCATCGGCGCAACCATCAACTGCTTAAGTTTTGATTTGTCGGCGGCATCCATATCGGTAACGTCAATTCCTGCGCCTGATACCGCAGCAAGGAAGCGGCTCATGGCTGCTTCCTTTTCGCTTTCTTTTCGGAATCCGGCGAAGAGTCCTTTCACGCTCTCAATAGCGCCTTTCGCAACGGACTTGATCCCTTCGCCTACTGCGTTAATCTTGTTCTTCACACCGTCAAGAACCTTGTCCACATCGATTCCAAAAACGCCAAGAACCTTTCCAACTCCCTGAATCGCCGTTCCGAGACCGGGGAAGGCTGTCATCGCAAGATCAAAAAGACCGTCACCGAGTCCCTTCGGTCCCATTATCAAAGCGCCCAAGCCACCAACTGCGGAGAGTAGTTTGTTTTCCCCGACAAACTCCAACGCTGCTGACTTAACCTTTGATTGCAGATCCTCAAATCGCTTGTTGAGTTTTTCGAGCCAGTTGAGTTCTTTTTCGCCTTCCTCCGTTGTCTTTGCAACAGCGTCTGCAAGTTCCTCCTGTGCTTCGGCAGCCCCTTCCGTCGCCTCGGTAGCCGCCTCGGTTGCCACGGTATTGTCAACGACTACCGCTGTGCTTTCCGTCTGCGCTTCTGTATAGTCCTCAACCGCTTCGGTTGCTGTGTCTACCGATGACGCGGCAGAACCCGCCGCCGCCGTGGTCTGATAAAAGCCCTCAACGAGTTCGCTTGCCTTGCCCGTGAGATTTCCCGCCATGTCGGAAAAAGAAGATAGCGATACCTCGCCGCTTTTTACGCCTTCGGTCAGGTTAGCAAGAGAGTCCTTCGCGCTTGATGCTGCATCAGTCACAAGGTCCATGCCGCCTTCTGCAACCTCTCCGGCTGCATCGGCAAGATTCTCAAACGCCTCTTGTGCTTCCTCGCTGCCCTCAAGCATAGCGGTCAAGCCAAGTTTTTCCTTCAGGGTTTCGCCGCCGGGAATAGCGTCAAAGAGGAAGTTCAGCGTATTGATGAACACGTCCTTGATCCCCTGCCACACCGCGTTGAATATGTCCTTTACCCCATCCCAAGCCCTGCTGAAGTCACCCGTGAAAACGCCTGCGAATACATTAAAAACGCCAGATAGCGCACCAGTAAAAACCTCGAATGCTGTTAGCGCCGTTGTCCAGATGAAGCCGAAGGCACTTAGTATCTCGTCACCAAAGTTGCTCCAAATAAACATGAAGGCATCAGCCAAGACGCTGACAATACGAATGAGCGTGTCGTACACAAACCCAAACACCCCGACGATTGCGTCAAAGGCGTTGACTACGATCCCCTTGACGTTTTGAAATATGCCGAACAGCCTGTCAGTTATTAAGCCACCCCAAGTGTCCCACGTTTCTCGAATCTTTGACAGAGACATCGACACGATGTCTCGCATGGCTTCCACGCCGCTTGTAATCGTAGCCTTTACGGTCTGGAAGATCGGACCAATGCCCTGCATGACCTTTGTAAACGTGCCGCTGACAAAAGTCGATACAACGTCGAAGTTCTCGTATATCAAATATGCAGCGGCGGCAACGGCGGCGAAGAGTAGTACA
>CAZBBS010000237.1:0-2505 GCA_964490145.1 uncultured Enterobacteriaceae bacterium
CTAGTCAGACACCCATTGAACTTTCAGGCTGTCCTCCGGAGGCTTTGTCGAGAGAAAATGTCCAATGTCCTCTAGCGGGAGTTTATGCGACACAAGCCGGTCAATCTGTGAACCAATGCTGGAAATCACATCCAATGATCTTGGTATGTTGTGGTTCAGCGAATGTGTTCCGGCGAGCGTCAGTTGCCTGCGAAAAATCTCAAATGGCGACAGGTTGATATCTGCATCTGACGGGCAAACACCAAAAAACAACCCTTTGCCGCCATTTGCCATAAAGCGGGTTACCTCGGCGGCCACTGCCGGCACGCCGGTTGCTTCCACCACCAGATCAGCACGGCGATGCAAACCATCCAGCGCTTTGGAACCATTTGCAACGGCGTTGAAGCCTAATTGTTCCGCCAATTCGAGCCGGTGTTCAAGGATGTCGCAAACGGTTACGCTGGTCAGGCCCGCCGCCTTCAGCGCAAGTCCCATCAACAATCCCATCGGGCCTGCGCCGAAAATAAGGGCATCCTCCATCCATGGGGCATATACCGCATCAACACCATTGAGAACGCACCCAACCGGTTCAGCCAAAGCAGCGCGCGAAAAAGTCATATCACCAAGCTTGTGCAGGTTTGCGCTGTTCACACAGCTATACTCGGCAAAGCCACCATGTTTGGTGACGCCATAGGCGCCCAGATTTTCACAAAGATGCGCCCAGCCCCGCCGACATGCTTTGCAGCTACCGCATTCAAAGTTTGGATCAACAACCACCCGGTCACCAACGACAAGACCGATAACGTCCGAACCGACGTCCTGAACAATTCCGGCATATTCGTGGCCGGGCACCAGAGGAAACCCTCCGGTGCCATAGTTTCCTTTTAACACCTCGTAATCGGTGTGGCAGACGCCACTGGCCTTGACCTGCAGAACAACGTCATTCGGCCCGGGCTTTGGATCGGCCAGCGCCTTTACACCAACCCGGTTCTTTTCTGTGAAAGTAACTGCTTTCAAGACGCCTCTACCCCTGAAGATATGGTTGGATCGCCGCTTCGACACCTTCGGATGAAATCAAGCTGTGCCAGTGATGGAACCGGCTTTGGAAGTTTGGATCTTCACCAAGCTGGCCATACAGATCCTTTTGATCAAGCCAGCTCTGCGGATTGGTTTTTGCCGCCTTGGCCGCTTGCGTCAGCCGTGACCACACAGGATCATTCGGCTCTATTGCGGTTCCGTCCTCCCGCGTCCCCTCGCACATGCGTGCCCAGATCGCTTGCGACAATGCCAGACCGTCGATGGGCTTACCCTTTTCGAGGGCTTCGCGCAGTACCGGCAAAACAAAACCCGTGTGGCGCGAAGATCCGTCAAATGCAACGCGGCGCACCGTATCGGCAATTGATGGATTGGAGAATCTGCGGTCGATCAGGTCAACATAATCCAACGGTTCCATGCCCGGAACAGGTTGCACATGCGGCGAAATTTCAGTTTTGGCAACTTTGCGAAAGAATGCGCCAATCAGCGGGTGAGCCATGCAACCGGAAATGAATTCAACCGACAGCAGCTCTCCGGGATTGGCGATGATTTGGTGCCCCCCGTTCAAAATGCGGATTTTCATTGCCTCAAACGCGTGCACATCATCGACAAAGGTCGCACCGACCTTGTTCCAGTCTGGTCGGCCTGCACAAAAACTATCCTCTATCACCCATTGCCGGAAATTCTCGTGGGTTACCGGCACGGCATCGTCAACGCCCAAGGACCGTACAAGTTCGATTTCATTTGGCCCTGTGGCAGGAACAATGCAATCAACCATGGAATTTGGAAAACAGCATTCCTCGTCAATCCAAGTGGCGAGGTCGGGATCAGACAATCCGGCAAGTGACACCAGCGTTTGCCGCAGGATCGTGCCATTACCCTGCAGATTATCACAACTCATGCCGGTGAAGGGCAATATGCCGTTCACACGACGCTGTTTCAAAGCTGCGATCATGGCACCAAAAGCTGTGCGAGGATGCTCGGGATGTGCCGCGTCATACTGGATGTCGGGATGGTCGGTGTCGAGAGCCAAGGTAACCGGATTGATGTAATAGCCACCCTCGGTCACGGTCAGTGACACAATGCGAATGGCAGGATCCGTCATCTGTGCAATCAACGCGGCGTTGTCCTCCTGCACCGGGACAAACCCGATCATCGAACCGACAATCTCTGCGCTATGCCCTTCCGGGTCCAACTCAATCAGAGTTGTCAGATAATCTTGTGCCGATAGCTGTTGCCGTTTCACATCATCAGCAGGACGCACGCCGGCACCGATAATCGCCCAGTCCATGGCTTCGCCCTGCTGCATCAGCCGGTGCAGATACCAGGCCTGATGAGCACGATGGAAATTGCCGAGACCGATATGAAGAATGCCCGCAGTCAGACGTGACCGGTCATAATTTGGACGCTGAATTGAGCTGGGCAATTCAGGCAGGGTAATGTTCGAAAGTTCCAATTCAGCTCATCCAATTTCCGCCGTCGACGTTGATC